>DATBMA010000038.1:0-33060 GCA_036555105.1 Acidimicrobiia bacterium
ACTCAAAGTCCCCGACGGCTTAGCAAACTCCACATTCGGCAACTGGCCAGCCCCCGTCGTCGCCGACCCCGTCAACGACTGAGCCCCCGCACCCCCAAACACCAACAAACCCGCCCCACCATCAAACGTCGAAGCCTGAGTGGCGTTGCCCATGGCGAGGACCGTGCCTGTGTCGATTGCTCCCTCGGTCAGGGTCAGCGTGCCGTTGACGATGAGCGTCGTGCCTGCCGCCACGGTCTTGATCGCCCCTGCAGTGGTGGGGGCGAACGTGAGATTGTTGAATGTCTCCGAAGTGGGGACCGTGATCGTTGCTGCGCTCCCGGTGAACGTGACGGTGCCGCCGTTGTGGCCGAATGTGCCTGAGCTGTGAGTGAACGCTCCCGCGACCGATAAGGCGGCAGTGGTTGAGGTGAAGCTGCCGCCAGACAGAGCAAACGGGCCATTTACCGTCATCGGCGATCCGCTTCCGGCGAACGCACCTCCTGATTGGCTGAAGCCCGCCGCGCCGATGGTGACGGCGACCGCCCCTTGGGTGACCGTGCCCGCGTAGGCGCCACCGATCTGAATGCCCCCAACGTTCAGTGCGACGTTGATCGTGGCGTTCTTCGCAGAAGTCGAATCGAAGATGGCGGTATCGGCGGCGCCCGGGGCAGCGCCGGTCGACCAGTTCGCGCCTTCTGACCAGTTGTTCGTGACGCCGAGACCGGTCCAGATCACGGCAGCGGCGCTCGCAGCCGAAGAGAGGCCGAAGTAGACAGCGACCAGCCCCGACAGCAGCAGCGCGACTGCACGCAAGTATGAGGACCGCCCGCGCCGCGGCGACCCAGCCGCGCCACAGCGCAGCGGGGCCCCGCCACAGTCGGAGCCCGCCAAGTAGTTCACTCAGTCCAAGAATCGGCATCAGCCGGCCGCTACTTGATGCCCGCGGGGGTCGGGCCCGGCCCGTTTCGAGCCTTAGTACGCTCCCCGAATGTCAGCTCAGGGTGCGGTCGTCATCGTTGGCGCCAGCCTGGCCGGTGCCAAGGTGGCCGAGAGCCTGCGCATCGAAGGCTTCGACGGACCGGTCCGCCTGATCGGGCGGGAGGCGCACTTCCCCTACCAGCGCCCTCCCCTCTCCAAGACCCTGTTGCAGGGAACCGCCGACCTCACCAAGCCGCAGGTGCTCGACAACTCTTATTACGCCGCCAATGAGATAGACCTGCTGCTCGGGATCGAGGTGGTTTCCATCGACCTTGCCGAGAAGGAGGTCGAGCTCGACGGAGGTCGCAAGGTTGGCTTCGGCACCCTGGTGCTCGCCACCGGTTCCTCGGTCCGGCATCTGACCGTGCCAGGCTCCGATCTGGCCGGCATCCACTACCTCCGGACTCTTGACGACTCCCTCATCTTGCGCGAGGCACTGCAGCCGGGCCGGCGCGTGGTGGTGATCGGTGGGAGCTGGATCGGCACAGAGGTGGCAGCTTCGGCCCGCATCCGGGGAGTCGAAGTCGTCATGATCGACCACGACACTCTCCCGCTCAATCACATCTTCGGGCCCGAGATGGGCGGGTTCTTCGCCGACCTCCACCGCGGGCACGGAGTCGACCTGCGCCCACAGTCGGAGGTCGACCGCATCGAGGGTGACAGAGAGGTTCGGGCAGTGGTGCTAAAGGACGGGACCAGGATCGAAGCCGATGCAATAGTGGCAGGGATCGGTGTCACTCCGAACGTCGGCCTGGCGGAGGACGCCGAGCTCGCCGTTGACGACGGAGTGTTGGTTGACGATCACCTCCGCACCAGCCACCCCTCCGTTTTTGCCATCGGCGACATCGCCAACCAGATGCATCCGATCCTCGAGCAGCGGGTCCGGGTGGAGCATTGGTCGAACGCCCTCAATCAGGGCATCGCCACCGGCCGCAACATCGCCGGCAACGACAACGTCTACCAGCGGGTGCCCTTCTTCTACTCCGACCAATACGACATGGGCATGGAGTACGCCGGCTGGCCGGTGCCGTGGGAACGGGTGGTGTTCAGAGGGGATCCAGCCGATGGCGCATTTCTCGCATTCTTCATGGACGGGGATCATGTGGTGGGAGGGGCCAACGTCAACATCTGGGACATCAACCCCCAGATCCAGACGCTGATTCGCACCGCCACCCCTGTGAAGGACGAGGCACTGGCCGATCCCGACGTCGACCTCGCCGGCCTGGCCGGCTGAGCCCAATTCCGGTCCGCCCCTCGGTCACCCCATTACCGTCGCGGCCCATGCGACGAGGCCTTTGGCTGATCAGCTCAGGCATCCTCCTCGGGGTTGTGGCCGGCGCCTGCGGCGTCTCCCCCACCTCCACCGCGGCTGCTCCCGTCACCACGACCGCCGCGCCGGAGGCCACGACGACCGCAGCACCGACCACCACCGCCGAGGTCTCGGTGGAGGTCGAGAGCTTGGTGCGGTCGGTGGTGGAAGTGCAGATGATGTTGGGGGGCGAGGTGATCGCCCACGGTTCCGGGACCGTCATCTCTGATGACGGTCTCATCCTCACCAACGCCCACGTCGCCACGCCGTCCGACGTCGACATCGACGGGCTCACGATCGCCGTCACCGACTCGGCCGACTCCGCCCCTCGGCCCACATATCAGGCGGAGGTGGTGGCAGCCGATGTGGTGCTCGACCTGGCGGTGATCAAGGCCGTCAGCACGATCGGCGGCGACCCTTATCCGGCAGGGGCGATTCCTGCGGCTGCGGTCGGCGACTCCGATCAGGTCGAGATCGGAGACGACCTGCTCATCTTCGGGTATCCGGCCATCGGCGGGGAGACCATCACGTTCACTCGCGGGCTGGTCTCAGGCTTCACCGGCGACCCGGTCTTGGGAGACCGGGCATGGTTCAAGACCGATGCCACCATCGCCGGGGGGAACTCGGGAGGGATGGCGGCCAACCTCGACGGCGAGTTGATCGGGGTCCCGACCCAGGCAGCGGCGGGAGAGAATCTCGACCCGGTGGATTGCCGGCCCGTACGGGACACCAACCGTGACGGCAGCATCGACGCCAACGACGACTGCGTGCCACTGGGTGGCTTTCTCAACGGGGTCCGCCCGGTGAACCTGGCGGCGGAGTTGATCTCGGCGGCCACAACCGGGGCCACCTATGTGCCGATAGGGGGCCTGCCAGACCCGAACGATGACCCCGATCCCGAGCCGGTCGACTTCGACCCAGGCACCGTCGTGTTCGGGCGCCCGGTGTTCGACAACGAGGTGCCCGAGGTGCGGCCGACGGAGGACTACATCTGGCTGCCCAGCGGCCAGAGCCAGCTGTGCGGATGGTGGGAGTACGAGGGAATGCAAGACGGGGTCCGTTGGGATGCCATATGGGCGCGGGAAGGCGAAGTCGACGAGGGGGCCTCCTTCATCGGGGAGGTGTGGACCGGCGGGGAGTCGGGCGAATGGTGGGTCTGCTTCACCAGCGAGTCCACCATCGCCGACGGGTTCTGGGAGCTGACCCTGAACGTCGAGGATGTGTGGCAGGCGGGCTCCTATGTAGGTCTCGGCGATGCCCTCAGCCCGGTCGAGTTCACCATGACCAACAACAGCGGCAACCAGACCATCTGCTACCTCTACATCGCTCCCGACTTCATGACTTCGTGGGGCAACGACTGGCTGGGCGAGACCGACACCCTCGACCCCGGCGAGTCCATCAGCTACAACCTCCCGGTGGGGCTGTATGACGTCCTCGGCGACGACTGCGACCAGCAGGCCCTGTTCGAGGAGGACAAGCTCGAGATCCAGGAGCCATTCGAGCTCACTTTCGGGTAACGCCCGCTGCGCGGGCGAGTACCAAGTACAAAGTACAAAGACCGGAACCCCCTCAGTCTCTCTCAATGGCAACGACGGATGAGTTGCCGCAGCCCAGAACCTCGGAGCCCATGCCGTCGAGGCTCGGACGCTGAGCACTTGGTCTCGGTCAAGCCGGCGTCCCCAGGAGGGGGGAACTTCGTCACTTCGTGCCACCTCCAGGGGAGCATCTTGACAGGTGAGTAAATACTCACCTATTGTCCCTCCCGCATGGATGAGGTATTCCGGGCGCTGAACGACCCCGGCCGGCGGCTGCTGCTCGACCGGCTCTTCATAGACGACGGCCAGACCCTCTCTGAGCTGTGCGGCTACTTGCCGGACATGACCAGGTTCGGGGTAATGAGCCACCTACGGGTGCTGGAGGAGGCGGGCTTGGTGGTCCCTCGCAAGGTGGGCCGCAACAAGCACCACTACCTAAACCCGGTGCCCATCAAGCAGATGCACGACCGTTGGATCAGCAAGTACACGGCCCCATGGGTCGGAGCGATAGCCGGGTTGAAGTCCCGGCTGGAAGGAGGCCAGAGCATGTCAGGACCGGTTCACGTCTATCAGGTGTTCATCAACTGCAAGGTGAGGGACGCCTGGGATGCGCTAGTCGATGGCGACCAAACCGAGCAGTACTACTACGGGACCAGGGTCGAGTCGGATTGGGGCGAGGGCAGCGAGCTGCGGTACCTATACCCAGACGGCTCGGTGGCCGCCGACGGGCAGGTCCTGGCCATCGATCCCCCGAAGCGGCTCGAACTCACGTTCCACCCCCGCTGGGACCCGGAGATCGATGCGGCCGGCCCGGTGCGAATGGTGTGGCTGGTGGACGATGCATCTGGGGCGACTCGGCTGACCGTCGAGCTGTACCAGTTGGACGAAGGCTCCCACACGTTCAACGAGTTCGTGGGCGGGATCCCGTTCATCGTCTCCGGCCTGAAGACGCTCTTGGAGACGGGCAAGCCGATGATGGCGGTGGCCGGTCGCTGACCGGCCACGATCCCCGGATCAGGCGGACTTGGCCGACCGGTTCTTGGCCTCTTTCTTGGCCTTCTTCTCTTGACGCTTCTGCTTGAGGTCGCGGGTGGCCACCTTTTTGGTGTTGGATCCGCCCCGGTCCTTGTTCGCCATGTCCGGCTCCTTCCTGCAAGACGGTTGCTGGGACCGAGCCTAAGACACGCAGAGCCGCATGAGTGGGTGATATCGGAGGGCGCCGGTCAGGCGTCGGGATCGAGATACCGGTTGGTCCAGCTCTGGGAGTGGGCAACGCCGTTCTGGGTGAGGGTACGGGTGACGGTCACGAGCCCTGGGGCAGAACCGCTCACCGAGGCCTTCACCCGCTTGGCGACGGAGCCCCCTTGATCGAGGATGGTGATCGCCGACGAGCGATTCCCTATGGAGTGGTTGCCACGGACCCGCCAGCCTCCTTGGTTGCCCCAGATCTCGACCGTGAGCGAGGTGCCAGTGGTCGAGGTCTTGACCGTGAGCGTGTTGTAGGTGTCGTTTCGGAACTTGACGTCTTTCGAGTGGTACACGAGGGTGGCTTCGATCCCCAGCGGATAGCGGCTGATCCAGGCGCTGTGGGGTTGGTGCTCGAGGATCTCGTACCCGCCCCAGAAGGCGGCGTTGAAAATCGTGGTGCCGAACTGGCTGACCCCTCCACCAACGGTGCAGCACTCGCCCTTTCCGTCGACCATGTAAGGGGCAAGCACGAATCCCTTCCCGGTCGTGAGCCGGCCGACCACCGCGTCGACCGAGAACACTTCTCCCGGCCGGATCACGGTGCCGTTCACCAACTGGGCCATGCGGCGGATGTTGATGACACGGTCCTCGCAACAGTTGAAGTGGGTGGTGAAGCTCGAGACCCGCTCTGTTGGCGGTCGGGGGGGCGGGACCATCGGGGTGAGGCCGAGCGCCCTGGCAAGGAAGGCCGCCATCTGCTGGCGGGTGACTCCGGCGTATGGGCAGTAGAGCGTGGTGTCGGAGGCATCACAGCCCAATGCGATGCCGGCCGCCGCCACCTGGTTGATGCTCAGCTCGTGGGTGTTCCCGTTGTCGTCCAAGAAAGCGTCGGGCGGGGTGGGTGGCATCTGGCCCGCAAAGGCCCTGGCCAGGAAGGTGGCCATCTGACCCCGCGTGACCTGATCGTCGGGGCAGAAGCTGGTGTTTTCAGGAGGGTTGCAGCCGCCGGTGATTCCGGCCTCGGCCAGGCTGTTGATCTCATCGTCGAAGACCGTGGCCGGGTCGGCAGGGAACCAATCCTGGGTGGGCAGCGGCAGCTGCAACGCCCTGGCCAGCAGGGCCGCCATTTGGCCCCGGGTGATCTTTTTGTTGGGGCAGTAGTAGAAGCCGTCCTCGTCACAGCCCTTGGTGATGCCCGCCGCCACGATGGCTTCGATCGAGCCCTCGTGAGTACTCCCGTCGTCATCGAGGAAGGTCCCGCCCGGGGTCAGCTCGGCGTGTGCGGGAGCGAACCACAGCGTCGAAAGGCCGCAGGAGAGCAGGAGGAGGGTGACCACCCGGCGCCGCACGGGGCGAGTGTCCCATGTCCTGGCACGCCTGCCAAGAGGATGTTTAGGCGCCGCGTGCCGGCAGGTGTCACGAAACGGATGTCGGCTGCCGCGGGGACGGATCGGCGTCAGCCGTCGTACTGGCCGGAGCCGGGATCGACCATCAGACCGGACACGTCGACCGCCTCGAAGTCCGATCCATGCACCACGTCCAGCTCGTGGAGGACGTCGTTGTCCCAGCGGGGGTCGGGCGCCCCCGAGATGTACCACGGGCTCCCGTTGTCGGCCAGGATCACGCCATAGGTCTTCATGGCCTGCAGGATCACGCGGGCCTGGGGCGAGAACCCGCTGATGTCGAAGCCGGCCTTCAACCGGAATCGCTGGCCCATCGGCGGATAGCGCTCGTCGGTGATGTCCGAGGCATCGTGTCGGGCGGGCCAGACATGGGCGGACTGCGTGTCGGGGGCGGTGAAGCGTATGGCGTGGCGGATCACTCCGGCGGCCACCTCTTCGTATCTGACCAGGCCAGGGTAGATCGGGAGGCCGGCGGCGTCGGCCGAGGTCCAGGTGTCGGGGCGCAGCTGGTTGGAGCGGAGGTCGTAGACCGCGCCGGAGGCCGCCCTCCAGGTCCCGTTCGACTGGGGGAAGGCCCGGTAGAGCTCGTAGAGCTTGCAGGCGTCGCGGTCGAATACAAGGGAGTGCCGATCCCCGGTCGAGCCCGGCCCGCCTTCGATCGGAGCGGAGGCAGGGAACGGGTATGGGCCCGGATCGCTCTCTGACCCGTAGGAGGTGAAGGTGATGCTCACCTTGGGCTGGCCGACCCCGACTTCCACGAACGGGATTCCGATCGGCCCACCCGTCCCCGGCGGCCAGATACCGGAGCCGAAGTCGGCATGGACCTGGTCGCCGGTCCCGATCCGGGCTACGTACTGGGCCGAACGGGCGTGGACCGGGAGGTTGTCCACCCGGCGGTTCCAGATGTTGTCGGCGGGAAGGATCGTGCACCGCGGCGGAGGGACGATCGGGGTCAGACCCAGCGCCCTGGCCAGGAACGAAGCCATCTGGTCGCGGGTGACCCGGTCGTCGGGGCAGAACCGGCGGGCAGCGCAGCCGTTGGTGATGCCGGCCGCAGCCAGGCGGTTGATGGCGTCCTCATGGGTCGAGCCGTCGTCGTCGTCGAAACGGTTTTGCCCGTCGGCCGGGTACCCGAAACCGCGCACAAGAAAGGAGGCCATCTGGCCGCGCGTGATGGGGGCATTGGGGCAGAAGAGCCTTGTGCCGCATCCCATCGTGATGCCGGCGGCGGCGATGCGGTTGATGGCGCCCTGGAAGGGCGAGCCACCGTCATCGGCGAAGTAGTCGACGGTGGTAGCGGGAGGATGAAGCGCGCGATCGAGGAACGCCGCCATCTGCCCTCTGGTCACCTCGCCACGGGGGCAGTAGAGGTCGGGCGCGGTGCAGCCGGTGGTGAGGCCGGCGCCGGCGATCGCCTCGATGTTGCCCTCGTGATAGTTGCCATCGTCATCGCGGAAAGTGCCGCCGGGAGGAAGTGGGGCTGCGCCGGAAGGGACCGCCGCCACCAGCAGGTACAGGACGAGTACGGCCAGGGCGGCTCGCATCAGCTTCTTCATTCGATCACCGAACCGCTGGCCTGGACCGAGCCGGCCAGGACGAAGATCCCCGGCATGCTCTCAAACTCGTCGCTGGGATTGCGACGCAACTCCGAGTTCTGGATGATCAACGAGCCGGAGAGATCGTTGCTGACGAAGAAGATGGCCCCGCCCCCCTCGTTGGCGTGGTTGTCGGTGATCTTGGTGTCGATCACCCGAAGCGTGAACGTGTTGCCGTCGTTGTAGATCGCTCCTCCGCTGCCACCGCCCGGCGTACCCGACTGGGCCGGGTTGGCTCCGTTGCCGATGGCGTCGTTAAAAGAGAACAGGCTGTTGATGACGGTCCAGGAGACCCCGATGCTGCTGATCCCGCCTCCGTTGGAGCACACGTTGCCGAGGTCGGGGCGGCCCCCGAACGTGCTGTTGACCACGTAGACCGGCTGGTTGTTGTACTGGCTGAAGACCCTCGCCGCCGCCCCCCCGACGTCGGGACCGGTGGATGCGCACAGGTTGTTGAAGAAACGGGAGTTGACGATCTTGAAGCGGCCGCCCCGCACCCAGATCGCCCCTCCTCCGCCGAGGTTGCCCTGGTCGGAGATGCTGGAGGCGTTGCCATCCACGAAGGTCAGGTTCTGGACGGTGAGCTGGGGATGGTCCTGGTTCTGGCAATGGCTGGTCGTCCAGACCTGAGCCTGGTCGCAGGTGTTCATGTAGAGGATGCGGCGCTGCCCTCCCCCGCTCAGGGTGACGAGACCGCCGCCGTCGATGACGATCTTGGGGCCGGTGTTGTTGAAGACCTTGGCGGTCTGGGTCATGAAGATCGTCACCGGGTTCGGCCCGCAGTCGAAGGTGATGATCCCGCCCAGGGCGACGGCGTTCACCACCGCCGAGGATGTGCAGCTCGCCGGGGTGCCGTTGCCGATGACGCGGTCGGGGTTGGAGGTGTCCTCCTCCTGGCCGGCCGCAGGGATGGCGGCGTGGCCGTCGGGGTTCCCTGCCGGCGGGAGCGGGCGCGGGGGCGGGACGATCGGGCTCAGGCCGAGCGCCCTCATCAGGAAGGTTGCCATCTGCCCTCTCGTGACCGGGTCGTGCGGGCAGTAGAGGCCGGGCGCGCAGCCGGTGGTGATCCCGGCCGCTGCCAGCCGGTTGATGGCGTCGCGGAACGGCCCGGCGGCGTCGGAGAACGGCGACACCGATGTGGCGGGGAGGTGGAAAGCGCGGTCGAGGAAGGCCGCCATCTGCCCGCGGGTCACCGCCTGGTTGGGACAGAACCGCTGCGGAGCGCAGCCGTTGGTGATCCCGGCCGCTGCCACCCGGTTGATGGCACCCTGGAACGACGACCCCCCGTCGTCGCTGAAGTAGTCGGTCGAGGCGGCGGGAAGGTGCAGCGCCCGGTCGAGGAAGGCTGCCATTTGCCCTCTGGTCACGGTCCGGTCCGGGCAGAACTGGGTGGCCGAGCACCCCTGCGTGATGCCCTCGGCGGCAATCGCCTCGATGGCACCTTCATGGGTCGACCCGTCGTCGTCGAGAAAAGTGCCGCCCGGCGACAGGTCGGCCGCGGCCGGGCCGGCCGTCCCCAGGAACAGCGATGCAACCGTCAGTGCGGCCAGCGCGAGCTTCCGACCCTTCGTCACTCCCTGAGTGGATTATCGACCTGGACGGGCCGGTTATTGAGCGGGGTCGGATCCCTCGGAATCGGAGCGAACGGCCCTCAAGGCGTCCTCGATGGTGGGGTAGACCGCCGGCTGGCTGCCGGCCGGCATCAGGTCGCGCACCTGACCGATGTCTTTGGCGATCACCAGGTCACCCCGTCCGCCTCCAACTCCTCCGTAAGCTCGCCCAGCATCTTGACCGCAGTCACGTCGATGAACGGGATGGTCTCCGCGTCGAGGCCCGCTGTTCAGCCACAGCGCTCGCGGCCGGCGGAGAGCCGAGCTCGAAGTGCGTCTTGCCGCCGACGAGTTCGCCTCGATTCCCCGACCGGCTCCGTGAAGTGGTCTCATGGGTCGAAGGCGCGCTCGACGCTCCTGCCGCGATCGTGTTCCTGGGAGCACTCGATCCAGTCCGGTGGCGCCCCCAAACCCACCCGCCACGGTCTGATCGACCTGCGGGTCAGTCCTGGAGCACGCCGGAGCGGGAGACCGCCCAGATCACGAACACGTTCATGGCCACCATCAGGATCGCCCAGCCCGGGTAGTAAGGGATGAAGGCGAAGTTGGCGATCGCGCCGAAAACGGCCAAGACGATGGCGACCACTCCTGCCCAGCCGCTCCCCCGAAAAAGGGCGAGACCGGTCAGAAGTATCAGCACGCCCAGAATCATGTGCACCCATCCCCAGGCGGTGACGTCGATGTTGAATGCGTAGTTGTCCGTGACCACGTAGAAGCTGTTGTTGAGCACTGCCGCCAGCCCTTCGATGATCATGAACATCCCGTTGACGAGCATGATCGTGGCGGCGAAAACCACGCCACCAACGGCCCATGCGGACGGTTCGCTGCCTGTCGAGTTCGAGCTCATTTAGGCCTCCTCTTCATGCTGATTCTTGCGCAAATGCAGGGGGGGTCCGGGGCAATTGCCTGACTCAGGCGATCGTCTGCAGCCCGCTGCCGATCAATTTGGCCCCAATCACTACGAAGAGCACGGCCATGATGGCGGCGTTGTTTATTGCCAGCCAATGCCGGAGCCCCTGCAGGGTGTCGGCTGCCTTGTCCCCTCCGAGCAGATAGATGGCGAACGGGATGAATAGGCCCAAGGTGCCGATCAACACGAATACGGCCAAAACAACGAACGACGCGGCCGTGTCGAGGCCGGCTCCGGCAATTGCCGCCGATGCGGCCAGGGTCAGGGTCGTGTTCTTGGGATTGATGGCTGCGAGGGCAAAGCCGATTGCCAGCGATCGACCGGGTGTGAATTGGTCGATCACCGTCATCCATTTCGGGAGGGGCGCCTCCTCACCGCCGCGGGGGCGTCCCCGAAACTGGCGGATGCCAAGCAGCACGCACAAGGCTCCCAGGGCCAGCACAAGCCAACCAACCCATTTCGCCGGGCCGGAGTCGGTGGAGGCGCCGGCCGGGTCGGCCAGAAGGAGCACCAGAGTGCCCACCACTGCCAGCCCCGCCAGCCATCCGAGCAGGAAGGCGAAAGCATTGGAGCGGCCCTTCGAGGAGGAGAGCAGCAGCACGATGGCGATGATCGGGAGGGGGCTGATGGCGACCCCGACCGCCTCCCCCAGGATCTCACCGATCACGGCCCCCATGTCAGTTCTTCAACTGCTGCAGCAGCGTTGCCCGGTCGAACTGGCTGAAGTGCTCGACGATTTTGTCGCCGTCAACCACCTCGAGGTTGATTCCCTCGATCGACATCGGCCGCCCGGTCGGCTCCACGCCGGCGAAGGGCCCGACATGGTTTCCCTCCATCGTCCACCGGAACCAGACCCGATCACCGACGGCGGAGACTTCGTGAATGGCGATGCGCAGTTCGCCGAAGGCCGCTCTCAGCCCCCGCATCCTGCCGGCGAATCCCTCCGGCCCCGGCCCAGGTGCGGGGATCGGGCTGTGATCGATGTAGTCCTCGGCGACGTGGGCACTCACACCGCTGAAGTCCCCGTGGTTGAACCCGTCGGCGAAGATCCGCACGATCATCGCTTCGGCAGCTGACTGGTCCATGCTCAACCCATCCGGTCGGCCGGCCCCGAATCTAGGGCGGAGTCGTCGGTGGTGTCGGGCACGCCGAGTACCGAACTAGTTGGTCTCGCCGCCGCCGCGGCCCACCATCATCCAGATGGCGTGGACCGGCGTAGCGCCCTTGTTGAAGAGCCGGTGGGGCCGGGTGGACTCGAAGGAGATGGAGTCGCCCGCCTGCAATTCGTATTCCTCGAAGCCGATCTGGATGCCAAGGGTGCCCGACACCACGTAGCCGGACTCCCAGCCCTCGTGCCGCATCAGCGACCGGTCAGGGGTGGAGGCTCCGCCGACGTCATAGATCGCCTCGATGAAGTCCGCCCCCTCACCGGGCCCGGGGGTGAGCTGCTCCCAGCGCACGCCCGAGGCCAGATCGATGGTGCGCCGCTCACCCGGATGCACCACCGGGCTGATGGCGGCCGACCGCTTGCTGTCCTCCACCGGCCCCGTCTCCCCGGTATCGCCTCTGATCACCCGGTCGAGCGACACCCCGAGCTCGGTGACGATCGCGTACAGCGTGCCTACCGAAGGGCGCGAGATCCCACTCTCGAGCTGGGAGATGAGGCTCGGCGAGAACCCGAGTCGCCTAGCCAGCTCACGCTGGCTTATCCCTGCCTTCGCCCGTTCCTCCCGCAGCCGCTCGCCGATCCCGTCGAGGTCGGCCTTGCCGTTGGCTGCCCGAGGCTTGGTGGTCACATCAACATCCAGCCGCCGTCGACATACAAGTTGACGCCGTTGACCGATCGGTTCTCGAGGAGGAACACCGTCGCCTCGACGACATCCTCCATGGTGACCAACCGCCCGGTGGGGGTGCGGGCCAGGACCGCGTCGAGCGGCTTCTCCTTCCAGTACGGGCTGTCGCCCACGATCCCGGGGTGGATGGCGTTGAAGCGGATCGGCGCCAGCTCGATGGCGAGGGTGCGGATCATGCTGGTTACCCCACCGTTGATGGTGGTCACGGTGGTGGACCCCGGGTAAGGACGATCCTTGGCCCTGCCCCCGAACAAGACGACCGAGCTGTGCTCGCTGAGCATCGGCAACAAGGCGTGGACCGTGGCCGGGTATCCGACCAGCTTCATCACCGTCAGATCGATGGCTTCGTCGATCTTGTATTCCTTGATCGGGTTCTGATCCCTGGCGATGGCGGCCAGGACCAGGTGCTCCACCTCGCCGACCTGGCCGAGGGCGCCGGCGATGGTGTCGGGCTGGCTGAGATCGAAGCCGATCCCGGCGACGTTGGGGCCGAGCTCGTCGGCCACCTCGGCGGCGCGGTCGCCGCTGCGGCCGGTGAGGATCACCCTGTGGCCGGTCTTTGCGTAGTGGCGGGCGACCTCGAGGCCCAGGCCGCTGGTCCCTCCGACGACGACCATTGCTCCCTCACCCATCGCCACCAGCTCCTTCCCTCACCCTTTGGAGGCGGCCTAGGCCAAGGGTAAACCGCGGCAACCGGCGGTGCGCAGTGAGGCTGAGCGGGGGTCGGGCCAGGCTTGCAAGCACATGTCCAACGTCCAGGAGGCGCCGACCGACCCCTGTGTAGTGTCACTGATCGCCGCCCAAGCGGAGGGGAGATGTCCAATCACATCGTCAGGCCGGCCAGCCAGCTGAGGCTGGAGCCACCGGTCGAGTTCGACGGCAGGTGCCGCGGCTACACGGTCGACTCCATCGTCTCCGAGGAAGGGGGGGCGGTGCAGATGGGCTTCAGGCTGGCGGGCCTGGAGCCGGGGGGCAGCGTTGACACCCACCTCCACTCTTTCGAGGAGTCGGTCTACGTCATCGAGGGCGATCTGGTGCTGGACACGCCGGAAGGGAGCTTTCATCTGATAACGGGTGATTACGGGCTGCTGCCGGTCGGTCTCCCCCATGCCCTCCGCAACCTCTCCAGTGGCGCGGCGTCGTTCGCCCAGATGCGGGCGCCCCTGCCGCGGCGCCGCTTCGACTTCGATACCTACTTCCCGCCGGTGCTGACGGCGGCCGAACCAGTTCGGATCGATGTGAGGGATCCCCGCACCAGGGCGTTCGGGCACATCGACCCCGAGAACATGGATGCCTCGATGCAGACCCAGGACCGGCTGGCCCTCAGCGCCAGCATGCGGACCGCCCTCTTGGTCTACAGCGGGATCACGGTGAAGATGATGATCGACTCGGACCTGGGGGCCGATCTCTCCACGATGTTCATGGTCCAGTATGTGCCTGGCGGCTTCGCCGGCGCCCACGACCACCCTCTGGAAGAGGCATACCTGATTCTGGAAGGGGAGGTGGAGGGGTCCTTCGACGGCGAGGCGTACCGGCTGGGCCCTGGCGACGTGGCGTGGGCGGGGGTCGGCTGCGTCCACGCCTTCCGCAACCTGGGTGCCGGCCCGGTTCGCTGGCTGGAGACCCAGGCTCCCCAGCCTCCCGGCCGCCACTCCTACCGCTTCGCCCGCGACTGGAAGTACCTGACCGACAACCTCGGGAACTGAGCGAGCCTCAGCCTGTCGCCTCCTTGACCAAGGGGGCCACCTTGGTGCCGAGCAACTCGATCGAGCGCATGACCTGGTCGTGCGGCATCGTCCCCACGCTGATGTGGAGCATGAACCGCTCGATGCCGAGGATCTCCCGCCACCTGACGATCTTCTCGGCCACCTCCTCGGGGCTCCCGAGCACGAGCGAGCCGGCCGGAGCCCGCATCGCGTCGAATTGGAGGCGGGACATCGGGCCCCAGCCGCGTTCGCGGCCGAGCTGGGTCATGGCAGCGGCATAGGACGGGTAGAACTCCTCGGCCGCCTGCTCGGCGGTGTCGGCCACATGCCCGTGGGCATGGACGGCCAGGGGCACATGGGCCGGGTCGAACCCATGCTCGGCCAGGACCTGGCGGTGGAGGTTGGCGAAGAACGCGAAGCGATCGGGGTTGCCGCCGATGATCGCAAGCGCCACCGGCAGGCCGTTGGAGGCGGCGCGCACGATCGAGGCCGGCGTGCCCCCGACCCCGACCCATATCGGGAGGGGACGTTCCGGACGCGGATAGATGCCGGCCCGGTCGAGCGGGCTGCGGAAACGGCCCGTCCACGTGACCCGCTCCTCATCCCTGATCTTCAGCAGCAGCTCGAGCTTTTCATCGAAGAGGGCGTCGTAGTCGGCCAGGTCGTAACCGAACAGTGGGAACGACTCGATGAAGGAACCCCTGCCGACAAGCAGCTCCGCCCGCCCATTGGATACGGCATCGAGTGAGGCGTACTGCTGGAACACCCTGACAGGGTCGTCGGAAGAGAGGATGCTCACCGCCGGAGTCAGCTGGATTCGGCTGGTCTTGCCGGCGATCGCCGCCAGCACCACCGCAGGCGCCGACGAAGCGAAGTCGGGGCGATGATGCTCACCCACTCCGTAGACGTCGAGGCCGACCTCCTCGGTTCGTTCGGCTTCCTCGACTACCTGCCGGAGCCGCTCTGCGTAACCGATCGTCGCCCCGCCATGCGGATCGGGCATCACGTCGGCGAATGTGGTTATTCCGAGTTCGATGGTGCTCTCCAGTTTGGCGTATGACTCAAGGTCCCAGGGCCGCCCGCCTATTCCTGGTTGGCCTTGGGCTTTTCTCCAGGCTCCACCCCGATCTCGGTGGCCTTGATGGCGACCCAGACCGGGGCGCCCTCGACCAGGCCGAGGGCCGCCACCGACTCGACGGTCACCTCGGCGGTCAGGGCGAGAGGCGGACCGGTACGCAGCCTGGCGGTGTCGCCCAGGTGCTCGACCAGCTCCACCCTCGTCGCCCAGGTGTTGCGAGGGCTGCCGTCCGGCCGCTCTCGATACAGGGCGATGGCCGTCGGGCGAATGGTCAGCAGCACCGGGCCGACCACGGTGTGGTCGGCGATTTGCAGGCGATGGGCGCCGATCAGCACCACTCCGTCGGCAGCGATGCCTGCCAGAAGGTTGGCGCCGGCCAGGTCGGCGACATAGGGGGTCTGCGGGCGAAGCCTGATGTCGTCGGCCGTTCCCACTTGGGAGACCGAGCCCGACTCCACGACGTGGATCACGTCGGCGAGCAGGAACGCCTCGGTCGGGTCGTGGGTGATCACCAGGCGAGGGCCGTCAAAGCCATCCAGGTGCTCCACCAGCAGGCGGCGCAGCTCCACCCGGGTCGAAACGTCGAGGGCCGAGAGCGGCTCATCCAGCAGCAGCAGCTCTGGCTCTGTGACCAGGGCTCTGGCCAACGCCACCCTCTGCGCCTGGCCGCCGGACAGGTCGCCCGGCTTCCTGCGCTCCAGGCCCTCGAGACCGAGGCGCCGCAACCAGGCTCTGGCCATCTCCCCGGCTTCGCCTTTGTCGAGGTGGCGGCTCCGCAGCCCGAATGCGACGTTCTCGACAACCGACAGGTGCGGGAACAGGAGGTAGTCCTGGAACACGACCCCCACTCGGCGGGACTCCGGGGGGACGAAGGTGCCGGTGGTGGGACGATCGAGGACACTGCCCGTGAGCGTGATGCTCCCCTCATCGATGGGCAGGAGACCGGCCAGGGCCGCCACCGCCGTCGATTTCCCAGACCCGTTGGGCCCGAGCAGGACCGCAGTCTCGCCCGGTGCGATGGCCAAGGCCATGTCCAGCGTGAAGTGCTCCCCTCTGGCAACCAGCATTCGGGCCTGCAGCCCGGTAGGGCTCAGAGCGCCTTCCACCAGCGGTCCCTCAGCACGATCAGGACGGCGAGCGATACGGCCACCATCAACAGGCTCAGTGCCACCGCCGTGTCACGGTCGCTCTCCAACGCCACGTATACGGCCAGAGGGAGAGTCTGGGTTCGTCCCTGCAGGTTCCCGGCGAAGGTGATGGTGGCCCCGAACTCGCCAAGCGCCCTCGCCCAGGTCAGCACCAGGCCTGCAATCAGCGAAGGGCCGATCATCGGCAGTGTCACCCGCCGAAGCACCGTCCACCTGCTCGCTCCCAGGGTGGAAGCCGCCCCTTCGAATCTGGAGTCGAGGTTCCGGAGGGCGCTCTCCACCGTGATCACCAAGAAGGGCATCGCCACGAAGGTGGTGGCAATGACCACCCCCCACGTGGAGAAGGGGAGCAGCAGCCCTGTCGCCTCATACAGAGGCTGGCCGATCAGACCTCGCCGGCCGAGGGCGAAGAGGAGAGCCGCCCCTCCCACGACGGGTGGCAGCACGAGCGGAAGCGTGACCAGCCCGCGGACAAAGGCCCGGCCCGGGAACTCGACCCTGGCCAGCAGCCATGCCAGCGGGATCCCGATGACCACCGATATCGCCGTCGCTCCCACTGAACCGATCATCGACAAGCGCAAGGCGTCGCCTACCACTTCGCTTGTGAAGAGGTCCGCCAGATCTCCCCACGGGGTTCGGCTGAGAAGCCCGATGAGCGGAAGCGCGAACAGGGCCAGCCCGAGCGAGCCGAGGATGACCAGCGCCACCGGCGGCCTCGACCCGACCCTCTTTCGGGTGCTCTTCGGTGCTGTCAGAGTGATCGGGACCGTACCCGGTTTCAGAAATGCCGCCCTGCCGCTGTGGGAGCCTTATGTCTTAAGTCTTAAGTCTTGAGTCTTACGTGAGACGTACGACGTGAGACGTGAGACGTACGACGTGAGACGTACGACGTGAGACGTCTCGGGTTGGGGGCGGCCTCAGCGGCCGCCCCCGTCTGTCATCGCCGGTCAGGCGAAGATGTCCTGCAGTTTCGTCTGCACGGAGTCGGTGGTCTCGCCGGTGACTTCTTTGATCTTTCCGACCAGTCCGTCCCAGCTTCCTCGGGCCTCCTCCAACTCCTGGTCGGTGAGCTTGCCCCACATCTTGCGAATCCGACCGCGGGCCTGCTGCCATCGGCCTTCGTCGGCCAAACGGTCTTCCCAGTCGGTCTCGTAGTCGTGTGCCGGCTGCATGCTGAACCCCTTTCGTCCGGCTGCAGGGTCAGTACCCATCCTTTGCCTTCGACAAACCCGGTCACAGAGAGGAGACGCGCGGTTAGGAGGCATCGCCTGCTTAGCCTGAATCGGGTGATCCCTGTGAGCCACACCGGAATTCGCCTGACCCCGCAAGAAGATCGGGTGATCACCAAGCCGTTCCTGGCCAACGTCGGAGCGGTCGGAGAATGGGGCCAGCGGATTCAGCAAATCGCTGATCGCGTCCTCTCCGTTCCCGACGACCGCCTCGAGCCCGAGGTGGAACTGCTCCGGAGCAGGTTCCGGTCCCGCCATCGCGACATCGAAAGCAGCTGGGAGCGGAATCTGGTGCTGGCCGCGGCGTATGTGCCCGCTCTGCTCGAGGTCGACGACCCCATGAGACGCCTCCTGTTGGGGGCATCGTTCACCCAGGAGTACGCAATCGAGGGGGCGGCATTGACCAATCCCTCGGCGGTCCCGATCGGCGACGGCGAATTCATCCTCAGCCTGCGGGCGATCGGGGAAGGGCACATCTCCTCGATCGAGTTCCGCCACGGGAGGATCGGCGCCGACAAGCAGGTGGTCATCGACCAGCCGGGCCCGCACGCCACGGCCGGGGTCCGCAAAGAGATCAGGCATGAGCGCACGAGCTTCGCCTCCAAGCTCGGGGAACTGAAGGCGATGGACACGGTGGCAGAGATGGTGCTCGAGCTCCTCGAGCAGGACTTCGACGACACCGAGCTCTCGGCCGCCCTTGCCCTGGTAGCGGCCCGCGATCACGTCCACCCGCTCCAGGCGGACACCAGCATGCACATGTTCCGCTGGCTCTCGACTTCGAACTACGACCTGGTGTTCGAGGATGAAGAGCTGTCCGAGAGGGTTCTGTTCCCGGCCGGCCCGGCCGACAGCAACGGCATGGAGGATGCTCGCTTCGTCAGGTTCGTCGATGACGACGGCGCCGTCACCTACTACGCCACCTACACGGCGTTCGATGGCTCGCGGGTTCTCCCACAGCTGATATCGACCGGCGACTTCGTCAAGTTCCGGGTCTCCACGCTGCACGGCTCCTGTGTGCAGAACAAGGGAATGGCACTTTTCCCACGCCGGATCGGGGGCCGATTCGTGGCGCTGTCCCGGCACGACCAGATGAACCTGCACGTGCTCTGGACCGACGATGAGTGGCAGTGGAACACGGCCGAACGGCTCATCAGTCCGCACGAGCTGTGGGAGTCAACCCAGATCGGCAACTGCGGGTCGCCAATGGAGACCCCTGAGGGCTGGCTCGTGATCACCCACGGCGTGGGCCCGATGCGGACCTACAGCCTCGGCGCCATCCTCCTCGACCTCGATCACCCCAACCAGGTGCTCGGCCGGCTCAGGGAGCCGTTGTTGGAGCCGGATTGGCGTGATCGGGACGGGTACGTGCCGAATGTCGTCTACTCGTGCGGTGCTCTGCTGGACCGCGGCACCGTTGTCCTCCCCTTCGGCATCGCCGACCGCGAGGTGGGGATCGCCCTGGTGGAGCTCAGCGACCTGCTTTCGGCCTTGATCTGAGGCGGACCCACCGAATACCCGGTTAGGACCAAGTGTGGCTGGGTAGAGAGGCTCGATCTACCAAGCAAACCAACCCGACGCGCCTTTCGGCGATGACCCGGCTGCACCGGAGCAGTGGCGTCTCCGCGCCCGATGCCGTGACTCCGAGCCTGCCACCTTCTTCAACTTCTCCGATGACCCGGCTGCCCCGCTGGCGGCCAAGGAGATCTGCTCGCTTTGCCCGGTCAGACGCGAGTGCCTCGCTTACGCACTGATGACCAGGCAGCCCTACGGGGTATGGGGCGGGATGACGGCGACAGAGCGGAGGCGCCTCCTCCGGCGGAACCTGCATGGGATAGTGGCCAGCCCGCGGTGAAGGTGGGCCGCCAGGCCCGGATCCAACGACTAAGAAAGGACCCGCCTCAGGGTGAGCTTGCGGGCTTCAGCATCGCCAGGATCGCTCCGAGGGCTGAGAGAGTGGATTCCGCTCCCTGGTTGAGGTTGGCCCCGGTTGGGGTCAACCCGTCGAAACAGGCACCCGTGGCGGGGTCGTAGAGGGCTGCTCCCCGGTCGTTCAATCCCATCAGCCAGCTCACCGCCACTTGGGCGGGCGCCATCCAGGCGACATCGCCCGACACCTCACCGGCCCGTGCCGTGGCGTCAGCCATCGCCCACGCTTCGATCGGCTGTTGGTCGTATGCCGGTTTCTGCCCCTGGCGGGAGCGTCCGCCCACCGGAGTGAAGCTGAACCCGTTACGCCCGATCTCCTCTTCGATCAGCCACTCCAGGAGATGCAGTCCGTCCGCGATCATTTCCGAGTCATCGAGCGCCCGGCCGGCCGACAGGAGGGCCTCCGGCAGCCGGGCGTTGTCGTAGGTGAGCCGCGCCTCCGGCCATGGCCACACACTGCGCCAGGTCGGCCTCGGCAGCGCGGCCGAAAGCGCGGCGACCGCCCCGACTAGGCCGTCGGCCTGCGGACGCACCGCTTCTGCGGCGCAGAAGCCGAGCAGTGCATAAGCGATCGGCCGCCACCACAAGCTGGTGAAGTCGCCGGATTCGAGCAGCATGTCGAGAGCAAGGTCGGCCGACCGCTCATCCGGCCATGAGCTGGCAGCCACCCCCAGGCCCCAAAGCGCCCGGCCGATGGCGTCGTCTGTGCTGCCCTGGAGCCAGCGACCCGAGGCGTCCTTGCGGTCGCTCCATCCGCCCGATCCATTGCTGTTGACCCGGCTGCGGGCGCCAACCACGAAGTCCAGATAGCGGCCGCCAAGGCCAGCAGGTACCTCCACTCTGGCAGCGTGCGCCCGCCCCACGATCACCAGGGCTCGGCCGTTGTCGTCCAGGGAGTAGCCGCCCTGCTTCCGGGGATGCGAGAACTCGGCGTGCTCATAGAGACCTGCCGGCCCGGTCATCGAGGCAAGGTGGTCGAAGTTGATCCACTGCCGGGAGGGTGGGTCGAACCTACTGCCCCGAGCGGCAGGCCCGACCTCGTCATGTGCCAGGGTCACGTCGACCTTCATTCGATCTCCATCGTCGGATCCGATCGATCGTCGGCGGTGCGGGTGAAGGTCCATGAGCCGAAGTCCCAGACCGACAGCGCACCGTGCCGGCGGAGCACCTTGGATGCATCCTCGCGGGACTCTCCACCCGAAAGCACCAGCACCTCGCGACCCTGCCGCAGCTCGGCCTCGATCTCGTCGGCAATCCTCAACTCGTCGCCAAATGCCGCGGCGGCGGCACTGAGCGCACCGGTCAGCCCGGGCTGCTTGGGTCGCAGCCGGGAAACTGCCTCCATCCCCGCCAGCTTCGACACGGCCCATCCACCTGCGCTCGCGGCCGCAGCTGCCCCTTCGGGGTCGCCGGGCTCCACGACCGCCAATAGCGCGCCTTCGAGGCTCACCGGGTGCGAATTCTTGGGCTCGACCTTCATGAGGAGCTCAGGATCGTCTGTCCACGGCCTTCTGCAATTCCGCCTTGTTCATTCTCGATCGGCCACTGACGTTCATGCGCTTGGCCTCCTCATAGAGCTGCTCCTTGGTTCGGCCGCGAGATCCGCTGTGCGAGCGGAGCCCGCCGCGCCGCCCGGAAGAGATGTCATTCCTGGACAGGCGCGAGTAAGACTTGGCCTCTCCTGCCCGGGCCCTCTCCTTATTCACCGTTCGAGCGGCGATCTCCTCGGCGGTGTCCTCGGACTCGCCTCGCTCGACCAGTCCCTTCTTGATGTGCTTGTACTGCCGTTCTCGCTTCTTAGACCATGCTTTCTGTGGCATCGGCCCTCCTCTCACGTGCTATCAGGCGCCTGCCGCGGCCCCCCGGTTGCGAGGAAAGCGAACCGGGGCATGGGCATGACAGGTCGCCCGCAGGTTGTAGCGGCTGAGCACCGTGTCGCATCCCCGCACCGAGCAGGTGCGTCGACCCTCAGCCAGGCGCGGTCGTCGGGCCCCTTTGGGAAGGCTGGTGCCGCGCAAGAGCGTCAGCGGGTCGAGTTGCATGGTGTCCATTTGGATTCCTTCCCTTTGCTACCGGAGTCGAGAGTCAGTTGTTGGGCGGAGCGAGGCTGATGTCGGCCAGAACCGAGTCCGGATCGCGTTCGATCGCGAGGTCGCCGAGGCTGACGATGCCCACCAAGCGGTCGCCTTCGATGACCGGAAGGCGCCTGATGTCGTACTGGCGCATGAGCTCTACCGCCTCTCCGGCCGAACTGCCGGGCCCGATCGACACGACGTCGTGGCGGCAGATCGACTCGAGGTCCGCATTCGGGTCGGCGCCTTCCGCCACGGAGCGCACCACGATGTCCCTGTCGGTGATGATCCCGCACACACGACCGTCCTCCTTGAGGACGATCACATCCCCGATGTCGTTCTCACGCATCACACGAGCCGCCTCCATCACGGTGGCCCCGCTATCGATGCCGAGCGGGTCGGGGGTCATCAAATCTCGAACACTCTCCATGGCTCACCTCCTTGAACCTTCCGGCAAATCGGGCGCTTTCAATCGCACGCGATCCGTACCCCAGGGCGACTCCCGTGAAACCCGCCGGCCGTGGCAGGGGTGCTTGGTTACGCGCCAGAATGCTGCTGTTCTGGGGGGACACGCGCCGAGAGAGCCGGGAATGTCGACAGGTCAAGTCAACGCAGAGCCCCAGACAATGCCCGGATTCCGGCACCAGGCCATCTTCTATCAGGGTGAGGGCGGCTACCTGGATCAGGTCCGCCCCGTCATCGAGGACGCGGTCGGCGCCGGCTGTCCAATTCTGGTGGCGGTTCCATCGGAGAAGGCCAAGCTCCTCAGGGACGCCATGGATGGGATCTCAGGGGCACGTTTCCTCCCGATGGAGGAGGTGGGCCGCAATCCCGGGCGCATCCTCTCGCTGTGGTACGACTTCCTCGATGAGGCGTCCGGCAGTGACAGTGCTCGGGGTGTCGGAGAACCTGTGTGGGCTGGACGAAGCGCCGAGGAACTGGTCGAGTGCCAGTTGCACGAGAAGTTGCTCAATCACGCGTTTCAGGGCCTCGAGGCCGACTTTCGGCTGTTTTGCCCATATGACCTGGCTCACCTCGACGAGCCGACCCTGCGAGAGGCCCAAGCCTCCCATCCGACCATCGCCGACCAAGCCGGACCGCGCGCCAGCCCGATCTTCGACCCGTCGATCGACGAGTCGCAACTGCCCCGGCTCGAAGTGCATTCGGATGCCTTCGTCTCTACCACGGGCCGCACGCTGGCCGATCTGAGAGCGCATTTGGCCGGCAAAGCGGCCGGATTCGGGCTGAAGCCGCGGAAGCTGTCCGACTTCCGACTGGCGGTCAACGAAGTCCTCACCAACAGCATCGAATACGCGGGGGGTGGGCGAATGGCCGTCTGGAAGGACGACGATTCTGTGGTCTGCCAGGTCGACGACTCCGGACACATCACCGACCCGCTGGTGGGAAGGCGGAGACCGCCACCGACGGCGCCGCGCGGCCGAGGGCTGTGGCTGGCCAACCAGCTATGCGACCTCGTCCAGCTGCGGTCCGGCCGCTCCGGTACCCAGGTCAGGCTGCACGCCACCATCGCCGGCTGACCAGGTCGCGAGCCAACCTGGCTGGTTTGCGCCCATCACCCTACGGGTAGGGCCAGTTGCCCCACTGCAGGAGATGCCATGAAATGCGAGAACTGTGGCAACGACTATCACCGCACCATGACCGTGCAGCTCGAAGGGTCCGAGGCCAGGCGCTTCGACAGCTTCGAGTGCGCAATCCACGCCATGGCCCCGGTCTGCCCCCACTGCTTTACCAGCGTCGTCGGGCACGGCGTCGAAACCGAAGACGGCGCCATCTACTGCTGTGCCCACTGCGCCCGCGAGCACGGTCACCGTGGCCTCGCCGATAGTCAGAAGAGCCGGAACTGAGGTGGGCCCGTGGTCGGGTGGGTCACAGAGAACCAGACCGACTTCCCACCCGGCCTGTAATCGATTCCCCACCGATCGGAGAGGGCACCGACGATGCGGAGCCCACGGCCGGACCGGTCCGCGGGCGCCCCGATTAGGTCGGGATCGATGGAATTCGGGCTCGAGTCATCGACCGTCACCCTCACGTGACCGTCTCCGTCTCTCACCCGTACCGTGAACGGTGTGCGGGCGTGGAGGATGACGTTGGTGACTAGCTCCGATGTCACCGAGGCCAGCCTCTCGGACTCCAGGGCGCCGGCCTCGCCGGCATGCTGTAGCACGAACCGCCGGGCAGCGGCTACGGCCTCGGGGATCGGATCGAAGAACGCCACAAGCGAACCATCCAACTCTGCTTCGCTCCCAGGCTGCTCCATCACGCGGCGCGCCAGGCCGGTGTCGGGTCCGCAGCGATGTCGCAGATCGAGGCGCCCATCGGCATGTGCCTATGGCGCCAGCGTGGTGGATACCCCCGGCTGAGTGGTCGAGGGCGAGGTGGTTGGTGAGGACGGAAGAGTGGTAGCAGTCGGCGCCGTCGTCTGGGTGCCGGAGTTGTCGTTGTTGGCGACGAAGAACCAGATGAGCAGGGCGATGGCCACGATCACCAGCCCGATTGCAAACATGGCGGCGCCCGAACTGCCCTCGCGTGGCGTAGGGCCGTTCCCCGGCGGCGTTCCGCCTTCGTTGCGTGGCTGATAGGTCATCTCGATGCTCCAGGTTCGCGAATGACCGGGGGAGCCCGGCCGCACACGACCATTACCCGGAGATGCAGACCCCTAAACGGAGGTCGTCAAACCACGGCCAGCGCGGCGGCCAGCCGATCGAGCAGTTCGTCGTACCTGCGGCCGATCTCGCTCCAGGAGAGCCGACGCGCTTGCTGGCGGGCAGCCACCTCCGCCCGGCGATAGGCGATGTCATCGGTCAGGAGCCGCTCGATGGCCTCGGCCATCTCGCCGGGGTCGTGGCCCACGACGACGCCGGCTCCGCCGGCGAGCAGCTCACGAGCATGTGGGAAGTCGGTTGCAACCACCGGTCGGCCGGCGGCGAGGGCGTCGGAGAGCACTCCGGACGAGATCTGCTCGTCGTTGTCGTATGGGATCACCACGAGATCCGACCCCACCACGAGTCTGTAGAGATCGGCGTCCGTCTTGTAGCCCTCGTCGAAGGAGACCCGCCCCTCTATTCCCAATGCGGACGCAAGTCGGACGAGTGAGTCGCGGTAAGCGTGCCCATAGGAGCGGAGGACGTTCGGATGAGTCTGGCCGACGATGCGATAGAAGGGTGGTGGATCCATCCGGAGGCGGGAGACGGCATCGATGGCGCGCTCGACGCCCTTGCCGGGCCCAAGGAGGCCCCAGGTCATCAGGTTCCCACGACGGCCCTGCCGCATGTCGGCAGGGGCCCAGCTGGACCCGTGCGGCATCACCAGGACCGCTTCGGTGTCGATTCGATTTGAAGAAAGGGCGGCGCGTGCCGAATGGGACGGGACCACGACGGCCGCCGCCGACTCGACCAGCCGGGCCAGAATCGAGGCTTGCGCAGCGGTCGGCCGCAGCGGGATCGTGTGTAGTACCACCACAACCGGTGTCTCCGACTGTTCGATCAACATCTCCACCGCCCGCCCCTCATGGGGCCCGTAGATGCCGAACTCGTGCTGGAGGATCGCCACCGGATAGCGTGCCAAGGCCTCGGCCGCCATCTGCACGCTGAATCGAGACGAGGGGTCGAACTCCATGGCCACCCGCCCGTCCGGGCAGGCCTCCTCACCGGTCTCGACCAGCCGGAAGATGTCGATCGACCGCCCTTGTCTCTCCAGTGAATCGGCCAGATGCTCGGAGAACCTGGCGATGCCGCACCTGGTCGGTGCGAACGTCGAAATCATGACAATGTCTGACTGGACCACGAAAAAAGCCTCTCGGTGCGACGGATTGGCGGGCTAATACCCGGTTTGGGCCGCCCGCCAAACCTACCCCGGTGCAGCCGCTAGTTTGAAAGGTGGTAGGCGCCGGGTATAACCGGCCGCGAGCCAACGATCACGGGCAAGTCTCACAGCCCGATTTCAAAAAGACGAATTCCCATAGGGAGGCAGCGTGCCCAGGCCCAAGTTCACAGTACCTTCGATGTCAGTCGGCGACGCCGAGAAAGTGGTTTCGGAGCTGGACACCAGGCTGGCGGTTCTCATCGATCTCGCCCTGACGCTCAAGCACATCCACTGGAATGTCGTGGGGCCCCAGTTCATATCCGTACATGAGATGATCGATGCCCACCTCGACATGGTGCGGCCCATGGTCGACTCTGCCGCCGAGCGCATCGCCACCTTGGGCGGAACCCCGACCGGGACGGCGGCCCATGTGGTGGAGTCCAGAGGGAGTGATGACTACCCGATCGCCAAGGCTGGAGTTGGTGAGCATCTGGCCGCTCTCGATGTCGTGTACACCGAGGTGATCACCGGTCACCGCAACGCGGCCGAACTCGTGGAGGACCTCGATCCCGTGACTCAGGACCTGCTGATCGAGCATCTGCGCGGTCTCGAGCAACTCCAATGGTTCGTCCGCGCACACCTGGAGAACGCCGCCGGCGCCATCGCCGAGTCGACTGGTGAGAAGGCGGCAGCCAACAAGGTCAGAAAAGCAGCAGACAGTTGAGCCGCTACGCCCGAGCGATCTCGAGCGTGACTCTGTAGGGATGGGCGCGGTTCTCCAACGCCGCCACCAGGCGCCGCAGCATCCGCTCTCCCGTCGAGCTGATGCCTCCCTCACCGCCCACGCCTTCTACGTCGAGGCGCAGCTGCGTAGGAGTGGCGCTCATCCTCCAGTGGCTGGTGGTGACCAGGGGTGCGGTCAGCAGTTCCTGCCACAACAGGTCACAGATCAGGCCCAGGTCGGCGGCCTGGGACTGGGTCCAGTCCTCGCTGTGGGCGAACGAGAGAACGACCGTGTGGGCGATGATCCCCGCCCCAGGCTCCACTGGCAAAAGGACTTCGATCGGCCACGCCATGGGTAGGCGGCCGATGATACGATCTGCGCCGGAAGTGCCGCCGCAACTGGACATCGAACTGAGCCAGGCCTCCGGATGGTCGTTGATCAAGGCTGCGGGTGAGATCGACTTGGCGTCCGTGGGGCAACTGGAGGAAGCAGTCGAGGCCACGTTGGCCTCGGGTGCTCGCCAAGTTGCCATCGACTTGACCGATATCACCTTCCTCGACTCGACCGGGTTGCGGGCCTTGATCTCCGCACACACCAGGCTGGAAGAGACCGAAGGGCAATTGGCGGTCATCATCGATGGGGGGCCTGTGGAGCGCCTGTTCGACATCACCGGGATGACCTCCACACTGCACATTCACCCCTCGTTGGAGAGCGTCACCTCCTGATTCTGTAGCGGCTGACCCCCGATGTTTGCCCGCCTTCGCGGCCGGGTACCCCATGTCGATCCCAACAGGAGGAACCATGGGCGGAGTTATCACAGAACCACGTGTCCGCACCAATGTCGTCAGGCGCGGCTTCCGAGCCGACCTTGGAGCTTCCTTGGCCGGGCTGTTCGCGGGCCTCGGCGCCCTGGTCGTGGTCGGTGGGCTGTTCGCCGGATTCGCGGCAGCGGCCGAGTTCCAACTGAACCTGGTGGATGCGGCAGGTGAAGTACTCGAGCTCTCCACGCTCGGGTCGATCCTTGCCTTGGCGGCGGTGTTCTTCACCTTCCTCTTCGGAGGATGGGTGGCGGGCCGGATGTCCCGCTATGACGGGGCCATCAACGGTTTGGGAGCCGGGCTTTGGCTCCTGTTCTTTGCCGCTCTCTTCGCTCTGATCGGAGCGATGGTGGGCGCCGAGTTCAACGTGTTCGCCCAAGCCGGCCTGCCGGACTGGTTCACCGCCCTCAGGTCAGACTTCAGGTCGACCACCGGGGTGCTATTCCTCGTCCTGTTCAGCGCCGCGGTCCTTGGGGGCGGCTACCTCGGTGGCCGTCTGGGTGCGGCGGACCACCGTGCGGACCACCGTGGTGGTGAAGAGATCGTCGTCAGGCCGGTTGTCTAGGACGCTTCAAGAGCTAGGAGAGTCGACATGTACATCGGACTCGGGACCCTTCTGATCATCATCATCATCCTGCTGCTCACCTGAGGGATAGGCCGTGGACACCAAGCAAACCCCGGCCAGGGCGGCAGGGGGCGAGCATGGCCTGAGCACGCCGAACGGGAGGCTCATCCATGATCACCTCCTGAGCGTGACCCTGATGGTCCTCTTCCTCTTGAGCCTGGCCGGCCAAATGTTCTTCCAGTACCGGGAGGTGGTGGACGAGGCCGTGGCCGTTGGGGCCGTGGCGCCCGCCGTGATGTCGCGCGAGTTCCTCGACCCGTTCCTGGCTGCGGTATTCGAGAACTGGCAGAGCGAGTTCCTCCAATTGCTCACTTTCGTGGTGCTGGCGGCCTACCTGATCCATCGTGGCTCCCCTCAGAGCCGGGACAGCGAGGACGAGATCGCGGCCGACGTGCGAGCCATCCGCCGGAAATTGGAAGCTTGACACGCTCATCCGGCAAGAACTGGATTTGGTCGAGCGGTGGTCCCGGGTCAACCTCACTCCACTCGTACGGTGGCGTGGCCTGAGGGTTATGGTCACTGTGCAGCCTTCCTCGGTGTTGAGGGCACCTGATGCCAGAGGCCGCAAACGACAGTACGAGGAGCTCGTCGACGACCTGAGAACCGCGACATCTCTAGCCATCCGGCCAGACGCTGGATAGGACCCCTGAGGCGGAGGCCCAATGCCGGTCGAGAAGTTCATCGAGCTCGCCACCCATGAGGGAAAGCGCGTCCTCGACGTCATCTTCCGCAACGCCAGTGAGGCGGTGACGGTCCAGGATCAGAGCGGGAACGTCATTTATGCCAACGACCTGGCCGCCGAGCTGACCGGCTTCGCCAGCGGCCAGGAGATGGCGGGAACCCAGTCGCCGGTCCAGTCGGTGCTCGGCCAGCTGGAGATGATCGATCGCAAGGGGGATCCGATATCCGTTGAGGCCCTCCCCGGGCGGCGGGTATTGGCAGGGGAGCCTTTCGCCGAGCAGATCGTCGGGTACCGGAGACCCGGATCCCAACAAGCCCAGTGGTCGCTGGTTCGGGCCAGTGCTGTCAAGAACAATGCAGGCGAGGTACTGCTGGCAATCAACTTCTTCCACGACATCACCGAGCAGGTCCGTCGTGAAGACCGGAGGCGGCTGCTGTCGATGGCCAGCCAGGCGCTTGGCTCCTCGCTCGAAAGCAAGCAGAACCTGAAG
This sequence comes from Acidimicrobiia bacterium, assembly GCA_036555105.1. Taxonomy (GTDB): domain Bacteria; phylum Actinomycetota; class Acidimicrobiia; order Spongiisociales; family ZC4RG35; genus DATBMA01. The sequence goes on from DATBMA010000038.1 coordinate 28,684, forward strand.
GCGTTGGCGGATGTGATCGTCCCGGAGCTCGGCGGGTGGTTCGCCGTGCACCTGCTGGAAGGGGACCAGCTGGTGCTGGCAGCCGCGGCCTACCCGGACTCGGACGATGCTGTGGCGTTCGTGGAGACCTCGGGCACCGAGTCGGTGTCACTCTCCGGCAGCGGGTTCCAGGCTCAGGTGATCGCGTCCGGATCACCTCAATTCGTGCGCCGCATCACACCCGAGATGCTCACCGAGGCGAAGACCCGGGCCGGAGCCGAGATCGCCGAGTTCATCCGCCGCCTGCAGATCGACAGCGTCATCTGCGTACCTCTACAAATCGGCGACAGGACGATCGGCACCATGACGGTGGCTCGCAACCTGCCCGACAGCGCCTTCGACGACTCCGACCTCGACCTCCTGGTCAGCATCGCCGTTCGCGCAGCCAGCAGCCTCGAGAATGCCCGGATCTACGAGGAGGAGCACGAGATCGCCGAGGTGCTGCAACGCGGCCTCCTCGCCCCGACCCTGGTGGAAATCCCCGGGATCTCACTGGGGGCGCGTTACCAGCCGCTGGCCACCATCGCCCAAGTCGGCGGCGACTTCTACGACATCCTCCCCTTGCCAGGAGACCGCTGGGCCGTGCTGGTGGGCGACATCGCCGGCAAAGGCGTGCACGCCGCCACCGGGGTCGGCCTCGCCCGGTACACAGCCAGAGCGGTCGTGGCCATCGACCCACGTCCCTCCACCGTGGTCGAACAGCTCAACGGTGCCCTCAGACAGGAGCAGCCGGAGAGGATGTGCACCCTCGCCTATCTGACTCTTGAGCGATCGCATGATGGCTGGGACCTGGGGGTGACCCTGGCCGGGCACCCACCTCCAGTCCTGCTGCGGGCGGGTGAGGTCTCCTTCTTGGGAACCCCCTGCCCTCCGTTGGGGGTTCTGCCAGAGCTCGAGGTGCACCATGACCGTTACGCCCTCGGGCCCGGCGACTATGTGATCGTCTACACCGACGGCTACGACGTCCAGGGGCTGGCCCCGCCGGAGAGTGTCGAGCTGGCGTTGGCCGGAAACTCCTATGGCTCGGTGGAGGAGTTGCTCGATCGCATGATGGCCTTCCTGGAGAACGACTCGACCGATGTCATCGACGACGTCGTCCTGCTCGCCCTGCGGGTGGCGCCTTGAACCGTCGCCGCCGGCAGGCAGGGAGCTTGTAGCCGGCAGTCGATGGAACAGCGCACGGCCCGCCTCCGGGTTCGCCCCGATCCTCGGCACCTGACGGTGGCCCGCTCTTTCCTGGCCGCCACCCTGCGCCTGCAAGGGGCCCCCGAAGCCACCATCGACGACCTTCGCATCGCGCTGTCGGAGCTCCTCACCCCGCTGATCACCGAAGGGCGCGAGGGCATCGAGGTGGAGATCTCCACCACGCCCCCGATCGTGGTGTCGATCCAGGCCGGCGATCCTCCGCCCGACCTCGACGAGCAGACGGAGGAGCTGGTACAGCGTCTCACCGAGGGCCGGCTGGCGGCAACTGGGACCGGCTGGTCGATCGAGGTGGTCCTTGACTGAGGAATTGCGGCTGGGAGCGAATGTCGAGTCTGCGGCTGCGGCTCGGACTTTCATCGCCACTTCGACCCCGCTCGACCCGGTGAGAAGGGCAGAGGCACAGGTCATGATCACCGAGCTGATCGCGAACGCCATCAACCACGCCGAACTGCCACCGGCCGCCGATCTCACCATGACCGTTGACAGCGATCCCGCCAGGGTGCGGGTGGGCCTCAGCCACCCCTACCCGGTGCCGATCGAGGCCGAGCCGGCCGGAATCGGGCTGATGCTGGTCCAGAGGCTCGCCCGTCGCTGGGGCATCGAGTGGGACGATGGCACGGCCGAGGTCTGGTTCGAGGTCCGGGCCGCCGGGACCGGGGCTGCCCTTACCCACCTGAGCGACCTGGAGGTGCTCGGCAGGGCCATGGACGACGAGCTCTACCGGGATGAGGCCGTCAGCCGCTTCTCCGGCCTGGCAGTCGGTGTGAGCCGCAGATTCCGCGGCAAAGGGGTGGCGGACTCCGACCTCGAGCAGGTGGCACTGCTCGGGCTGATCAACGCCATGGCCCGATTCGACCCCGAGAAAGGTGCGTTCGAGCCGTTCGCGGTGGCGACCATTGACGGGGAGCTGAAGCGGGCGCTGCGAGACACGGCTTGGTCGGTCAAAGTCCCCCGGAGCCTGCAGGAGAAGTCACTCCTGGTCGGCAAGTCCAGCGAGGCACTGGCCCAGTCTCTCGGCCGGCCCGCCCAGGCGATAGACATCGCGAAGGATCTGGACCTGACCGAAGAAGAGGTGATAGAGGCGATGGCCGCCAACTCGGCCTACCGCTGGGAATCGATCGACGAGCCGAGTCCCATCACAGGAGCAACCTTGGCCGACACCCTCGGTGACGATGAGGACTGGGCGGCCGCCTCGGCCGATTGGGAAGAGCTGGCCGATGGGATCCGCACCCTTCCCCCCAGGGATCGGCGAATCCTCTACATGCGCTTCTATCAGGACATGACCCAGAGCGAGATAGCCGGCGAATTGGGCATCTCACAGATGCACGTGTCACGCATCCTCGCCCGGGCCCTCGAACAGCTGCGAGCGGTGGTGGGCTGAGGCCCCCATCACTTAGAGATCCACGGGAAGCGGGGCGACCAGGCGGCCGTGATCATCCGCCCGATCGCCCCGCGGCAAGCCATGCTCAGGCGAGTTGTCTTCGCCCCGTGAAGAAGCTCACTATCAAAAGCACCAGGGCCACGATCAGCAGCCACCGAAGCGCTTCGACGAAGAGCCCAACCCCTCCGAGCACAAGAGCCAGCAACAGGATCAGCACTGCAAGCGTCAAGGCATTCCTCCTTTTCCGCCCGCATGTACCCACCCTTGCCCCGCGGCAAACTCGCAGGGTCAGGGTGTTAGCCCCCTGGCGATCAGGGTGATTCGAACCCGTAGCGGCTGAGGATCACCTGCCCGGGGCTGGGAAGGACGTATTCGACGAATGCCGCCGCGGCCGCCGGGTTGGGGGCCTCGGTCAAGACTGCGATCGGATACTGGGCGACGACGTTGTACTCGGCCGGGATGTCCACTCCCAGCACCCCACCGTCGGTGGAGAGGACATCGGTCACGTAGACGATGCCGGCGTCGAGCTCACCGCTCTCGACTTTGGTCAGCAACGCCCGCACATCCGGCTCGCTGGTGTCGATGGACGGAGTCACCCCCGCATTGGCCAGCGCTTCCCTCCCGAAGCTGCCGCAGGGCACCTGCTCCTCGCAGAGCCCGATCAGCAGTTCCTCCCGGGCGAAGTCATCCAGCCCGGTCACCCCGCCCGGATTGTCCGGTGGGGTGGCGATCTGCAGGATGTTGGTCACGAAGATCTGATAGTCGGCGGCGCCGCCGCCCTCCACGACCTGATCCATCGTGGAGGTGTTGGCCGAGGCGAAGACATCGGCCGGGGCCCCCTCCAGGATCTGCTCCCGAAGCGTGCTGCTGGCTCCGAGATTGAGCACCACGTCCACGCCAGGATGCTCCGCTTCGAACCCTGCCTCGATCTCGCCGAACGCATCGGTCAGGGAGGCCGCCGCCGACACGAGCAGCTCACCGGACATCCCGGCTGTAGTCGTCGGTGCGGCCGCAGTCGTCACGGCCGCGGCACTCGTGGTCGTGGCAGGAGCCGCAGCCATGCTCGTCGTGGTCGTGGCGGCGGTGCAAGCGGCCAGTGTGGCAAGGACGGCCGCGAGCGGGACCAGCACTCTGTTGTTCACACATCCTCTAGTGCCATGGCGGAACTCATTAGTAGTCACGGGATCACCAATGAGGCGTTGACGATCGGCATCGCACGAGGGGTAAAGGGCAGCGCCGCCCTCAAGGCTTCCGACGTCATGGTGGCGTCGACTGGTCCAGTCAGCCGTCAACCTCTTCCACCACCGCTTTCAACATCTCCACCTCGATCAGATCTTTTTGGCACCCCGCGGCCCGCATCATCCCGATCAGATCCTCGAGATCTGCCAGCAGCACCTCGAACCCGTCGAGGGACGCTAGGCCGATCCCCCGGCGATCCCGACCAGCAGAGTGGCCACCAGGAGGGTGTCGACGCCCCCGGTCATGCTGGCGAGCTGAAACTGGCTCCCATCGCTGAAGACGCCGTCGTCCTCGATGCTCGCCACCGAGGTGTTCTGGCCACGTGCGGCATATGGCTCGACCCCGTAGACCGCAGTGGTCGCCTCCTGCGGAAAGGCGATCTGGGAAGTGGCGGCCAGCCCCGACCCGAGGAAGACCTGGAAATGGATGTGAGTGATCCGTCCCGGGTACCAACCGGGGTAGATGGTCTGGAAGCTCACCTGCCCGGCGGGGTCGGCGAGTTGGATGCCGCG
>DATBMA010000047.1:0-21022 GCA_036555105.1 Acidimicrobiia bacterium
TCGTTGGAGTTTCCAGCCGTGGTGTTTGAGTTGGTGGTCGTGTCGGCAGAGGGGGGTGAGGTTGTCGTGTTTGGTGGGCCCGCCTTCTGACCACGGTTGGATGTGGTCTAGGTCGGAGTCGGCGGCTGGCATCCGACAGCCTGGGAAGACGCAGTGTTGGTTGTAGGCGGCGACTGTCTGGCGTTGGGTAGTGCTGGGGCGGCGGCGGGTGGGCCCGGTCCAGACCGGGAGGCCGGTCTCAGGGTCGGTGACGGTGATCTGCCAGCGGCTTTGGGGGTCGGCGGCCCGACGGGCGACGTCGGCGATGACTGGTCCCCATCCGGGGATGTCGGCGGGGTGGTCGTCGAGGCCGATGAGGGTGGTCAGGTCGACTCGGATGTCGACCGTCCCTCGGTTGCCATTGCCGTCCAGGCCTTCGATGCCGCTGCCTTGGAGCAGGGCGAGGAAGATGTCGGCTCGGATCTGGTCGATGGTGCGGCCCTCGGCGGGTGCTGTCTGGGCGAGACGGTTGAGATGTTCGAAGGCGGCTCGGGCCTGTTCGGCGGGAAGGGAGAGGCCCATCAGGTCGACGGTGCCTTCCGGGTTGAGGTCGGCCACGACCCGCCGCTCCCTCAGCGAGTCCTGATAGCGGAGGCGGGCGGCGGCCGGGTCGACCTGGATGACGAGTTGGCGGGCCCGGACCCGGATCTGTCCGGTGGTCTGGCGGGGGGCGCGTTGCAACAGCAGGTCGGCGACCTCGGCCGCCGATTCGGGGTTGACGCCGGTGAGACATTGGGCGATGACCCGGGCTTTGGGCAGGTCGATCAGTCCTTGTTGGAGCGCCGACCACACCGCCGGGAAGTCCCAGATGAGGGTGCGGGCCCAGCTCAATTGGAACTCGGCCGCCCTTCGGGTCCAGGCGAGGGCGGCTCGGATCTCGTCGGCCCCATAGGTGGCCTCGTCTTCGGTTTCGAGGTCCAACCCGGTGGGGTCGGCCACCGCCACCAGGTCGGCGGCCTGCTCCGCCTGCAGATACGAGATCTGGCGGGTGCGGGCCTTGAGCAGGGCGACCTGATCGTGGGAGGAGAGGCTGGCCCGTTTGACCGTGGCCAGGATGGCTCCCAGCATCGGACCCGGCGCCATCGACCCGATCCACCTCTCAAACGCCGACTGCTCTTCCATCCACCCAGTTCTATCAACCGCCTGGGACAGAATTGACCCCGCCCACCCTGTCAGGTGAGAAATCTCCGAGAAGTCCTCGATGCGCGCGGCGGCTCACATCTGGGACCCCCCCGGACCGCCGTTCGTAGTATCCGAACGTGGACCCAACCACCGGCTACGCGGTCAACGACGGCGTCCACATCGCCTATCAGGTGATGGGAGACGGGGACCTCGACATCGTCTGGGTCCCCGAGTGGTGGAACTCGATGATGATGATGTGGGAAGAGCCGTCCTACGACCGCTTCTTGCGATCGCTGGCGTCGATGGGGCGCCTGGTCTGCTTCGACAAGCGTGGCAACGGCCTCTCGGACCCCGTCTCGCTTCAGGATCCTCCAGCACTCGAGGAACGGGCTTCGGACGTCGCCGCGGTGCTGGCCGAGGTGGGATCCAAGCAGGCGGCGATAATCAGCTCGGGTGGCGGGGGTGTGATCAGCCTGCTCTTCGCAGCCACCTACCCGGAGTACACGCGAGCCCTGGTCGTGCTGAACGGCCATGCGCGTCTGGTGGTGTCGGATGACTATCCATGGGGTGCCCCCTCGGTCGAAGAAGATCAATTGCTGGAGACCATGACCAACTATTGGGGGCAGACGGGTGGAGTCGGGCTCGAGCTGGCGGCGCCGTCCATGGTGGGTGATCCACGGTTCGAACAGTGGTGGGAGAGGCAACAGAGGCTCGCACACAGTCCTGCCACCGCCCGATTGAATCGGAGGCTGCTGCTGGAGGCCGATCTGCGAGGGGTACTGTCGATGATCCAGGCACCCACCCTGATCATCAGCCGTTCGGGCAATCGATTGGTGCCGGTCGAGCACAGCCGCTACCTGGCCGACCACATTCCCGGTTCGAAGTACGTCGAGTTCGAAGGGGAGGACCAGCTCGCCTTCATCGGCGACTCATCGGCCATCCTTGGTGAGATACAGGAGTTCCTGACCGGGGAGCGACCGGCGGTCGACTCAGATCGCGTACTGGCCACCGTGCTCTTTACCGACATCGTCGACTCGACCGGTTTGGCCCGCCAGATGGGCGACCGCCGGTGGCGCGATGTCCTCGCTGGTCACGATCAGATGATCCGGCGTCAACTCGAGCGGTTTCGAGGACGCGAGCTCAACACAACCGGCGATGGCTTCCTGGCGCTGTTCGACGGACCAGCCCGCGCCATACGCTGTGCAGTGGCGTGTCGCGACGGAGCCCGCCAGATCGGCCTGGAGCTGAGAGCCGGCCTTCACACAGGGGAGGTCGAAGTCCTGGGCGATGACATCGGTGGCATTGCGATGCACGTCGCCTCACGGGTGATGGACAAGGCCGAGGCAGGCGAGATCTTGGTCTCGGGGACGGTGAAGGATCTGGTGGTTGGGTCCGGGATCTCCCTCTCAGACCGCGGCGCGCACGCTCTGAAGGGCCTCGAGGACGAGTGGCGGATCTTCTCGGTCGATTCCCCCTAGGACCCTGCGGTCAGCTCCTCGAGGAGGGCGGTGACCCTGATGTCGATCTCATCTCGGATCGAGCGAACCGTCTCCAGGTCCTGGCCGGAGGGGTCTGGTAGATCCCAGTCGAGGTAGCGCCTGCCGGGAACGATCGGACAGGCGTCGCCGCATCCCATGGTCACCACGACGTCGGCCGACGACAGCATCTCGTCGGTGAGCCGCTTTGGTGACTCTTCACTGAGATCGATGCCGGCTTCGGACATGGCCGACACCACGGCTGGATTGATCACTTCGCCGGGTTGGGTGCCGGCTGAACGCACCACCACCCGGCCGTGGGCGTGCCGGTTCATGAGCGCCGCCGCCATCTGGCTTCGCCCGGCGTTGTGCGTACAAACGAAGACAACCTCAGGAAGACCGTCGCCTTTCACCGCCATAGCTTGACACACATATCGATGACGGTCAATATGTCATGGTGAGGTCGATAGTGCAGATCGAGGAGTGCTGCACGCCGGTGCTCGAGGCCCCGCTGTCCGAATCGGAGGCCGAAACCCTGGCTGCGACATTGCGGGTTCTGGCCGACCCAGCCAGGCTCCGCCTGGTCAGCTGGCTGGCTGCCCAGGCCGACACAAGCGACTGTGTGTGCAACTTCACGGAGGCTTTGGGTCTCTCGCAACCCACCGTGAGCCATCACCTACGCCTGCTGAAGGAAGCGGGGATCCTGGAGCGAGAGCAGCGGGGCAAGTGGGCCTATTTCACGCTCAAGCGCAGCGCCCTCGATCGGGTTGCTGCCGTATTTCAAGGAGGACTTGATGACTGACCGAGTGGTAGAGAAGACAATGTTGCGAGAGGAAGTAAGAACCCGATACGCGGCTTCGGCTGCCTCAGTGACGAATCGGGGCGAGCGCCTGTGCGACTGTGGCGACTCTTGCTGTAATGACCCGTCCCACAACTTCGACGGAGCGTTGTACGACGGCTCCGATCTTGATGTGCCTGAGGCCGCTCGCCTCGCCAGCCTCGGCTGCGGTAACCCGGTGGCGGTGGCGCAGCTGCGAGATGGGGAGCGAGTCCTGGATCTCGGTTCCGGCGGAGGCATCGACGTGATTCTGTCGGCCAAGCGGGTGGGACCGACCGGCAAGGCATTCGGCCTCGACATGACGGATGAGATGCTGGCGCTGGCCATCCAGAACGCGCAGGAGGCTGGGGTCGACAACGTCGAGTTCCTGAAGGGTTACATCGAGGAGATTCCACTTCCATCCGAATCCATCGACGTCGTGATTTCCAACTGCGTAATCAACCTCTCGGTCGACAAGCCGAAGGTCCTGGCCGAGATGGCAAGGGTCCTGCGACCGGGAGGTCGACTCGGCATCAGCGACATCGTGGCCGAGGACCATCTGACACCTTCGGAGCGTGAGGAGCGAGGCAGCTTTGCGGGCTGCATCGCGGGTGCGCTGTCATTCTCCGAATACGGAGCGGGCCTTCTTGCGGCGGGGTTCGAAGAGGTCAGCGTCACCCCGACCCACGCGGTGGCCGACGGTCTTTACGCCGCCATCCTTCAAGCGACCAAGGGCGAGGCCGTCTCCAAAGCGGTGGCCTCGCCGGCAGGCGAGGTATTGGCCCCTTCGTGTTGTTGAGCCTTGAGGTCAGTCGGCTCTAGGCGAAGAACTCGTTGATGGCCTGAGTGTCGTCGGAGAACGACCACCGATGGGTCACCTTGCCGTCGCGGATGTGGTGGATCTCAGCAGTCCGGTAACGAAGCTCTTTGCCATCGCGGGTTGCGGTGTTGTCGGACAGCGCGATCAGGTGATCGTCGTTGGCGACAACGTCATGGAGCTCTGCCTTGATGGACCACTTTCCCATCTGCTCCTGACCGTTCGCGGCAAGGGCCTCCTTGCCCCGGATGGGCTCCGGCGACCCGATCTGCCACCACTCGACGTCGTCGGCGATCCAGTCCATGAAAACCTGAAAATCGCCGTCTTTGAAGCTCTCCATCACCTTGCGGAACATGGCGGCGTTGGGGTGTTCGTCCATTGCGACCTCCTGTCTAGGGCTCACCCTCGCCGGTAGACGCTACCCCTCGGAAACAGCGGCGGACGGGGCGGACACGACCTTGACCTGTTACGGGCGGATCGCCATACTTGCCGGCGATACGCGTTCATCGAGAGCGGCGGAGGGACAGGCCCAACGAAGCCGCGGCAACCGGCAAAGCGCACGGTGCCAATGCCTGAACGATGAGCAGCCGACAGCGGGCTTCCCGCTCGAGGCGCTCGGGGAGCGCGTCGAAGAGGAGGTTCGGAGGATGTCGTTCGTCAAGTCGCTCCATTGCCGGGAGTGCGGCGCGGTTTACGAGGCTGGGCCCACCTACTACTGCGAGCTGTGCTTCGGACCGCTCGAGGTGGATTACGAGTACGGCCGGGTCCGTGAGCAGATCTCGCGCCAGTCCATTGCCGAGGGCCCGCCGACCCTGTGGCGATACGCTGACCTGCTCCCGGTGGAGAGATCGGCGGCCGTAGACCTGGGGGCAGGCCTCAGCCCGCTGCTGCGATCCCGCAGCCTGGCCGAGGAACTGGGTCTGACCGATCTGTGGATCAAGAACGACACGGTCAATCCCACCAACTCGTTCAAGGACCGGCCGGTGACCGTGTCGTTGTCGAAAGCCTTGGAGTTCGGCCTGAAGACAGTCGCCTGCGCGTCGACCGGCAACCTCGCCAACGCGGTCGCCGCCCATGCCGCCCGAGCCGGCCTCGCCGCCTACCTATTTGTACCGTCCGACATCGAGCCGGCCAAGGTCGTGGCCAGTGCCGCTCTCGGCACCGTCGTGGCGGTCAACGGCAACTATGACCAGGTGAACCGCTTGTGTGGCGAGTTGCAGGGCTCGTACCCGTGGGGGTTCGTCAACGTCAATCTCCGTCCCTATTACGCCGAGGGTTCCAAGACGCTTGCTTTCGAAACCGCCGAACAGCTCGGATGGGAGTTGCCAGACCACGTCGTTGTCCCCATCGCCAGCGGAGCCCTCCTGACCAAGATCGAGAAGGGCTTTCGCGAGCTGGCCGAGGTCGGATTGATCGATCCTGGCCAGGCGGTGCGGATCTCCGGCGCCCAGGCCGCCGGCTGCTCACCAGTGGCGGCGGCTTTCGCCTCTGGGTCTTCCGAGGTGAGCCCGCAGAAGCCGGACACGATCGCCAAGTCCCTCGCGATCGGCGACCCCGCCGACGGCTTCTACGCCTTGCAGGCGGTCCGGCGGACCGGGGGCTCGGTGGTGGCAGCGACCGACGAGGAGATCGTGAACGCCATACTTCTCTTGGCCCGGACCGAAGGAATCCTCACCGAACCGGCCGGGGGAGTGACGGTGGCCTCGCTGATCAAGCTGGTCGAACAAGGAGCCATCGGGGCCAACGAGCGGGTGGTCATCTACATCACCGGGCATGGTCTCAAGACCCCGGAGGTTGTTGCAGGAAAAGTGGGGCCGTCGGCGACGATCCCGCCGACGGTCGAAGGATTCCGGACAGCATTCGAATGAGAGGACGTTGTCATTCTTCGCTTGAGAGAGGTACCTGAATGTCGGTGACGGTCAAGATCCCGGCCTCCCTCCGCAACCTGGCGGGAGGAGCCGAGCAGGTGGAAGTCCCACCGGGACGAGTGGTCGAAGTGGTCGCCAGGCTCAGCTCCGACTACCCGGGCCTGGGGGAGCGCTTGATCGAAGCCGGCAAGCTCCGGCGCTTCGTAAACGTCTTCGTGGGAGAAGAGGACGTTCGCTTCCTCAACGGCCTCGAAACGGACGTGGCCGAGGGGCAGGTAGTGACGATCCTGCCCGCCGTCTCAGGAGGAGGCATCCAGTGACGCTCAGCTATGGCGAGCTCTTGGCCCAGGCCAAGGCCGTCATCGAGGAGATCGATCCTGCGGAGTTGGAGACCCGCTTGGGGAGGGTCGTTCTGGTCGATGTGCGGGAGCCGGCCGAGTTCGAGGAGGGTGTGATCGAGGGCGCGCTGTTGGTGCCGCGAGGCTCACTCGAGGAAAAGATCGGCGAGCTCATTCCGGACCGCTCCACCGAGGTGGTCATCTATTGCGCGGCCGGGGCCCGCTCGGCGTTGGGGGCGCTGACGATGATGGGCATGGGATACACCAAAGTCTCATCCCTGGCGGGCGGGTTCGTCCGCTGGCAAATGGAGGGCAGGGGCGGCGAGCAGCCGTCGCCGCTTACGAGCGATCAGCACGGCCGCTACAGCCGTCACCTTTTGCTGCCCGAGGTGGGGGTGGATGGCCAGGTAAAGCTGCTCCAGTCCAAAGTGCTGCTGATCGGAGCAGGCGGGCTGGGGTCGCCGGCCGCCCTCTACCTGGCGGCAGCCGGGGTCGGCACGATCGGCATTGTCGACGACGACGTGGTTGATGCCTCCAACCTCCAACGCCAGATCCTCCATAACCTTCTCACTCTGGGCCGTCCGAAGGTGGAGTCGGCCCGGGAGGCACTCGCCGCCCTCAACCCCGACGCCAAGGTCGTCGCCTATGACGAGCGCCTCACCGTCGACAACGTGATCGAGATCATGAAGGGCTACGACGTCGTCGTCGACGGCGGCGACAACTTCCCGACCCGTTATCTGGTCAACGATGCCTCGCTCCACCTGCGAGTTCCGGTCGTGCATGGATCGATCTTCCGGTTCGATGGCCAGGTCACGGTGTTCGACCCTTACCACGGCCCCTGTTACCGGTGCCTGTTCCCGGAGCCGCCGCCCCCGGAGCTGGCTCCCTCCTGCGCGGAGGCCGGGGTGCTCGGGGTGCTGCCCGGAGTGATCGGCTCGATCCAGGCCACGGAGGCGATCAAGCTGCTCCTTGGGATCGGCGAGAGCCTGGTCGGGCGCTTGCTCACGTATGACGCCCTCACCCAGGAGTTTCTGACCCTCAACATCCGCCGTGACCCCAATTGCCCGGCCTGCGCCGACGAGGATGCCCCGCCCAGGCTGGTCCAGTACGACGAGGCCTGCCGGCCGGTCGGATCGGTGGCTAGGAGCGCCTAGGTCCCTGAGCCCGGATGTCGGCGGGCGAAGTCGATGACGAGGTCGGCTACCTCCTCCCAGCCTGGCTCGGCGATGATCCAATGGGTCCGGCCGGGCAGCTTGCGCATCTCGGTCTCGGCCGACGACCTCTTCCATTTCTCGAAGTTCGCCTGATTGATCGATGCCGGCACCGTCCGGTCCGACTCTCCGGAGATGATGAGCAGCGGCGGGCGACTTGGGTTGGAGTAGTCGACCGTGGTGAGCGAGTTGAAAGGGGCCAGCGCCACCTGCCAGAAGGGCCGGCCCGGGGTGGGGATCACGTGGGCCTCGTAAGCCGCCCGTTGCTCTTCCTCGGGGAGGCCGTGGAAAAACGACCAGCTCATCTCGTCGAGTCCAGCCGTGAGGGTCTTCTTCCAAGACCGCCAGGTGCGGAGCACCAGGGCATTGGCTCTTAGCGCCGACAGGTTGGGGAATACACCGCGAGTGGGAGCAGGGGAGATGGCGACTCCCGCTCGGCCGATGCCGCGGTCGAGCAGCAACTGGACGAACAGCCCTCCGAACGAGTGCCCGACCAGCAGCGGCGGCTCGGGATAGGAGCCGGCGATCCCGGCGAAGCGGTCGAGGATCTCGGCCACCCCGATGGTGGCCAGTGCCGGGTCGGGCGAGGCCCTCAGGTCTGCGATCGGGCGGTCGTCGTACGGCCAGGCCGGGGCCTGGCACTCGAAACCGGCCGCCTCCAACCTCGCTTTCATCGAGTCCCAGCAGGTGGGCCCGACCCAGGCCCCGTGGATGAGAAGGATCCGATCGCCCACGCGCCGACGGTACACAAGCCGGATTGGTCGCCCGAGCCTGGGGCGAGACATACAGGACACGCTTGGGTCGCCTATCAGCCTCGTCGTCTAGTTACGATCCGACCGAGCCCGAGGGCGGGCCAATCAAGGAGGACTATGAAGAAGTACGCAGTCGGAGCTGTCCTGGCGCTGATAGTGGGTGCCTGTGGCGGTTCCTCAACCACGACCGCGGCTCCAGGAACCACCGGAGCCCCGGGCACGACCGGCGCCTCTGGGAGCATGGATGACCTCATTGCTGCTGCCGAGGGCGAAGGGGTGGTGACGACCATCGCCTTGCCTCTCGACTGGTGCAACTACGGGGGCATGATCGAAGGGTTCGAGGCCAAGTACAACGTCGACGAGAACGGGCTCGACCGTGGAGGCGGCTCGGCCGAAGAGCTGGAAGCGATTTCAGCTAACAAGGACAACCCGGGGCCGGCTGCACCGGACGTGGTCGACATCGGCCTGGCCTTCGGTCCTCAGGCCAAAGCGGATGGCCTTATCCAGCCATATATGGTGGCTACCTGGGACGAGATCCCCGAGAGCGCCAAAGATGCTGAGGGCTACTGGTACGGCGATTACTACGGGGTGCTCGCCTTCGAGGTCAACAAGACCGAGGTGGCGACCAGCCCGGCGGACTGGGCCGATCTGCTCAAGGCCGACTACAACGGCCAGGTGGCCCTCTCGGGTGACCCGTTGACCTCCAACGCGGCCATCCTCTCTGTGTGGGCAGCGGGTGTGTCCGCCATGCCGGACGGGACGGTCCAGGAACAAGCTGAGGCGGGATTGGACTTCTTCAAGCAGCTCAACGACGCCGGCAATTTCGTGCCGATCGACGGCGACTCGCGGACGGTGGGCATCGGAGAGACCCCGATCCTGATCGACTACAACTACAACTCGAAGGCCAACGCCATCGCCCTGGCCGGCAACCCCGAGATCGACACGGTGGTGCCGGCGTCGGGCATCATGGCCGGGATGTACACGCAGGCGATCAGCGCCTACGCACCTCACCCGAACGCAGCGAAGCTGTGGGAGGAGTACCTCTACTCGGATGAAGGCCAGCTCAAGTACGCCGAGGGCTTCTGCTACCCGATTCGGTACGACACGATGTTGGCCGACGGGAAGATCCCGGCCGAGGTGGTTGCCGAGCTGCCTTCCACGGAGGGTGCTCTGTTCCCGACCCTGGCCGAGCTCGAGGAAGCGAAGGGATACGTCGTTGCGGGGTGGCCGCAAGTGGTCGGTGTGACGGTTGACACCAGCCCATCAGGTTGATCCTGCTCTGAGCACTGCGAAGGTGGGGGGCGCCCGGCGCCCCCCACGTCGCCTTGTGGGGAATTGGGTCGGGGTGGTCCCCTTCTTCGTCTTCGCCGGGCTCTTTCTGATCGGCCCCACACTCATCCTCGCCTATCGGAGCCTCGAAGGCGCCGACGGCAGTCTGACCCTCGACAACTACCGGGCCATAACCAGCCCTTTGGTCATTCAGGCCTACGGCGCTTCGATACGGCTGAGCCTGGTCACTGCCCTCATCGGAGGCCTGGTCGGCTTCGGGCTGGCTTGGGCCATCTCAATGGGCGGGCTCGGCAAGTCGATCAGATCCGGCACCTCCACCTTCTCTGGGGTGGCCTCGAACTTCGCCGGCGTACCGCTGGCGGCCGCATTCATATTCACACTCGGACGGATCGGGGCAATCACGTCTCTATTCGAGTTCCTCGGCGTCGATCTGTACGCAACCGGATTCAGCCTCTATTCGTTCTGGGGGTTGACCATCGTCTACTTGTACTTCCAGATTCCGCTGATGGTCCTCGTGATCCTGCCGGCACTCGACGGCCTCAAGCGAGACTGGCGCGAGGCGGCAGAGAACCTCGGGGCGACGACCGGGCAGTATTGGCGGCACATCGCGTTTCCGGTCCTGCTGCCTTCCGTGCTCGGAACCATGATCCTCCTATTCGGCAATGCCTTCGGAGCCCATGCCACCGCCTATGCCCTAACCGGCGGCAGCATCCCTTTGGCCACGCTGCTCATTGGCCAGCAGATCTCCGGTGACGTGCTCAACAACCCGGGACTCGGCTATGCCATCGCTATGGGGATGGTGTTCATCATGGCGGGCTCAATCCTCATCTACTCCCTCCTTCAACGTCGCTCGGAGCGGTGGTTGCGGTGACGATCTCCACTGCCCCCATCCAGGCCGCAGCGGAGGCGCCGGCACCGGTAGAACTGCAGAAGAAGAACCGGCTAGGGGCGTGGATCGTCTTCGGCTTGGTGGCGATCTACTTTCTCCTCCCGCTGGCCGCCACCTTCTGGTGGTCGTTGCGGGCGCTCAAAGACCAATACACGCTCGAGGCCTACCGCCGACTGTTCGCAGACTCCAACTTCCTCCCGGCCTTCACCCAATCTCTGGTCAACGCCGCCGTTGCCATCCTCCTCAGCCTGCTGATCATCATGCCCACCGCCTATTGGGTGACGCTGCGCATGCCGAGGCTGCGCCCTGTGATCGAGTTCATCACGCTTCTCCCGTTCGTGATACCGGGGGTTGTGCTGGTGTTCGGGCTGATCCGCCTCTACTCGCGCCCCCCGCTTGTCCTCACCCATACCTACGACAGCTCCCGGATCTTGCTTGTGTGCGCCTATGCCGCCCTGTCGTTTCCCTACATGTACCGGGCAGTCGACAACGGCCTGCGGGCGATGGACGTGCGGTCCCTCACCGAAGCCGCACAGAGCCTGGGGGCGAGCTGGCCGACGATTCTTCGGCGGGTCATCTTTCCGAACTTGCGGGTGGCCTTGCTCTCCGGGGCGTTGCTCACATTCGCCATCGTCATCGGCGAGCTGACGATCGCCCTCTTCCTCGCCCAGAAGACCTTCGGCCCTTATATGGCCGAGCTGACGCGCTCCAAGGTCTATGAGCCGTCCGCCATGGCGATCGTTGCCTTTGCCATCACCTGGGCGGCGATGGGGATGATCGCTTTGATCACGAGACCAAGGAAAGAGAAATGAGCGGTGGGTTCCTCAGCCTCGAGGGCGTGCGCAAGGAGTTCAATGGCGCCGTCGCGGTCGACACCTTCAACCTCGACGTTGCCCCCGGCGAGTTCGTCTCGTTCTTGGGCCCGTCCGGCTGTGGCAAGACCACCACGTTGCGGATGGTGGCCGGTTTCGAGCAGCCAAGCTCCGGAAAGATCAGTCTGGCCGGTGAGGACGTCACCTACACCAAGCCCAACGAGCGCAACATCGGGATGGTGTTCCAGTCATACGCCTTGTTTCCCAATATGACGGTCGGCGACAACATCGGCTTCGGGCTCAAGGTTCGCAAGGAGGAGTCAGCCGCCCGCAAGGAAAGGGTGGCGGAGCTGCTGGAGCTGATTCATCTCCCCGACAAGGGCTCCAGCTATCCATACGAGCTTTCGGGCGGCCAGCAGCAGCGGGTCGCCCTTGCCAGGGCCCTCGCCATCCGGCCCCAGCTTCTCTTGCTGGACGAGCCGCTCTCTGCGCTCGATGCCAAGATCCGCGACGAGCTCCGGAACGAGATAAGGCGCATTCAGCGCCAACTCAACATCACCACGATCTACGTCACCCACGATCAGGAGGAGGCGCTCGCCCTCTCCGACCGGATCGTCGTGATGAGCAAGGGGAAGATGGAGCAGGTGGGGGAGCCCTTCGAGATCTATAACAATCCGGCCACCGGATTCGTTGCGTCCTTTGTCGGCCAGCTGAACCGGCTGCCGGCGACCGTTGTCGACGGGGCGGGAGGTCGGCTGGAAGTCGGGGGAACGGCGGTCCGCACCACCTCCACCGTCGAGACGGCGCCGGGCGCCCAGGTCTCGCTGATGCTTCGCCCCGAGGAGTTGACCCTCGACGAGTCCGAGGAGAACGTGATCCACGGCACGGTGGAGAGTGTCACATTCCTGGGCTCGATCGTTCGGGTGCAGATAGCCGTAAACGGGGGCAGGCTCACCGCCGATCTCTTCAATGAGCGGCTGCTCAAGCTGCCGGTGGCAGGTGATCCGATCTCGGTCTCCTTCCCGGCGCACGCCTGCTGGGTGATGGTCTAGGTCCAAATGCCTCTGGTCGGGGCCGCCAAGGCTGTCTTCGACATCGACGGCATTGCTTTCGACAAGGACGGGACCCTGATCGACCTCGACGCGGCCTGGGCGCCTGCGGCCGGCCGTTGGATCGAGGTGGCAGCATCCGGCGACTCCGTCTTGGCCGCCGATCTGACTGAAGAGCTGGGGTACGACCCTTCAACCAAACGATTGGTGGTGGGCGGCCTGTTCGCGGTCGGCACGGTAGGCCAGCTCTACGAGACGACACTCGAGGTGCTCGGGCGGCACGGGCGCGACCCCGGTGCCTCCCGGTTGGTGGCGAGCGATGCACGTTCGATGTCCTCGGTGGCCGGTGAGCAAGGGAACCTCAAGCCTCTCGGCGACGTTGCCGGCACCATCTCGAGGCTGGCGGCGGCGGGCCTTCGTCTGGCAATCGTGTCGAGCGACGATCGATCGGCCATCGATTCCGCGGTCACCGCCCTCGGCTTCGGGGACCTGCTGTCGGCCATCGTCTCAGGAGATGAAGGCCTCGACCCCAAGCCCTCTCCCGACGCCCTCCTCGAGGCGGCCAGCCGGCTGGGCCTGGCTCCAGGAAGGGTCCTCTACGTGGGTGACTCGGAGGTGGATGCCGCTGCCGGCCGGGCGGCCGGCTTTGCCGGCGTCGTCCTGGTCGGTGACCCCCCGTCGAGGGCGCGCGAGCTTGCGACGGTCGTCGTGCCGACAGTGGATGGGCTGGAGCTGCGATAGCTCAACCCAGGGCAATCATGAAGATGCCGAGAGCGGCGGCGGCCACGGTCAAGATCTGTGACCTCGTCACGTGCTCATGGAGCATGAGCCGTGACCCGATCACTGCGATCAAGACGCTCGTCTCCCTCACGCCTGAGACCAATCCAATCGGAGCCGAAAGGGCGGCCACCATCACCAACAGGTATGCGGCCCATGTGGCAATCGAGCCCAGGGCGGCTTTCCTCCAATCCGCCCTGACCAGACTCATCATCGGGCGTGGCCCCCTCACCAACAAAACCGCCAGACCCAGCACCACCGCCAGCAACACGAATTCCGCCCCGATCACCGAGAGGGCCGCGCCTTGGCGGCGCACTGCTGCCGCATCCACCGAGGTGTAGGCAGCGATGAGCACGCCGGTGCCAAGTGCTGCCCACAACCCTGCCCGGTCGTCGCGCATGAACGCGAGCAGGGAGAGGGCGGCGGTAACGGTGAATACCCCGATCCAGCCGAGGGCGGAGATCTGATCCCCCAGCACTGCCACCCCGATCAGCGACACCAGAACGGGAGAGGTGCCACGCGCCAGCGGGTAGACGAACGAGAGGTCGCCCGCCCGGTAGGCGGCGGCCAGCATGAAGACGTAGACGACCTGGATGACGGTGGAAAGGCCGATCAGGCCCCAGGTGGAGCGGTCGGGCAGGCCATTCAGAACGAGGATGGGGAGGTTGAGCAGGGCGGCTCCTGCCACCACGGTCCAAGCCGCCACCAGCTGGTCCTCGCTCGACTTCACGAGCATGTTCCAGCCGGCGTGAAGGAAGGCGGCCACCAAGGCCAGCCCGAAAGCGAGTGGGCTCATGCCGCCGGCGCTGCCCGCACCAAGCCGGACCCGTACTCGAGCGAGGCCATCTCGAGGTATTGCTTGACCGCGGTGAGCCGTCGGTTCTCATCCCAACCCAGCACAGGAGCGAGAACCTCCGCCACCATGTCGACAGCCCCGGCCCCATGCCCGCGGTCCTCCCAGGCGGCCCGCATCCGGCGCGCGAGGACATCGTCTATGGCGAGCGCACCCTCCTTCTCCACCGCCCACCGCACCTCCCCCCGTAGATAACTCAGCCCAGGCAGCAGCGGCGTACCCCACCCGGGTTCGCGGGCGATGGCAGCCAGCTCGGTGGCTTCCGCTCCGTAGCGACCGACCAGGTGCTCGACCACGACCGGTTCGAGGCCGTCACCGGAAAGAGCCTCCTTTGCCTTGTCGAGCTCGTCATCTGAAGCGGCACCGACGATCGGGATCTCACCGGTCGTGCACTTGATCTTGAAGTCCAGCTCATCGATGGCCTGGTCCACGACCTTCTCCGCCACCTTGCGATAGGTGGTGAACTTCCCACCCCGCAGGGTGAGCAGCCCCGGTTGCCGCTCCTCGATCTCTTCCTCGCGGCTGGCCGAAGACGTGTCCTCATCCGTCCCGGCCAGGGGCCGGATACCGGCATAGGTCCCGATGATGTCATCTCCCGCGAGCCCGCAGTCCAGGGTCTGATTGATCGTCTTGAGCAGGTAGTCGACCTCCGCCAGGGTGGCCGAGGGACGGTCGATCTGGCCTTGATGGGCCACGTCGGTGGTGCCGATTATCCAGAACTCGTTCCAGGGGACCAGGAAGACGAGGCGGGGAGGGACCCGCAGGGTCAGCGCCTGCCTGGACGGGATCCTGTCGCGACGTACGACGATGTGGGTGCCGCGGCTCGGGGTCACCGACCCCCCCGTGGCGAGAAAGGGCTGCTCGGCTTCGAAGGCCCCGGTCGCGTCGACCACCATACGCGCCTTCACCTGCAGGCTTCCCCCGGTGATCCGATCGGTGATCACGGCACCGGCCACCTTCCCGTCCGCCCGCACCCAGCCGGTCACCTCCGCCCTGGTCACGATCCCTGCTCCGAACGAGGAGGCGGTGCGGGCGACGCCCACCACCAGCCTGGCATCGTCGGTCACCGCGTCTCCGTATTCGAAGGCGCCCCGCAATCCTTCCGGATGGAGCGAAGGAACCCTGGCCCGCGCCTCCTGGGCCGAGATGAGCTCGAATCCCCCGCTGCCTCCGGCCAGCAAGCGATACAGCGAGAGACCCGCACCCATGTAGGGGGTCTCCCACCATGGCCCGTAGAGGGGCAGCAGGAACCGGGTCGGCTTGACCAGGTGGGGGGCGAGCCGGATCAGCAGCTCGCGTTCGCTCAGTGCTTCGCGTACCAACCCGAAGCGGAGGCGTTGCAGATATCGCAGGCCACCATGGATCATCTTCGAGCTGCGGCTGGAGGTGCCGGCCGCCAGGTCCTCACGCTCGACCAGCAGGACCCGCAATCCCCGCACCGCCGCATCCAGGGCGATACCTGTCCCATTGATGCCTCCCCCCACCACCAGCAGGTCGACCCCGGATTGGGCTGCCTGCATCGCGTCGGCCCTCTGGGCGAGGTTCAGGGCACTGGAGGGGGGTCCCGGCATCGTCACGCGTCCAGAACTGTGTAGCGGAAGGGCAACGGCGTGCAAGTCCGAGCAGGGGCAGGGCGACGACAATCACTCTGTGCTCAGGGCGTTCTTCCGGCTCAGCCGGCCCCACTTCCTCTTGGGCGGGGCGCTCCTCTACGGAGTCGGGGCGGCATCGGCCCCCACCTTTCACCTCGGGTGGTTCCTCATCGGTCAGGCGATGGTCACCGCCATCCAGCTGACCGCTCACTATGCCAACGAGTACTTCGACCGCGAGGCGGATCGGCTCATCTCCAACCGGACGTTCTTCTCCGGGGGCAGCGGAGTCATCTCGTCCGGGCAGCTGCGGCCGTCGGTCGCCCTCAACGCCGCCAGGGGCTGTTCGTTGGTCGCCGGCGTCATGGCCGTCTTCTTCCTGACCAGCCGGCCTCAGGCCGGCCTGATCGGGATGGTGGGCCTGGCGGTGGCGTGGTCGTACTCGGCCCCCCCTCTCCGCCTGCTCGGAACCGGATGGGGGGAGCTCGTCACTTCGCTGACGACCGCCGCCATGCTCCCATTCGCGGGAGCCTTCGTGCAGGGGGGAGTGGTTGGCGCCGAGCTGTTGTGGGCAGCTGGCGCGCTGGTTCCACTGCACATCGCGATGATGCTCGCCTTTGAGCTGCCCGACCTCGACTCGGATCGGATCGCAGGCAAGCTGGTCCTGGGGGTGCGGCTGGGGCGGGCCCGCTCCCTGGGGCTGATGGTCGGGTTGCTGGTGCTCTCTGGGCTGGTTGTCCTTGTCGGGCTTGCCCTTGAGTCCCTCCCTTCGCAGGCACGATGGGCGGCGCTGGCCATCGTCCCGGCGGCGATCACGGTGACAGCTGCCAAGCGAGGCGCCCATGGGGCTTCGACCACGGCTGCAGTCACCACCATCGGTGTCGTCGCCGTCGCTTTGATCGTGGCGCTGGCCGGCTGACGCTCTGCCCTCTCCTCCTACCCTCCCGGCCATGGACACCGTCGGCTCGGTGCTGGATGAGCTCGCCCGCCTTGCCTCCCCGCAAAAGGCGGCGGGCTGGGATCGAGGGGGGCTCCAGCTCGGGGATCCGACAACACAGGTCGAGTCCCTGGCGGTGTGCCATGAAGTCACCGACGCGGTGGTGAAGGCGGCAGTCGACCAGTCGATCGACCTGTTGGTCAGCTATCACCCGCTTCTGTTCCGCCCGGTCACCAGCCTGGTGTCAGGACGGGGACCCGGGGGGAAAGCCCACGACCTGGTGCGGTCCGGGGTGGCGTTGGGGGTCGTGCACACCGCTTGGGACGTGGCCCCTGGAGGAACCGCCGAGTCGCTGGCCTCTGCCCTCGGGCTCACCGACCTGAAGGGGTGGAGCCCGATCGATGCGGAGCCACGCCTCAAACTGGTGGCCTTCGTCCCGGCCGGGGCTGCCGAGGCGGTGGCTGGGGCCATGGCCGGGGCGGGGGCGGGGGAGATCGGCAACTACACGTCGTGCTCGTTCCGGTCGGAAGGAGTGGGCACGTTTCTGCCCGGCGAGGGTGCCTCGCCGAGCGTCGGAGAAGCGGGGGCTCTCAACCGGGAGAATGAAGTCCGAATCGAGATGCTCTGCCCGGTGGGAGCGCACGAGCGGGTGGTCGAGGCCATGGTGGCCGCTCATCCCTACGAGGAGCCCGCCTTCGACCTCTATCAGGTCCACGCCAACCTGGGTTTTGGCGGACGCCGGGGATTCTGGTCCGGAGGAACCCTGGCGGAACTGGCCGAGTTGAGCCGGACGGTTCTGGGCGGGGAGGTCAGGATGGCGGGTGGCGCCAGTGCCAGGATCGAAACGGTGGCGGTGCTGCCCGGCTCCGGGGGGAGTCTCATCTCCGGGGTATCTGCCCCGGCGCAAGCGGTGGTGACCGGTGACGTGAGCCATCACCAGGCGGTCGCCGCGCTCGACCGGGGGTTGGCTGTCATCGACGCGGGCCATGTGCCGACAGAACGGCCGGGAGTCGCCGCGCTGCTGGCTCGCATGCGGGAACGCTGGCCTAGGGTGGCCGATCTGACGCTCGACCCCGACCCTTGGAGAGGCGCTGGATGACCGTCACCGCTTTGGCCGACCTGCTCGATGTGCAGGAGATCGATCTCGAGATCGATCGGCTCCTGCACAGGCGGGAGACCCTGCCTGAGCTGGCGGTATACCGAGACCTGAATCAGGCTGCGGGCGCTGTCGCCAAGGAGCTGGATGAGAGGAGCACCGAGCTGAAGACGCTCGATCTCGAGGCCGACCGTGCCGACGGTGAGCTCGACATCCTCGAGACCAAGCTGCGCGAGCACGAGACCCGCCTCTTTGCCGGCGGCATGAGTGCACGGGAGACCGAGCAAATGCGCCTCGAGGTGCAATCGCTCCGCGGGCAGCAGGAGGCGATGGAGGCCAAGGTGCTCGGCCTGCTCGAGCAGCTGGATCCCCGCCGGGCGGAGGTCGATGACCTCTCGGCCCGGCTCCAGTCGGTGAGGGCCGAGGAAGCGTCGGTGCAGTCGGTGATAGCGGCTGCATGGAAGGAGATCGACCACGAACTGGCGGTCAGGGAGCAGCGCAAGGCGGAGGCAGCCGCTCCGATCTCAGCGGAGCTGATGGAGCTTTACGAACGACTCCGCCGGACCAAGGCCGGGGTGGCGGTGGGACGACTGGAGCACGGCGTGTGCGGTGGATGCCACCTCGCCCTCTCCCTGCCCGAGCAGGCCGAGGCGGCAGAGAGCGACCCGCCACGTTGCATCCACTGCCTTCGCATCCTGGTCATGTAATGGGCGGCACGGTCGTCCTCTATACGG
Organism: Acidimicrobiia bacterium; assembly: GCA_036555105.1. Classification (GTDB taxonomy): domain Bacteria; phylum Actinomycetota; class Acidimicrobiia; order Spongiisociales; family ZC4RG35; genus DATBMA01. Next base: position 18,466 of record DATBMA010000047.1, read on the forward strand.
ACGGTGCCTCTCGCGGCAACCCCGGACCGGCCGGCATCGGAGCCGCCCTCTTTCAAGTCGAGGATGGGCGCCTCACGCCGATCGGGGAAGTGAGCGAGGAGATCGGCATCACCACCAACAATGTCGCCGAATACCGGGCGGTGGTTGCGGGCCTCAGCAGGGCGGCCGAGCTCGCCCCCGACCGCCTGGTGCTGCGAGCCGACAGCCAGTTGCTGATCCGCCAGCTCCAGGGCCGTTACCGGGTCAAGGCCGAGAACCTCCGCCCCTTGTTCGAGCGGGCCCGCCAGCTTCTGAACAGGTTCCCTTCGGTAGAGCTGGAGCACGTGCCAAGGGAGGACAACACGGTGGCCGACGCTCTGGCGAACGCGGCCCTCGACGGATGATCTTCTGGCACCTGGGCGGGGCGCTCTTCCTGTTCAGGTGGATCTTCAGGGATCCCAAGGTCGATGTGCGGCTCCTGTTCCTTGGTGCCCTCCTGCCCGATGTCATCGACTTCGTCCTGGGCCTGTTCCTTGGCGATGTCTTCCGCCAACGGCTGGGCCACACCTTGATACTCCCCACCATCTATGTAGTGGTCGTCCTGCTCACCACGCGGCGGGGACGGCGCCGGCGGGGGCTGATGACGGTCGCCATCGGTTGGCTGTTCCATCTCGTCCTCGACGGAATGTGGACCCGCCCCGCCACCCTGTTCTGGCCCGCCTTCGGATGGGAGTTCGCGGCATGGCCGGCCGGATCGGCCTGGGAGCGAGCCATGGACGATCCCTGGCGATGGCTGGCCGAGGCAGCCGGGCTGGCCTACCTGCTCGTGATATGGCGGCGCCTGGGAGAGAGCGGCCGTCGTCAGGTGATGACCACCGGACGGTTGCCGGCCTGGGTAGCGGCGCTGGCGTTGATTGCCGCCTGCGGCACCCCCTCCGGCGGATCCGTGACGACCGTGGCCACCGCGGCCGCGCCCGAGACCGTGGCCAACGAGGTGCTGTCAGGGGTGCAGGCGGGCCGCTACGACGCCGCGGCGGGGCTGACATCTCTCGAGCAGATGCCATGGGTGGCGTTGATGGAGGGAGCGTCCGCAGCCGAGGCCGCGGGCATGGTGGACGAAGCCGGGACCGGAGTTGCGACCAACTTCTGGGAGGGCTTCGGCGAGGCGCAAATCGGGCCGTTTCAGGTCGGCGAGGTGACGTTGAGGAGCCTGGACGACGTGAACTTCGCCCTCGTCTCGGTTACGGGATCGTCGGCCGCCTCTCGCCTGGTCTTGGTCGACCGTGACGGGTGGAAGGTCGATGTGGTGGCCTCCTTCGGGGCCGGGCTGGCCGATCGGTTGCTCGAAGCGTTGGAGGTGGCAGAAACGGCTACAGGTACAGGGGCCAATCGCCTCCGCCAGGCCTTGGGAGATCAGGTCCCCTCGGTGCGGATCGCCATGAGCGAGCCCGGCCTGCCTTCGGAGGTGGCCGACTCCCTCGGGCGCCTCCTCACCCGGCTGGAACTGCTCGAAGCCTGAGGCTCAGCCCTCACGTCCATGATGCGTTGCAGCGCTCAACCCCGCAGGAGGGGTAGCACCTCACGTCCGAGCAATTCGATGAGAGAAGGCTGGTCTGTGGCCACCATCTGGAAGGTCACGACATCCGCCCCCACCTGGTCGATCAGCGGCCGGTAGGCAGCGGCGATGGCGCCGGGGTCGGACACCTGCTCATATCGACCCAGGACTTCCGAGCGCGGCAGCTCGTCCGCCCGCATCCTCAGGTCCATCGGGTCGACCGCCTCGAGGCGCCCCGGCGCCCTCAACCCACGCCATGGCCGTAGTGCCTCCCACGCCTCATCGTCATCGTGCGCGTAGATCGCCCACCGGGTGGCCAGGACGATGGGGGCCGGCCGGCCGGCTTCGACGGCGGCCTGACGAGCCGGGTTGACGACATTGGCCATTGCCTCGTCCGGGTCCTTCACCGAGACCACGATCCCGTCCGAGCCGCGCCCGGCCATGGTGGCGGATTGGGGGCCACCCGCTGCCATCAGGATCGGCACCGGGCCCACGGGCGGCGAGTAGAGCTTGGCCCGATCACAGCTGTAGTACTCGCCTGCGAAGGTCAGCTTCTCACCGTCAAGCAGCCTTCGCATTATCTCGAGCGCCTCTCCCATGCGAGCTGCCCGTTCCTTGTATCCGGGGAACGGGTAGCCGAGGGGACCTTCGTTCAGGTTCTCACCGGTACCGACTCCGAGGGTGAAGCGCCCGCTGCTGAGCCGGTCCATCGTCGCCGCGGCCTGGGCGAGGATGCCCGGATGGAACCGAAACAGCGGGGAGGTGACGCCGGTGGCGATCTCGATGCGCTCGCTTACCTGCGCGATGGCGCCGATCGTGGAGAAGGCAAACCCGGACGCACCGACGTCGTCCACCCACGGATGGAAGTGTTCCGAGACCACCACCATGTCGAAGCCGGAGGCCTCTGCCAACAAGGCATGCTCGACGAGGGTCTCTGGCTGCCACTGCTCGTGGCCGAGGAAATAGGCGAACTTGGTCAAGGTGGTTGGTGCTCTCGCGCTAGCCACCGTACATGGCGGTCCT
>DATBMA010000011.1:0-6264 GCA_036555105.1 Acidimicrobiia bacterium
CTTCCGGGGCGGGCTCCACGTCTCCGAACTGGCCGCCCGCATCGCCCGCGAGGCCGAGCTGGCCGAGTTCCGGTCCCCGGCGGGAGCGGCCACAGCTAACCGGTTCACCCTTCTTCTCAATCCGGCCAACCTCGCAGGCGATCCCGAACCCCTGGCTCGCGAGCTCGAGGGTGTCTTCACCGAGCTGGCAGCAGACCGGGGATGGCGTCTGGAAGGTCCCGTCGAGGTGGCTCTGGATCGGAGCGAGGAAGTTGGCGTTGGCACCATCCAGAGCAGCGCCGCGGTCGCCCCGGGGGCTCTCCCCTGCTGGGCGCAGCTCACGAGTCCCAACGGCGAGAAGATCCTGATCCGACACAACCGAGCCGTCGTTGGGCGCTCCGACGATGCCGATGTCGTCGTCAACTACCCCGAGATCAGCCGGGCCCACGCCCTCATCTATCGCCAGGGAGGAGAGATCTACGTCACCGACGTCGGCTCCGCCAACGGCACCCGCGTCGACGGCACCGCAGTGGGACGGGCGCCAACCCGAATGGCCCCCGTGGCCGAGTTGACCCTCGCCAACCACCAGTTCCGCTTCACTCCATGCCGGAGCTGATCCTCACCGTTCTTCGCCTGATCTTTCTGGCGCTGGTGTACCTATTCATCTGGCAGGTGGCCCGGGCGATTACCCGCCACGTCGGCATCGGTCAGGGTCAGGGGCGCGGGAGCAAGCGGAGCGTCAAGCAGGTGGCTGTCATACGCTCCGACACTCAGGGCGGGATGACGTTCGCGGTCAACGGCGCCACCGTCGTCGGCCGCAGCGATCAAGCCGATGTTGTCCTCGAGGATCCCTACGCTTCCGAGTTCCATTTCCGACTTGTGCTCTCGGACGGGGTCCTCACGGTCTCCGACCTCGGAAGCACGAATGGGACCTACGTGAACGGAAAGCGCATCACGACCCCCACCAACCTGCGCCGGGGGGACGCGCTCCAGGTGGGAAAAACGGTCATGGAAGTGCGATGAAGGACGCGGTATGAAGTACCAGTACGCCTCTGCCACCCATCGAGGCCGGGTGAGAAACAACAACGAGGACGCTCATTGGCCCGAAAGCGCTGGGCAAGGGCCAGGCCCGTTCGTGTTGATGGTGGCCGATGGCATGGGCGGAGCCGTGGCCGGCGAGGTTGCCAGCCAGTTGGCGGTAGCCGAGGCACAGGCAAGCGACGGGTTTCCCTCCGAGCGACTCGTCAAAGCCAACGCCCAGGTCTTCGAGCGCTCGCTCGCCGAGCCGGAGTTGGCTGGAATGGGCACGACCCTGACCTTGGTCGAGCTGGGGTCCGACGGCGTCGCCCATCTGGCACATGTCGGTGACAGCCGCGCCTATTTGTGGCACGACGGCTCCCTCGAACAGATCACCGATGACCACACCGTGGTCGCCGAACAGCTCGCCGCCGGCCGCATCTCCGAAGGAGACATCGCCAACCATCCTCAGCGGAGCATGCTGACCAGGGTCTTGGGCATCAGCTCGGCGATCGACGTCGACACCCTCGACCTCCCGTTAGCGCCCGGCGACAGGCTCCTGATTTGCTCCGATGGATTGACCAACATGATCGATGATCAGGCGGTCGCCTCCCTCTTGGGGGTGGGGGCGCCAGAAGAGGTGGCCTGGAATCTGATCGAGGCGGCCAACCGCGCCGGGGGTCACGACAACATCACAGTGATAGTCGTGCTCGTGGAGAGTTGACCCGCACCGGCGAAAGCGGGATGCTGGTCGCGGCCGCGGGCGTGGCCGCATTCGGGGTAACGCTGGTTCTGCTGGCGGGCGGCCAGACTATCGATGCTCGTATCGGGCTCACCTTCGCGGTGATGGTCTTCGCCTTCGGAATGGTGCATTTCGCCATTCGCCGCTGGGCGCCATCCGCCTCCACCGTGATCCTTCCCCCCGCAGCTCTCCTCACCGCCCTGGCGCTGGCAGAAATCCACCGCCTCGACCCGGTCCGCGCCGGCCTCCAGCAGTGGTGGCTCCTCGTGGCGGCGGCCTTGACGGTGACTCTCCTGGGATTTCTCCACCATCGTGGAATCGCCACCATCCGGCGTTACCGCTACCTCTATCTGCTCGTCGGGTTGGTCCTCCTGCTGCTCCCGCTGCTCCCTTCGAGCGGGCCGCTCCCTCTCCGCGGCCTGGAGGTCAACGGTTCCCGGCTCTGGCTGGTGGTCGATCTCGCCTTCACCGAGATGCGATTCCAGCCGGGAGAGATCGCCAAGTTGCTGCTGGTTCTCTTCCTCGCCGGCTACCTGGCCGAACGCCAGCCCGCCCTGGCTGAGAAACCCCGCAAGTTCGGACCTTTCCGCTTTCCCGAGCCCCGTCAGCTCTTCCCGGTGGTGGTCGTTTGGGTCGGGAGCCTCGTGGTTCTGATCGTCCAGCGCGACCTCGGCGCCTCGGTTCTGCTTTTCGGGGCCTTTGTGGGGATGATCTATGCCGCCACCGGTCGCCCCTCCTACCTTCTCATTGGAGGTTTGCTCACCATCGGGGGTGGCATCGCCGCTACCCGTGTGTTCGACCATGTCAGCCGCCGCGTCTTGGCCTGGCTGCAGCCGTTCCAGAACTACGAAGGCGCCGGCTATCAGGTGGCCCAGGCCTGGTTTGGGATGGGAACCGGAAGTCTGGCAGGGTCCGGCATCGGTCTGGGGAGACCCGACCTGATCCCCAACGCCGCCACCGACTTCATCTTTGCGGCGGTGGCCGAAGAGCTTGGTTTCGCCGGGTCGATGGCGGTGCTCGCCGCCTTCGCCCTCCTTGTCGGAGCCGGATTCGGAATTTCGCTCCGATGCCGGGACCGGTTTCGCAAGCTCACCGCCGCCGGCCTCACCTGGGTGCTGGGCCTACAGGCATTCCTCATCATCGGCGGAGTCCTCCGTCTGGTCCCGCTCACCGGAATCACGCTCCCGTTTATGTCCTATGGGGGCTCGTCGCTGGTGGGCAACTTCCTCCTGCTGGGGTTGCTGGCCCGCATCAGCCATGAGGAGCAAACCTGAACCGCCCCACCCGCCGGCTCGCGGCCGCCGTCCTCGTCTCCTTCGCCCTTCTCGGCCTCATGACCACCTGGGTCCAGGTGGTCGCCGCCGACACCTATCGCCTCGATCCGCGTAACGCCCGCTTCAATCTCACCCAGACCGGAAAGGAGCGCGGTCTCATCGTCTCGTCCGACGGTGTGGTCCTCGCCCGCAGCGACCCCGATCCCGCCACCACCGGCTCGTTCATCCGCTCCTACCCCGAAGGCGCCGTCTTTGCCAATGTCGTCGGCTACTCCTCTTTGCTGTTTGGTGAGCAGGGAATCGAACGGGCCTATTCGTCTGATCTCCGCTCCCGGCGTGACTTCACCATCTCCGACCTCCTCTCGGTGGTCTTGGGACGCGATCTCCGTCCCCAGAACCTCCAGCTCAACCTGGACGCCTCTCTCCAGCGGCTGGCCTATCAGGCGCTTGGTGGCCAGGCGGGGGCGGTGGTGGCCCTCGATCCTCTCACCGGGTCGGTGCGGGCGCTCGTCACCTCTCCGAGCTATGACCCTGCCCAGCTTCTCGGGACCGACGCCGCCAATCGATATCAGGTGTTGCTCGACGACCCCGCCCGGCCGCTCTCCGATCGCGCCACCCGCGAGCTCTATCCCCCGGGTTCGACCTTCAAGACAGTCGTGGCTGCCGCTGCCATTGACAGCGGGATCGCCACCCAGGAAACCACCTTTGCCGACCCCGCCCAGTTTCCGCTGCCTGGATCGACCGCGGTTATAGAGAATGCCGGCGGCGGACCCTGCAACAACGGAACCAGCACCACGCTGCTGCAGGCATTCGTGCGATCGTGCAACACCACCTTCGCTCGCATCGCCATCGAGACCGGAGCCGGGTCAATCGGGGATATCGCCCAACGAATCGGGTTCAATCGCGAGATCCCCTTTCCCTGGCCGGTGGCAGAAAGCGCATTCGCCACGTCGGTCCTCGCTGACGACGATGCCGCTCTCGGTCAGAGCGGCATCGGCGAGCGTGATGTCCGGACCACACCCCTGCTGATGGCGATGGTGGCGGCCGCCGTCGCCAATCAGGGCACGGTCATGGTTCCCAATCTCGTCGCCCGCATTTTCGATAGCGATGGCAACGAGGTCGAGACGATCGAGCCCTCTGTTCTCGACACCGCTTTTACTCCAGAGACGGCCTTCGTGATGAGCCAAATGATGGAAAGGGTGGTCACCGAAGGCACGGGGCGGCAGGCGGCAGTTCCCGGGATCAGGGTGGCGGGGAAGACCGGCACCTCGACCGGGGTCGAGGGGCGACCCCACGCCTGGTTCATCGGCTTTGCTCCCGTCGATGCCCCCACCATTGCCGTGGCGGTCTTCGTGGAGGCGGGCGGGAACATCGGCGAGAACGCCAGCGGGGGATCCGTTGCCGCTCCGATAGCGTCACAACTCATCAGCGGTTGGTTGAACCGGTGATCTCTAGAATCGTCCGCAGTTCTCAATGAACTTCCCTCACCCCCTCACCGATCGTTATCACCTCGCGTCGCACTTGGCCCGGGGAGGGATGGCCGATGTCTATCTCGGCCAGGACAGCCTGCTGGGGCGCAAAGTGGCGATCAAGGTCCTCCATTCGCAGTTCTCCACCGACGAGGCCTTCGTCAAGCGCTTCCGGCGAGAAGCGCAGGCGGCCGCCAACCTCACTCATCCCAACATCGTCGGCATCTACGACTGGGGTCAGGCCAACAGCACCTATTTCATAGTCATGGAGCTGGTCGACGGTCGCAGCCTCCGTGACGTCCTCCGCTCCGAGGGGGCACTGCTCCCGCGCCGGGCCGCCGAGATCACTGCCGAGGTGGCGTCGGCTCTGTCCGCCGCTCACCGGGCCGGGCTGGTCCACCGAGACGTCAAGCCCGGAAACATCCTCCTCTCGAGCGACGGCACCGTGAAAGTGACGGACTTCGGCATTGCCCGGGCATGGGATGATTCCCAGGAGCTGACCAGGACCGGAGCCGTGATCGGCACCGCCACTTATTTCAGCCCCGAGCAAGCCCAGGGCAACGATGCCGACGAGCGCTCCGACGTCTACTCACTGGGAGTGGTCCTCTACGAGATGCTGGCCGGGCGCCCACCCTTCTCGGGCGAGAGCCCGGTGGCCGTGGCCTACCAGCACGTCTCCGCCAGCGCCCCGCCCCCATCATCGATCAACGCCGATGTCCCCACCGAACTCGATGCCATCGTCACCCGCGCCCTGGAAAAGGATCCCTCCTTTCGTTATCAGAACGCCGATGAAATGCGAGCCGACCTGCTCCGGGTCCTGGCCGGGCAGGCACCGGCGGTGTCCCCGGTGGCGGTCCCGGTGGCGGCGCCCACCCAAGTAGTAGGGGCCGACCCCAGCAACACCCGGGTCCTGACCGCAGCCCCGGTGCGAACCTCCGGGCCACCGACCCAAACCATTCCCCCGATAGAGGAGCGACGGAGTCAGATCCCCTTCATCCTCACCGCCTTCGGCTTGCTCGCCCTACTGGCGGCGATGGTCTTCTTGGTATTTCGCATGGCCAATGAGGGTCCGCCTCCCACCACCACTGTTCCGCCGATCGAGGTCCCCAACGTGGTCGGGGAAACCGAGGCCCAGGCGGTCGCCATCCTCTCTGGAATCGACCTCGACCCCGAGCTGCGCCAGGAAGCCTCAGCCGACGTGGAGGAAGGCATCGTCATCCGCACCGACCCGGCCGCCGGGACAGTGGTTGAATCGGGGCGGTTGGTTTTGGTCTACGTCTCCGCCGGGGTCACACCGGTGGAAGTCCCGACCCTGATCGGGGAAACTCGCGAACGGGCCGAAGCGCTGCTCAACGAGGCTGGGCTCACCGTCGGCACGGTTACCGAGCGGGCGGACCCTGAGGCCGAACCGGGGATCGTCATCGAGCAGAGCCCGGTGGCTGGGATCGAACGCGATCCGGGGGAACCGGTCAACTTCGTCGTCTCCACCGGGGCCGAAGAAATCCCCTTGCCCGACCTCGCGGGTCAGGAGGACAACGACGCTTTCGCAGAGTTGAACCGACTCGACCTCAATTGGGAGACCGTCACCGAAGATTCGAATGATTTCGGGGAGGGAATCGTGATCCGAACCCAGCCGGGAGCCGGTGAGTTGGTGAGAGCGGGCGACACCATCACCGTAGTGGTTTCGAGTGGCGCCAGCAGGGTCGAGGTGCCCGACCTCTTCGGGCTTACCTTCGATCAGGCCCAGCAATCGCTCGAGGATGAAGGACTCGAGATCGGTGAC
>DATBMA010000029.1:0-2052 GCA_036555105.1 Acidimicrobiia bacterium
ACGCGCTTGGCATCGAGCGGGCTGTGCAGGAAAACATCCCCGGCTACGCTGCCCGTCGGGCCGAAAAACGGCGGAAACGACAGGACTGAGCGCAATGGTGGAGATCGTCAGCCGCAGCCGGATGTTGCTCTTCTCGGGCTCAGCCAATGTTCCCCTGGCCGAGGAGGTGGCCGACATCCTCGGGGTCAGGTTGGGCGGGCTCGAGACCTCGCGCTTCGCCAACGGGGAGATCTATGTCAGGGCGACCGAGAGCGTCAGGGGGGCCGACTGCTTCATCGTCCAGAGCCACACCCAACCGATCAACGACAACATCATGGAGCAGCTCATCACCATCGACGCGCTGCGCCGCGCATCAGCTCGCCGGATCACCGCGGTCATGCCCTTCTACGGATACGGACGCCAGGACAAGAAGGTGCTGGCCCGTGAGCCGATCTCAGCCCGGCTGGTGGGCGACCTGTTCATGACGGCGGGCGCCGACCGCCTGGTTTCGGTCGATCTGCACACCGGGCAGCTGCAGGGCTTCATCTCTGAGCCATTCGATCACCTCACGGCACTCCCGATCATCACCGACTACTTGCGCAGCCGGATAGACGGGCCGGTGGCGATCGTGTCGCCCGACTCGGGCGGTGTGAAAAGAGCAGAGAAATATGCGCGGCGGATGGACGCCACGGTGGCCTTCGTCTACAAACGAAGGGAGGCGGAGACCCACAACGAGTCCGCCGCCCTCGAGGTGTCAGGCGAGATCGAGGGTCGTCACGCCGTGATCGTCGACGACATGATCGATACCGCCGGGACCGTCTGTAACGCTGCCGAGTTGGTAGGGGAGGAGGGTGCCTTGTCGGTGCGGATCGCCGCCACCCACGCCGTCCTCAGCGATCCGGCGGTGGATCGCCTCAAGAACGCCAACGTCGAAGAGGTGATCGTCACCAACACGCTCCCGGTCAGCGGTGACGCCGCCAGCCTCGACAAGCTGAAGGTCCTGTCGATCGCCCCGATCCTGGCCGATGCCCTGCACGCCATCTTCACGGAGAGCTCGGTTTCTGAGATCTTCCTCGGCGACAACACCTGAGTAGCCGGTGTGAGGCTGACCACAACCAGCTTCGAGGACAGAGGGGTGATCCCATCCCGGTTCGCCTTGGCCCAGGCGGCGGCGGAAGGTCACGTCACCTTTGCCGACAACGTCAACCCTGCCCTCAACTGGTCGGACCCGCCGGTTGGAACCCGCTCCTTCGCCCTGATCTGTCACGACCCCGATGTCCCCAGCTCGGCCGAGGATGTCAATCAGGAAGGACGGGAGGTCCCCTCCGACCTACCGCGGGTGGAGTTCATCCACTGGGTGGTGGTCGACCTTCCGGCTGACCTGCGCGAGATCAAAGAGGGGGAGTTCTGCACCGCCGTCCGACCCCGTGGGAAGGCTGGCGGTCTCGGCCCGCACGGGTGCCGGGAAGGCCTCAATGACTTCAGTGGCTGGTTCTCGGGCGATTCGAACATGGAAGGCCAGTACCACGGTTATGACGGCCCCGCCCCGCCTTGGAACGACAGCTTGGTTCACGAGTACGTCTTCACCCTCTACGCCGTAGATCTGGAGAAGGTGCCGGTGGAGGGTTCTTTCACGGCCAATGAGGTGAGGGAGGCCATCGCCGGCCATGTCTTGGCCGAAGCAGAGGTCAGCGGCACCTACACGCAGAACCCGCGGCTGCTGGCCTAGGCGCCGGGCCCGGCTTCGGGCAGCTCGAAGACCTCGCCGGGGAAGATGAGATCCGGATCACCCGACTGGAGCCTGGCCCGGTTGGCGGCGATGAGGTCGAGCCAGAAGCGGGCGACTTCACGGTTGGAGGGGGAACGCTGCCAGAGCTCCTGGAGATGGGAGCGTGCGATCAACCAGAAGTTCTCGCCGGCCACGACCGTATGAGTCGAGGCGACCTTCCCTTCCGACCCGCCAGGCGCGATTGGTGCAGCTTGCTCGACCTGGGCCTGGCCGGTAGGGGCTGGGGTGGGAGTGAAAGGCAGATACGCAGGGCCGGTTGATCCCTCCGTGTTCGTACCGAAGGT
>DATBMA010000040.1:0-6619 GCA_036555105.1 Acidimicrobiia bacterium
GCTTATCGGCTCCTGCTGCGTGAGGACCTCGGCTGGGAGCGAGTGCATGGATGGCCTGCCGACGAACGCTGGGTTCCGAAGGACCACCCGGACAACAACGGCTTCCTCGCCCAAGAGGCGCTCTTTCGTTGGGTTCCCGCCCAGCTCCACCGGCCGATGTGGGCTCCCTGGCTGGAACCGCCGGAAGCGGCGGCTTACTTCGACGCCGAGTTGCGGTCGTTGCACGCCGGGGGCGGGCCAGAGGTGGTCCTGCTCGGGCTCGGCGAGGACGGGCACACCGCCTCGCTATTTCCCTCGGCCGACACGCTTGGGATCGACGGCCGCTGGTACGTCGCCACCGAGGTTGCGGCACTCAAGGCCTGGCGCCTGACCGCCACCATCGACCTGTTGTCCACCGCCGCCAGGATCCTGTTCCTGGCAACCGGGGAAGGGAAGGCGACGGCCGTGTCCCAGGTCCTCGAGGAGAATTCGGACTTGCCTGCGGCAATAGTTTCGCGTTGTGGCCCTCACACCACGTGGGCGCTGGACACAGCGGCGGCAGCACAACTGAGCCCCGAGCAGTACATGCGGGCCCCTGCATAGCATCGCCCGATGCGACGGCTGGTCCCGATCGTGCTTGCAACGCTGACCGCCGCCTGCACCCCGAGCCCGACTACGACGCCGTCGAGCACGGTCCCTACGCCCTCGACAACGGCTCGCATCACCACCTCCTCACCGCCGGCAAGTACGACGTCCAGTCCCTCCACCACAGCTGCTGTCGCCGCCCCGGCCGAGCGCCAGGTCGAGTACCTCGAGGGGGTGGAGGCCGACGTCTACCTTCCGTCGACCGACCCGAGCGGGGTGGTGCTGCTGGTCCATGGCGGAGCCTGGGTCGGCGGAGACCGCCGGGGTCTCTCAGACATGGCCAAGGACCTGGCCGGGGCCGGTTATCTGACAGTCAATGCCACCTATCGGACCAGCGACGGTGGCTATCCCACCACCTTCGAAGACGTCGCATGCGCGGTGCGCTTTGCTCGCCAAACCGCTGCCGACGAATACGGTGTCGAGCTGCCGGTCACGGTCATAGGTCACTCTGCCGGCGCTCACATCGGTGCGTTGATCTCTCTCGGGGGAGAGAGCTTCGCCGGCGAATGCCCGTGGGAGGGTGCCGTGCTGCCGGATGCCTTCGTTGGCCTGGCCGGACCATACGACATCACCCAGATGGCCTTCCTCGACTTCCTCAATCCGTTCTTCGGGGCCGCCTATGCCGACGACCCCACCAACTGGGACGCATCGAATCCGTACACCTACATCGGAGAGAATTCCTCGCTCCAGGTTGCGCTCATCCACGGCGATGCCGACCGGGAGGTGTCGCTCGGCTTCTCCGAGAACTTCGAGGCTGCTCTCGAGGATGCGAGTTATGACACCCGGCTCGAGGTCGTGGCCGACGCGGACCATTTCGAGATCTATGACCCGGACGTGACCGGCGACCTGATCACCCAGTTCCTGGCGACGGTCGGCTGAGCTAGATCTCCGAGAAGTCGCGGATCGCAACCTTGGGCCCGAAGGCCGGCTCCGGTCCCAACAGGTGGAGCAGGCGAACCACTCGCCCCCGATGCGGACGGTAGGGCTCCAGCAGCTCGAGCATCTCCTCATCGGAGCCGCGGGGCCGGCCGGCCAGGTGCCAAGCGGCCATGTGCTTGATGTGGAAGTCGCCAACCGGCACTGCGTCGGCGTCGCCGTGGGTGACCATCACGGTCTTGGCCGAGGTCCACTCCCCGATGCCGGAGATCGACTCCATGGTTGTTCTCACTTCCCTCGAAGAGGCAAACGCCAGTTGCTCCAAGCGAGGAGCCTTGGCTGCGACCCGTTTCAGTGTTTCCGCCCGCCTCTGCTCGATGCCGAGCGGGTGGAACTCGTAGTAGGGCAGAGCGGCGATGACCTCCGGAGCGGGTGGGAGTCGCAGCCCCCGGTCCGGACCGGGAGCCGGCTCGCCGTAACGCCGAACCAGCGCTTTCCAACCGTTGGCAGCCTCCTGGCCGGTCACCTTCTGGGCGAGGACGTTGCGGGCCATGGAATCGAAGACGAGGCGGGTGCGTCCGAACCGGGCTCCGACCTGGCGGCGGGCCAGATCACGAAGGTTCGGTTGTTCGGGGAGAAACGACTCCGGATCGTCGGCAAAACCCGCCAGGTCGGGGATGCGGGCCAGAGCCCAGTCAGCCCCCTCGCCCCAGGCCGTGCCCATCAGGGTGTCACCTGCCCGCGCAAGTCTCAGCGTGGCGTTCCCATCCGGAGTCCGCATCGGCCGCCACCAGCCATCATCGAGAAAGCGGCCCTCCAGCGGTCGCAGAGTCGCCCGCAGGTCCAGGCGGACCTCGATGTCGACCCTTGCTTGCTCCACCCTCGGACGGTACCGACTTGGTTTGGGTCAATTGGATCCCGGACAGGCTGGTTAGCGTCTGCTCAGCAGTGCAGAAGCCATGACTGCGAGGAGAGTCGGTGCCTTGCGCGCCGTAGCCCGATCAACATGCTTGGTTACCTCCCTCATCCTTGTTGGCGCATGCAGCCGTGGCACAACCTATGCGGTCGGGCGCAACCTCGTGGCCATCATCGAAGTAGGGGATGAGATCGAGAGGGTCGACTATGCGGGTGGCGCCACGGCCCTCGAAGTCACTATCACGGAAGTTCTCTGGGTAGGTCATCCCGTACCTTGGGCTGTGGAGGTGCCTGCAGTCAACGATGGCGACCGCCTCCATGCGCTCCGACTCTCCGGTGCCAACTACCGCGAAGGGGAGACCTATGCCGCATCACTCAACTACTTCGGGGACGACCAACCGTCCGGATATGGTTGGTGGCTTGACGAGGGCTTAGACGCCGAGGGTCGCGTCGTCACGAACAAGGACACCTCCGGGTTTCAGACCGCACTGGATCTGGCGGATGCGGTCGACGGTGATGTCGACTCACCCGGTGCGCTGTTGACCGAATATGCCTCCGAGTGGGAGGATTACCTCAACGCCCGCGACGCCGGAGTCCCAGAAGTGAACTTGCCCCTGGGGCCGATGTTGACCGCCGTCTTCGCTGAGCTGGGTTAGGTATACCGAGCGTCCGGACGGCCTGCGTTATCCGACTTCGACGGATTTGAGCAGGACGGGAGCGACCTCAACACCTTCAACTCACTCGATGACCAGCTCGCCATCGTCGGTGCTCAAGCGGACCCGTCGCACACCTGCCGGCCCGTCGACGACCTGAATCCCCACGTCGGCACCGCCCAGCCACGAGTCGAGACGAGCGGCATCTCCGCCAACCTCGATCCGTGAGATCCCCGCGACGGAGCGTGAATGGTTGGCAGGCGTCATGCCCGGATGGAGATCAGCGGCGATGTCCCACTGCATGAAGAACGGCATCCACAACTCGCGGGCGGGGTCCTCGAACCCTGTGCTGCGCCAGCTCAGCTCGATCCCGTCGGGCCGTGTGCGCCTGCCGGGCTCAACCACCAGCCCCAGCCTTGCGGCCACGGCCTCGATGTCGTCGGTCGCCACCACCGGCGTGTACCAGCCGTCACGCTCGGTGAACATCGCCGCGATCCGGCGGCCGAAGACGGTCTCCTGGGCTTGCTCGGGGTCGACTACCGAGATCAGCTCCAGGTAGGTGTCACCCAACGGGATTATCCGATTGGCGGTGCCCCAGCGAGCATGACGCCCTCCGGCCGTTGCTTCCAATCCGTAGTCGGCCCGCCATCGCTCGGCTGCCCGGTCGAGGTCGGCTACTCCGTAGACGACGTGATCGAGTCGCAACACCTCCACCTTCTGGCGCGTAGATGTGCCCCTATGGGGGCAAGATTACGCGCCAGAACGCGGGTCTGGTCGAAGTTCTACAGCCCCTTCGGGTGCCAGACGGTCTTGGTCTCGGTGAAGGCGGCGATCAAATAGGGGCTCTGGCCGTCGCCGGCGCCGTCGGCTCCGATCACCCGCTTCACGTTGTGGACCGACCCCTCCTCCAACCGCACGACCAAGTCCGGATCGGCTCCGGCGATGTCGATTGCGTTGACGTCCATGTGGTCAGCCAGCCAGGGTGCCAGCTCAGACGGAAACCCCGTGAGCATGTTGACCACGCCTCCGGGGACATCCGAGGTCTCCAAGACTTCCGCCAGTGTTATGGCCGGGAGGGGCTGGGACTCGGAGGCGATGACAACGGCAGTGTTCCCGCCGACCAGGACCGGGGCCAGTCGGGACACCAGCCCGAGCAGTGCAGGCTCTTCCGGGGCCACGACCCCCACGACCCCAGTGGGCTCCAGACTGGAGATGTTGAAGAACGGCCCGGCCACCGGGTTGAGGTTCCCGAAGATCTGCACGAACTTGTCGGCCCAACCGGCGTACCAAACCAGACGATCGACCGTCCGGCTCACCTCTGTCGATGCGCGGGCTCGAGTCAGCCCTGCCACCTGGAGTTGCTCAGCGAACGTGTCGGCCCGATCCTCCACCAGCTCCGCCACCCGGTACAGGATCTGGCCGCGGTTGTACCCGGACCTGGCCGACCAGCCGGGGAGGGCGTTACGGGCGGCCCGCACCGCCTCCCGCAGGTCCTTGCGCGAGGCCCGGGCCATCCGCGCCACCACTGCCCCGGCCGAGTCACGGGCCGGAAAGCTGCGGCCTGACTCGGAGCGGGGGAACTGACCGTCGATGAACAGCTTGTAGGTCTTCTTGACCTCGAGGCGGCTCAACCTTCTACCCCCCGTAGGTACGGCAGCAGGCCGTGGCGCCCACCCTCCCGGCCGAAGCCAGACTCCTTGTACCCGCCAAACGGCGAGGCGGGATCGAACTTGTTGTAGGTGTTGGCCCACACCACCCCAGCCTGCATGCGATCGGCCATCCACAGGATTCTCGATCCCTTGCTGGTCCACACCCCGGCGGAGAGCCCGTAGGGGGTGTTGTTGGCCTTCTCTACCGCCTCGTCGGGAGTGCGGAAGCTCATGATCGAGAGCACCGGCCCGAAGATCTCCTCCTGGGCGATGCGATGGCTCTGCGACACCCCGGTGAAGAGCGTCGGCCGGAACCAGAAGCCGCGGGCGGGGAGGTCGCAGTCGGGCTGGAACATCTCTGCCCCCTCCTCACGGCCTGTCTCGACCAACTCAGAGATGCGGTCGAGCTGCTCGCGGCTGTTGATCGCTCCAACGTCGGTGTTCTTGTCGAGGGGATCGCCTACCCGCAGGGTGGCCAGCCTCCGCTTGAGCTTGTCGACGAACCGGTCGTGGATGTTCTCCTGCACGAACAGCCGTGAGCCGGCACAGCACACATGGCCCTGGTTGAAGAAGATTCCGTTGATGACCCCCTCGATGGCCTGGTCGATGGGGGCGTCCTCGAAGATGACGTGGGCTGCCTTGCCGCCCAGCTCGAGAGTGAGGCGCTTGCCGGACCCAGCCAGCTGCCGGCGAATCAGCTTGCCCACCGCGGTGGATCCCGTGAAGGCCACCTTGTCGACGTCGGGATGAGACACCACCGCCGCCCCGGTGGCCCCTGCTCCGGTGACCACGTTGACTGCCCCTGCCGGCAGGCCGGCCTCGACGGTCAGTTCGGCAAAGGTCAGGGCCGTCAGCGAAGTGGTCTCGGCCGGCTTCAAGACGACGGTATTGCCGGCCGCCAGGGCGGGGGCGAGCTTCCAGGCCAGCATCATCATCGGGAAGTTCCATGGGATCACCTGGCCTGCCACCCCGAGCGGTTGCGGGCGCAGTCCGGGGAAGGCGTATTCGAGCTTGTCGGCCCAGCCGGCGTAATAGAAGAAATGAGCCGCCACCAACGGTAGGTCGACGTCGCGCGACTCCTTGATCGGCTTGCCGCCGTCCAGGGTCTCAAGCACCGCCAGCTCGCGCGATCGCTCCTGGATCATCCGCGCCAACCGGAACAGGTGCTTGGCTCGCTCCTTGCCTGGCAAGGCGCCCCACTCACCCTCGAACGCTCCCCGGGCCGCTTTGACCGCCCGATCCACGTCGCGGTCGCCAGCCTCCGCGACGTCCGCCAGCTTCTCCTCGGTAGCTGGGTTGACGGTTGGGAAGTACTTCTTGGAAAGAGGGGCTCGGAACTTGCCGCCGATGAACAGCCCGTAGCGATCCTTGATCTCGGCCAGCTCGGCCGCCTCCCGCGAGCTGGCGTACTCCCATTCGAGAGGCTGGCGGGATGGGCGGCGGGCGAGCTCGGTCATCTCAATCCTTGGTGAAGTAGTCGCCAGATTGATACCGCCCGGTCTTCAGCCAGCGGATCTGCATAAGCACATCGTTGAGCAGGGTCGAGGCGCCGAACCGGAACCGGTCCGGTGTCATCCAGTCAACTCCGAGGGTCTCGTTGAGGACGACCAGGTAACGGATGGCGTCCTTGGCCGTGCGGATCCCGCCGGCCGGCTTCATCCCCACCTCGATCCCGGTGGCCTCGTGGAAATCGCGGATGGCCTCCAGCATCACCAGGGTCACCGGGATGGTGGCCGACGGCTGCACCTTGCCGGTGGAGGTCTTGACAAAATCGGCGCCGGCCGCCATCGCCAGCATCGAGGCCCGTCGCACGGCGTCGAGGCTCCCCAACTCCCCGGTCTCGAGGATCACCTTGAGGTGAGCCGGGCCACTCGCCTCCTTGACCTGGCGGATCTCGTCGAA
>DATBMA010000044.1:0-8970 GCA_036555105.1 Acidimicrobiia bacterium
TACTTCATGTCCAGGGCCGGCCAGGTCCTCTCCCAGGAGACGCTGCTCGAACATGTATGGGACGAGGCGGCCGATCCATTCACCAACACTGTCCGGGTCACGGTCTCGAACCTTCGCCGCAAGCTGGGTGAGCCTCAAGTCATACAGACGATTCCTGGGCGCGGCTACGTTTTGCGGGAGGAATCGTGAAGTTCGGAAGATCAATCCGCTTCCGTCTGTCGGCCATGTACTCGGCGGTCGTGTTCGGGCTGGGCGGCCTGATCCTCGGCCTTCTGTACTTGGGGATTCGATGGCAGCTGGCCCACGACACCCACACGATCCAAGTGGTCAGGGGGGCGCTGGTGTCATGGGGCGGGCGGACGATGATCGTGCCTCAGATCGAGGAGGCCCAGGTCCGGAGCTTGGAGAATCTGTTCAACCAGGTCGTCATCGATCGCATGGCCGACCTGACTCTGATCGCCTTCGGCTTCCTGTTCCTGCTGAGCATGTTCGTCGGCTGGATACTGGCCGGGCGGGCGCTGGCCCCTATCGCCCGCATCACCGAGGTGGCAGAGGAGATCCAGGCGTCGGACCTCTCCCGCCGCATCGCACTGCAGGGGCCGGATGATGAGCTGAAGCGGTTGGCGGGGACGTTCGATCGGATGCTGGCAAGGCTTGAGCAGGCATTCTCTTCTCAGCGGCGATTCCTGGCCGATACTTCCCATGATCTGAGGACGCCGCTGGCGGCGATCCGCAGCAATGTCGAGGTCTCGCTGGCAGACAACGACACCGATGGCGCCGAGTGGCGGGCGACAGGTGAGATCGTCGCCCGCAACGCCGAGCGCATGAGCAACATGATCGATGGATTGCTGGCGACGGCCAGGCTGCAGAACCGGCAGGCTGCCCAGGTCGAGATCGACCTGGGACGGATGGTGGCGGAGGCAGCCGACGATGTCCGTGCCAGTGCAGCCGAGCACCACGTCGAATTGAAGGCGACCACCGCCTCGGTGACGGTCAATGCCGAACCGGTGGCGTTGCGAAGGGCCTTCGACAACTTGCTCGACAACGCCTTGAAGGCCTCGCCGGCCGACTCGACGGTCCTGCTGGCGTCCGGCTTGAAGGAAGGGTGGGCATTTCTGGCGGTGGCGGACGAGGGACCGGGGTTCGAGCCGGGGGAGCCAGGCAACGGCCTCGGGCTTTCGATCGTGCGACAGGTGGCTGAAGGCCACGGCGGTGAGTTCCACGTGCACGCCGGACCATCCGGGAGCACTTGTGTTGTGTGGATCCCCTATCGCGGTGAGGGTCAGCCGCCGGCGGATGACCCTTTAGCGAGCATTTAGGGGCTCGGGCATACGATCGCTCCATGACCGATCAGCAATCTTCGAACGAGCCCGCCCTGCCCATCGAAGGGCTTCCTTCTTCAGCCACCCCGCCGCCGACTGCGGCTCCCTCACCGGCCGCTACTCCTCCCAAGAAGTCGCGGCGCGGGTGGCATCTCTTGTGGATCATCCCCGTGCTGTTCGCCCTCGGGCTCGGCGCGGGCTGGCTGTGGTTCGGCGACGGCCTCGATCAGATCGACGGCGGTGCGGTGACCACCACGACGGCTGCTGCAGTGTCGACCACACCGACGATCGCCACCGATGTAGATGAGCCAGTGGCGGCCGTGGCCCAGGCCTTGCTGCCTTCGATGGTCCAGATCGAGACCGAGGGCGGGCTCGGCAGCGGGGTCATCTACGACTCCAGCGGGCTGATCCTCACCGCGGCGCATGTGGTGGAAGGTTCCGATCAGGTGACCGTCCGCCTCAACGACGGCGATAGGGTCCAGGGCCAGGTGGTCGGAGGCTCCCAGACCGCCGACGTGGCCGTGGTGAAGGTCGACCGGACCGACCTCCAGGCCGCCGCCCTCGCTCTGGACACCGAGCCCGAGGTCGGGCAGATGGCGATTGCCATCGGCAGCCCTTGGGGACTCGAGCAGACCGTCACCGCCGGTGTGGTGAGTGCGGTCGACCGCTCGGTCGACGGGCCAAACGGGCCCCGCTCCTTCCTGCAGACCGACGCTTCCATCAACCCGGGTAACTCGGGTGGGGCGTTGGCCGACCGCCATGGCCGGGTGATCGGAATCAACACCGAGATCTTCACCTCGAGCGGCGGGAGCCAGGGTGTGGGATTCGCGGTGCCGATCCAGCGTGCGTACGAGGTCGCCGGCAAATTGGTGGCCGGCCAGCCGATCGAGACCGCCTTTCTGGGAGTGAGCATCGAGGACAGTCAGCAGGGGACTGCCGGCGCCGTGGTCACGGAGATCGAGCCAGGGACCCCGGCGGCTTTGGCCGGACTCCAGACCGGCGATCTGGTCGTATCGATCGATGGTGAGCCGGTGCAGAGCAGCCTCGACCTGGCTGCCGCGGTGCGCTCAGCCGACCCTGGTGACCAGGTCACCCTCGAAGTCCTGAGAGAAGGACAGACAGTCAGCGTCACGGTCGAATTGGGTACCCGTTAGATCCAATCATCTCGGGCGGGGCCGGAGCCACTAGGCTCCGGCCCTGCCGTTTGGTCAGCGAAGTCCGGTGTGAGCCCGGCGCTGTCCCGCAACTGTCAAGCCCCCAACGGGGACGAGTCAGGTCGCCTGCCCAACGGTCCACGAACGAGCTTCGGATGAAGGCAGTGTTCGTGCGGTCTCAGGGAAAGACCTGCCGAGCCCCCCTTCATCCTCCGAGAGGAGGATGTTGTGTTTGGAAGAAGGGCGATATCTGCGGCGGTGCTGGTGCTGGTTGCTGCCTGCTCTCCGAGCGAGTCGACCACCTCCGCCGTCCCCACCACCGTTGCACCGACCACCACGGCGGCCGCCGCGTTTCCGGTGACCGTTGCAGGCGATAACGGGCAAGTCACCATCGAGGAGAGACCGGTGGCGATCGTGTCCCTCTCGCCGACGGCGACGGAATCGTTGTTCGCAATCGGAGCCGGCGACCAGGTGATCGCGGTCGACGATCGGTCCGACTACCCAGCGGAGGCGCCGGTCTCCGAGCTGTCAGGCTTCACCCCCAACGTCGAGGCCATTGCCGCGCTGCGGCCTGACCTGGTGGTCATCTCCTTTGACCCTGGCGACCTGGTCAGCGGCCTCAATGCGGTGGGGATCCCTGTTCTGATGCAGGACGCGGCGGCCACCCTCGATGAGGCCTACGACCAGATCGAACAACTGGGCATCGCCACCGGGAATGGGGACGAGGCAGGCCAAGTCGTCGCCGGCATGCAGGGCGAGATCGAGGCGATCGTTGTCGCCAATCCGCCCACCGATCCTCCCCTCACCTACTACCACGAGCTCGGTCCTGAGCTGTACTCGCTCACGTCCAGCACCTTCGCCGGCTCCATCTACTCGCTGCTGGGGCTGCAGAACATCGCCGACCCCGCGGACGCCGATGGCGCCGCCTTCGGATATCCGCAGCTGTCGGCCGAGTTCATCGTCGAGGCAGATCCCGACCTGATCTTCCTGGCCGACACGATCTGTTGCCAGCAGAACGAGGCGGCGGTCAAAGAGCGTCCGGGCTGGGACACGCTCACCGCGGTAAACGAGGGGGGCGTCGTCGAGCTGAACGACGACGTCGCCTCCCGCTGGGGTCCCCGCATCGTCGACTTCTTGCAATCGGTGGCCGACGGCGTAGCCGCCAAGGCCGGATGAACTCAGCCGAACTCCGGCCGGCTCGGCCCTCTGGCCGGGCGTGGCTGCTGGCAGGAGGCGTCCTCCTGGTGATGTCGACGATCGGGGTCTTGGTGGGCCCGGCCGGGCTGGACCCGGTCGAGTCGATCAAGGCGTTGCTCGATCGGCTGCCGGGTGTCTCGATCCCCAGCTCGTTGTCTCCGCAGCAGGAGGCCATCCTGTTCGAGTTGCGCCTTCCCAGGGTGGTGCTCGGAGGGCTGGTGGGGACCATGTTGGCCCTGGCGGGCGGCGCCTACCAGGGGGTGTTCCGCAACCCGCTGGCCGATCCGTATCTCCTAGGGGCGGCGGCGGGAGCGGGGCTGGGAGCCACCGCTGTCATCGCCGCCGACGGGCCCCGCGGCCTGGTGCCGTTGGCAGCCTTCGCCGGGGCCATGGGTGCGGTGGCACTCACCTACGCGGTCGGCCGGTCGGTTGGCGAGCGGACCTCGACCACTCTCATCCTCGCTGGGGTGGCGGTCGCCTCGTTCCTGGCCGCCGCCCAGACATTCGTGCTCCAGCGGAACTCCGACTCGCTGCAGGAGGTGTACGGGTTCATCCTCGGCTCGCTGGCCACGGTGGGGTGGAGCGATGTGGCGCTGGCGGCTCCCTATGCACTCATTGCCGGGGTGGGGATCATCCTGCACCGGAGGATGCTCGACGTCCTGGCGGTGGGTGACGAGGAGGCAATGGGCTTGGGTGTGTCCGCCCCTTCGGTGCGGGCCCGTGTGGTGCTGGCTGCCAGCCTCAGCACCGCGGCGGCGGTGGCGGTCAGTGGCTTGATCGGCTTCGTCGGGATCATCGTCCCGCACCTGATCCGAATGACCGCCGGAGTCAGCTATCGGATCATCCTCCCGCTGGCAATTTTGGTGGGAGCGGCCTTCCTGATCGGCGCCGATGTGGTTGGCCGCACGGTCCTGGCCCCGGCCGAGCTCCCCATCGGCGTGGTGACCGCCTTCCTGGGGGCACCCTTCTTCCTGTTGGTGCTGCGCACCAGCCGAAGCCGCCCATGAGCGGGATCCAGGCTTCGGAGCTGGTCGTGGCGTTCAACGGGACAACCGTGATCCACGGCCTCGATGTGAGCATTGCCTCCGGCGAGTGGGTGGGAGTGATCGGACCCAACGGCTCGGGGAAGTCGACTTTGCTGAGGGCCCTGGCCGGGGCCATCCCGTTCTCGGGCACCGTCCAAATCGGCGGCGTCGCCATCCATGACTTGGACGAGCGCCAGCGAGCCCAGATGGTGGCCCTGGTTCCCCAACGCCCGGTCATACCGGAAGGTTTCACGGTGACCGACTACGTGTACCTGGGGCGCAGCCCTCACTTGCGGTTTCTCGCCTCCGAAGGCCCAAGCGACGCGGGGGCGGTGGCCAACGCCATCGAGGTCCTGGAGCTGGCGGAGATGGCAGGGCGGCGCCTCCCAACCCTTTCCGGGGGTGAACTGCAGCGAGTGATCCTGGCGCGGGCGATCGCCCAGCAGACCCCAGTGCTGTTGCTGGACGAGCCCACCACCTCGCTCGACCTCGGACATCAGCAGCAGGCATTGGAACTGGTCGAGACCATGCGCAGGAGCAGGGAGCTGACGGTGGTGACCGCCATCCACGACCTGACCCTGGCATCGCAGTTCTGTGACCGGCTGGTGATGCTGGCGAGTGGCCGGGTGGTCGGCGAAGGTGAGCCTGAGGCGGTCCTCACCGAGGAATCCATCGGCCTTCACTACGGTGCCGACGTGAGCGTTCAACGGGATCCGGGCGGGGGAATCGCGGTCATTCCCCTCCGCCACCGCCGATCATGAGCCAGCGCGACATCCCTCCTACCGAGCGTCCCGACCCTGGCACGGTTCGGGCTCAGTCGCTCATCTTGGTCAACACCGGGGACGGCAAAGGGAAGTCGACCGCCGCCTTCGGGACCGTGTTGCGAGCAGTGGCCCGGGGGTGGAAGGTCGCAGTGGTCCAGTTCCTCAAGTCGGGTGACTGGATGGTGGGGGAGGAGAAGGTGGCGAGGCAGCTGGGCGTCGACTGGTGGACCTTGGGGGACGGGTTCACC
Organism: Acidimicrobiia bacterium; assembly: GCA_036555105.1. Lineage (GTDB taxonomy): Bacteria > Actinomycetota > Acidimicrobiia > Spongiisociales > ZC4RG35 > DATBMA01. The sequence goes on from DATBMA010000044.1 coordinate 5,711, forward strand.
TGGGACTCGAAGGACATGGAACAGTCGGAGGCGATAGCCCGCGAGGCATGGCGCACCGGGCGCGAGAAGATCCGATCCGGCGAGTACGACCTGGTGGTGCTCGACGAGATCACCTACCCGATGAACTGGGGCTGGATCGAGGCCGACGACGTGCTGGCGACCCTAAGCGAGCGGCCTGCCAACGTGAGCGTCATCCTGACCGGGCGCGACGCCCCAGGGTCACTGATCGAGATCGCCGACACCGTCACCGAGATGACCAAGGTCAAGCACGCCTATGACCGCGGGGTGATGGCCAGGCGCGGCATCGACTATTAGACGGTCGCACGGTCGCACGGGGTAGCGGCCTCACGGTCGCCGGACTCACGGTCGCAGGCGGCCGGCGGCGACCAGCACCCCGAGGGCATCAGCCGTCACCCAGGGGTTGGGCTTGGATCTGCCGGACCCCCAATCGACCGAGTCGGTGTTGGGCTTGGCCTCGGTGGACACCGAGTAGAAGCGGCCTCCTGCCGACCAGCCTCCGCCTGGGAGCCTCATCTCCTCGAGAAGGTCAAGGGCCTCAGCACACCGCGGGTCGTCCAGCAGGCCCACCTCGGCCATGCCCCGCAGCCCACCGAGGATGTCGTAGTGCCAATAGAGCGGGTAGTGGAGCCGGACGAAGTCCGGGTTGATGACCGTTCCATCCAGCCGCCTCCGGAACATCCCTCGAGATAGGAAGACTTCGGCGGCTCGGCGGGCGGCTTCGCCGGCAGGCTTGTTGCGGGTCGTCTCGCTGTAGGCCTGCAGCCCCCGCATCGGCAAGAGAGTCTCCATGAACGAAGACGTGTCGGCGGTGGGGTTGCGATCACAATTCCAGCCTCCGTCTGGCCATTGCCAGTGCAGTAGGCGCTCGACCAGCTGGTCGGCCCGCTCGTCGGCCAGCCCCAGCTCGCATATGGCTCGCAGGGCATTGCCGTGGATCGAGCCGCACCGCCGATAGCGGCCGTCGATCAGAGGCACTCCCTTTTTGCCGTAGCTGGAGGATGACGACTTGGCCTCGAACTCCGAGTAGTACTGGTCGTCGAGCCAGGCGGCGGTCACCCGGTCGCGCAGCGGCGCGAGCTCCTTGGCCCCACTCGGGTAGCCGAGGTCGGCCAATGCCGAGAGAACCCAGTGGGCTCCGTGCCACTTGTTGTAGACATGGCCCGGGCTCATCCCCGCCAACAGACGGGTGACCCGCTCCGACTGCCGGATTCGCTCCCTCAGGTCCGTCAGTTCCACTTCGGGTTGGCCGAGGACCTCGCGGCGCAGCTTCCATTCGATCGACGGCTCATCGCTGCCGAGCAGTGACTCGAAGATCGAGGAGTCCGCGGGATTCACCGATCGCCTTCTCGATCTGTTGTGTTGACTGTTGAGGATTGGGGCTCAAGCAGCCCGACGATCATCCCTACCAGGAGGTCGAGCGGCATCGCCGAATACGCTTCGAGCATGGGCTGGCCGAGCCCGTACAAGCTCATCATGAGGACCCGGGCCAAGGCATCCGGCTCCCCATCGCGAACCTTGCCTGCACGCTGGCCCAGCCGAACGAATCGGGCCGCCTGGGCGAATGCCTCCTCTTGTCTTCGGCGGAATGCCTCACCCACCGCCGGTGCCTCCGGCAGCCTGGCGACGGCCAGCCTCCATAGCCGGCCGTCTCGCCGGAAGACCACCACCGTCGCCTCCAAGACTGCCCGCACCTGGCTCTCGAGACCCGTGTCGAGCAACACGTCGACAGTGAGGAGATCTCCCATCGCCTGACCGAGCTCGCCTGCAACCTGATCGAAGGCAAGGGCGAGGGCATCGTCCTTGGTGTCGAAGTAGGTGTAGAAGGTCGCGGTCGACACATCGGCCGAATACGCAATGAGATCGGGTGTGAGGGATCCGGTCCTCCTCACCACCTCCCTGGTGGCGCCCACCAAGGCATCGCGCGTAGTCCGGGCCTTGCGGGTGAGGGGCTCGGCCGGCATCGCTATGAACGGTGGGTCGGGATCCGGCCCGCGGCCAGCTCGAGCATCCTGGCAGCGCCCAGCCCCATCTCGGCGAAGCGATCGTCCCGGGTCTGGCCGCGAAGCCAACGGGCGTGGATCTGCTTGAGCACGACCGCCATCTTCCAGGAGCCGAACACCAGGTACCAATCCAGCTGGGACAGGTCGGCTCCACGGGCCCGGGCATAGCGTTCAGATGCCTCCCCCCGGTTGAGGAAGCCCGGTGCATCCACCGGCATCGGGTTGAGGGTGGCAGGCACCTCGTCGGGCTCGTACCACACCGCCAGCAGTGTGCCGAGGTCCGCCAGGGGATCGCCTCGCGTGCACATGTCCCAGTCATAGACGGCGATGCACCGGCCTGGGTCGGCAGGATCCACCGCGAGGTTGTCGAGCCTCCAGTCGTTGTGGATCAACGCCGGTGTGGGGGAGGTGGGGAGGTGTGTGAACAGCCACGAGCTGACCGCTTCCTCGATAGGAGATGACTGATCGGCCGCCCCTTCCCAGCGCCGGTGCCAGCCCTGCACCTGTCTCTCGAGGAAGCCATCAGGGTGGCCGAGGTCGGCGAGGTCGCACTCGGCGGGATCCACATCGTGCAAGGTCGCCAGCGTGTCGATGACGACCTCGGCCAGCAGCCGGTTGGCCCGGGGATCCGAGCCTGCCCCGAATTCGGCGGGCACGGTTCCTCTCACCACCACCCCCGGCCGCCGCTCCATGATCAGGAAGGGGGCGCCTATGACCTCCAGGTCGTTGCAGAGCTGAAGGGCGCGAGGGGCGGGTTCGAATGACCGCCACAGCCGCGAAAGGACATGGAACTCCCTGGACATGTCATGGCTGGAGGGGGCGACGGGACCGATCGGTGGGCGCCGCAACACCAGCTCGTCCTCTTCGTAGGTGAGGAGGTAGGTGAGGTTGGCATGCCCACCCGAGAACTGACTGACCTGGGGGCGGCCGACGGCTCGAGGCAGCCGATTCGACAGCCATTCGGCGACCCGGTCGACATCGAAGGCTTCGTCCGGCCTGACCCCGATCAGATCCGGCCCAGCCGACGGCATCGCGGAAGGCTACCGGTACGCTGCCCGCATGACCGACGGACCATTTGAGATCGCCGACCGCCTGGTAGACGAGTACGCCCGCCTCCGCCCTGTCTCCGCCACGGAGCTCGGCATCAAGGGCCACGACGATCGATGGACCGACTTCTCGCCTGCAGGATCAGATGCCCTGGCGGACTCGTTCCGCAGCTTCAGGACAGAGATGGCGCGA
>DATBMA010000045.1:0-11707 GCA_036555105.1 Acidimicrobiia bacterium
CGGGTCACTCCGCCCTGGACCGCCCTGGCGCTGCTGGCGATCGTCCCCGCACTTCGGCTGTTCAGGCGCCTGCCCGACCCCCTCGACGGACCTGGTTGGATCGCCCTGCTGGTGGCGACGTCCGCCCTGCACCTGCAAGCCGGTCTGCTGCTGGCGATCGGGGCAGCGGTGGGGTGAGGGTGACTCAGCCGATGCCGGGTACGTGGTGGTCGATGCCCTCGTAGGAGCTGATGAACGTCTGCAACTCCTTGAGTCCATCGGCGTCGAGGTCGTTGAAGTAGAGCACCCTGGTCCAGGCGACTGCCGCCCCCTTATACGCCTTGCCGTCGACCGGGTTGACGATGCCCTCGTAAGGAGTGATCAGCACCCGCTTGCCGGCATTGGCGGCGAGGGTGTCGCGCAAGCCCTGCAGCAGACCGTCGCACCCATCTGGGCAGTCGTACGTCAGAACGACTCCGGCGTCCTCCAGATTGTGGACGAACAGCTCAGGCTGCACCGCCTCCTCGTGCTCGGTCCATTCGGCCAGGCCCCCGAAGTGCCAACCCGAGCTGGGGGGCGCGCTGTTGTACGGGGAGTGGGCTTCGTCCAGCGAGGCGAGGTGAGTGTTCCCCTGGGATGCGAATTCGATGCCGGGAGGTGGCGGGCTGGTCACGACCAGCACCGCGATCACGGCGACTACCGCCGCCCCTACCCCCGCCCAGATCCAGGTGGTCCGCCTTGTGTTCTTCTTCTGCTGGACCTGCTTGGCCTCGACCTTGCGAGCCTGCTGTTGTTGAAGGGCTCGCCCTTTCGGACGGGACATCTCTCGGAAGAACTCCTGCTTGGGGGGAGCCAACAGAGTACCCGCCGGGGTGAACTAGGCCGGGGTCGCGATTCAGAGTCGCCCGGGACGCAGGCCCGGAGACAATCCGGAGCCGGATCGGAACCCGGTCACTTCGATGGGGCGTACGGCGACGACGAACGGCTGCATCAGCGGCGGTACCACGCCAGGGTGACCGAGAGGCGAGCCCATGAGGCCCCGGTACTTGTGCAGAATGGCCTGAGAGACCCTGGCGTCCACGTTCGGGTCCGTCACGACGGTGGCCTCGCCCGTGACCACCACGCTCGACCAGTGCCCTGACGAGGCGTCGTAGCGGCATATCTCCAGGCAGGCGGCCGCCTCCTTCTTGATGCAGTCCAGTCGGCGGCCTGCCGCGGTACGGAAGTAGAAGACCTCGTCGATCACCACATACGACATCGGAGTCACGTACGGCCGGCCCTCATGGAGTACGCCGACATGGGCGATCGGAGCGTCCTCGATCAGTTCTGCGATCTCGCCCGCGTTCAGCGACTCCATACGACAACCATGAGGCTCGGGCTTCACCACCGCCAGGGCCGAAGGTCATCGATAGATATGCCGGTGACCAAAGTCCCGCCGGAATGGGTCACCCTCCCCCGTCCCTGGCCGGCTCTCCGTCTCAGACTTGGGGAGAGAAGGAGAAAACCTGCCCGCACCAACCGACCCCCCTGTCAGCCGCGTCTTCGATCGCTCGATATGGCTCCTGTCCTTGATGGGCGTCCTGGTCCTGGCCCTGGCGGTGATCGCCGCCGCCCGGCCCGCCTCCTTCTCGGCCGACCCTCAGAAGACAGAGCTCGAGCTGGAACTGCACGAGTTCGGGATCCACGGAGATCTGGCAGCACCAATTGGCCAGGTTTCCCTCCACGTGACCAACTCCGGCACCATGGTCCACAACGTCTCCTTGGAGGGCGGACCGTCCACTCCCGACCTCAACCCTGGTGAAGAGGCAAACCTCGATCTTGGCCCGCTGGATGCCGGGGTCTACACGCTCTTCTGCTCCATCGCCGGGCACCGCGAGTCGGGGATGGAGGCCCAGCTGGTGGTCGGGCAGGCGGCCGCTGGTGGCCAGGAAGAAGAAATGACCGCCGAGCAGATGGACCGGATGATGCTCGACTCGATGGAGGCCTACCCGGTGGAGACGAATGGGCACGGAAACCTGCCGCTCGAGCCGACCGTTGCCGAAGACGGCGCCAAGGAGTTCGAACTGGTGGCCGCGGTTACCCCATGGGAGGTGGCTCCCGGCGAGGTGGTCGACGCCTGGACCTACAACGGGACCGCCCCAGGGCCGCTGCTGAGAGTGGACCTCGGCGATCTGGTAAGGATCAAGGTGACCAACAACACGGAGCTGTCGACCGACATCCACTTACATGGCGTCTCGCTCCCCAACGAGATGGACGGGGTGTCACCGATCACCCAAGACCCGATCGAGCCGGGCCAGACCTTTACCTACGAGTTCATGGCAGAGAAACCAACGATTGCGATGTATCACGCCCATCTGCACAGCCAGGTCAGTGTGCCGAACGGGATGTTCGGTGCCTTCATCATCGATCCCGTGCCGACGCCGGCGGGGACCACAGTCGCCGGAGTGGACATCCCGGTCAACCTCGAGGTCGCCCAGGAGATCCCCATGGTGCTCAACGACGCCGGCGTGATCGGCTTCAGCCTCAACGGCAAATCCTTCCCTGCCACCGAGCCCGTTGTCGCGAATCTGGGCGACTGGATCGTCGTCCACTACTTCAACGAGGGGTTGCAGATCCACCCGATGCATGCGCACCAGTTCCCACAATTGGTCTACGCCAAGGACGGCATACCGCTCGACCAGCCCTACTGGGCCGACACCCTGGCCATCGCCCCAGGCGAGCGCTACTCGGTCCTGATGCATCTAGACCGGCCAGGAGTGTGGGTGTGGCACTGCCACATCCTCAACCATGTAGAGAAGGAGACCGGAATGTTCGGAATGGTCACCGCCATCATTGTCCAGCAGCCATGAGCAGCCACGATCACCCACGCGATCACGCCGGGATGGAGGTGCTCGACGCCGGTGAGTGCAGACTGCTCCTCGCTGCCAACCGCATCGGCCGCGTCGCTTTCCAGGAGAACGGGGAGGTGATGATCTTCCCTGTCACCTACTCCTTTCATTCCTCGCGGGTCTGCTTCCGGTCGGCGGTGGGGGCCAAACTCGATGCCGCCCTCGAGCAATCGCCGGTCGCATTCGAAATCGACGGCTGGGACGAAAACAGCACAACCGGATGGAGCGTGGTGGTGAAAGGGCGGCTGGCCGAGGTGTCCGACGAGGAAGTGGTGGCTGGCCTGGAAGAGCACGGAGCGCCGTCGTGGCTCTCGTCTGAGCGAGAAATGCGCTGGGTGGAGGTGATCGCCGAGGAGATGAGCGGTCGCAAGCTGCCGGGCTCTGCCGACCGCCCCTCCGACTGATACCGTCGTCTGCGGATGGCCTACGTCCACGACTTCGGCGAAGGCGACGCCTCCCGCCGCGACCTCCTGGGCGGCAAGGGCGCGGGCCTGGCCGAGATGACCCAACTCGGCCTGGCAGTTCCGCCCGGATTCACAATCACCACCGAGGCGTGCCGGGAGTTCATGGCAACCGGGCAAGTCCCGGATGGGCTCTGGGCAGAGGTGGACAGGGCAATGGCGCGCCTCGAGAGCGCATCCGGTCGAACCTTCGGGAAAGGCCCACAGCCGTTGCTGATTTCGGTGCGATCGGGAGCGGCGTTCTCGATGCCGGGGATGATGGACACCATCCTCAACCTCGGAATCAACGACCAGGTGGTGACGGAGCTCGGCGCCTGGAGTGGGGACGAGCACTTCGCCTGGGATGCCTACAGACGCTTCGCCCAGATGTACGGCGAGGTGGTCCTCGGGGTCGACGAGCGCCATTTCCAAGAGGTCCTGGAAGACCTCCGGGCCGGGCGGAGGGCCGCCAGCGACGCCGACCTGACGACCAAGGACCTGCAGCACGCCTGCCGCCGGTTCCAGACGATCATCAACGGGCGATCCGGGCAGCCCCTGCCGCCCGACCCCGAAATGCAGTTGCGGGAGGCGATCACCGCGGTGTTCGCATCGTGGGGGAACGAGAGGGCATTTCGGTATCGGCGGCTCCACGACATCCCCGACCACCTCGGCACGGCCGCCAACATCCAGATGATGGTCTTTGGTGATCTCGGCACCAACTCAGGCACCGGCGTCTGTTTCACCCGTGACCCCGGCAGCGGAGAGCGTCGCCCCTACGGCGACTACCTGCCAAGGGCGCAAGGTGAGGATGTCGTCGCCGGGATCCGCAACACGCTCACTCTCGACGAGCTCGCCCCGCTCCACCCGGCCTGTCACGAGCAGCTGCTGGCGGTGATGGAAGGGCTCGAGAAGCACTTCCGCGACATGTGCGACATCGAGTTCACGATCGAACGGGACCGGCTGTGGATCCTGCAGACCAGGGCTGGCAAGCGGACAGCCGGCGCGGCAGTGCGAATCGCGGTCGACATGGCGGAGGAAGGGCTCATCAGCCGGCGCGAGGCGGTGAACCGGGTCGACCCAGCTTCGCTCGAGCAACTCGAGCGACCCCGCATCGACGACAACGCCCGGCCCATGCCTCTCGCTACCGGGGTCGCGGCCAGCCCGGGCGCCGCCTCAGGACGGGCGGTGTTCGACGCCGACCGGGCCGACGCCATGGCCAGGGACGGCGAGAAGTTGATCCTGGTCAGGGCGGAGACCACCCCCGAGGACATCCATGGGATGGCCGCCGCCCAGGGCATCCTCACCAGCCAAGGGGGGAAGACCAGCCATGCAGCAGTCGTGGCCCGAGGCATGGGCAAGCCAGCGGTGACCGGGGCGGCTGCCATGCGGGTCGACGCAAATGCCAAGGTGGCCCACATCGACGGAGTGACGATCCGGGAAGGAGATGTCATCACCATCGATGGCACCACCGGCCGGATCTTCAACGGGCTGGCCCCCATGGTGGAGCCGCGACCCATCGATCAGCTCGAGCAGCTGTTGGCGTGGGCTGACGAGATCCGCTCGCTTGGCGTGCGCGCCAACGCCGACACCGTCGCTGATGCAAAGAAGGCAAGAGCCGCAGGAGCGGAAGGGATCGGACTTGCCCGAACGGAGCACATGTTCATGGGCGAGAGACTTCGCATCGTCCAGCGCATCATCCTCTCCGATGATCCGGCGGAGCGGGCAGCCGCGCTGCAGGACTTGATGCACCAGCAGGTCGAAGACTTCCAGGGCCTGCTGGTCGCAATGGACGGCCTGCCCGTCATCATCCGCCTGCTCGACCCTCCCCTGCACGAGTTCCTCCCCTCTCGCTTCGAGCTCGAACAGGAGATGGTCCAGCGCCTGCGGCTCGGCCGCGAGATCGCCGACCTCGAGCGGATGTCGGCCCAGGTGGCGCGGTGGGAGGAGGACAACCCCATGTTGGGCCTGCGAGGGGTGAGATTGGGTCTGATCGTCTCCGACCTCTACCGGATGCAGACCCAGGCGGCCCTCGAAGCCGTTACACGACAGCTCCGGGCGGGAGCCGATCCCAAGCTCGAGATCATGATCCCCCTGGTGGTGACGGTCGAGGAGCTGGTCAGGATGAGGGCAATGATCGAGGAGGAGATACGGCGCAAGGAGGCCGAAACCGGCCTGCAGCTGCACGTCCTCATCGGCACGATGATCGAGCTGCCCAGAGCCGCCCTCACCGCGGGCGAGATTGCAGGCGCCGCCGACTTCTTCTCCTTCGGGACAAATGACCTCACCCAGATGACCTACGGGCTATCGCGAGACGACGCCGAGGCCCTCTTCCTCCGTCAGTACCTGGAGGAGGGTCTCCTCGAGCACAACCCCTTCCAGACCCTCGACCGCCAGGGAGTCGGGCGGCTGATCAAGGTGGCGGTGAAGGAGGGACGCGAGGCCAACCCAGGCCTCGAGGTCGGTGTCTGCGGCGAGCACGGAGGAGACCCGGCCAGCATTGCCTTCTGCCGCGAGTCCGGGCTCGACTACGTGTCGGCCAGCCCACCGAGGGTGCGGGTTGCCCGGCTGGCGGCCGCCCAGGCCGAGCTGTCCGGCGACACCGGGTCGCCCGTCGACCGTTGAATCAGCTGCGAGGGCGGCGCTCCTCGATGGCTGCCCACAACTCGTCGACCCCATGGCCCGACGTGGCGACCGTCATCAAGACCGGCCTCGGGTTGGGAAGCCCTCCGTCGATCTCCTCGAGCAGGGAGCGGGCCCGGGTCGCTCCATCCCGATCTGAGTGGTTCACACAGAGAATGTCCGCCACCTCGAGCACTCCGGCCTTGAGCGCCTGAACGTCATCTCCCTGCAGCGGTGTCAGCACCAGGACCATGGTGTCGACCATGCCACGCACCGACGTCTCCCCCTGACCAACTCCGATCGTTTCGACCAGCACTGGATCAAATCCAGCCAACGACGCGGCCGTGATCACATGGTCGAGACCGGAAGCCATCCCCCCAGGAGAGCTGCGGCCCGCCATCGACCTGATGAACACGTCCTCCCTTCCGGCGTGATCCTGCATCCTGATCCTGTCGCCCAGCAGAGCTCCACCGGTCAGCGGACTGGTCGGGTCGACCGCGATCACTGCCGGGCGGTGACCGGAGGCGAGTGCGCGTTCTATGAGCTGGCCAAGCAGCGTGCTCTTGCCGGCGCCAGGAGGTCCGGTCAGCCCAACCCTGTGGGCAGGCGGGGCCGGAGCCGAGGAGAGGGCGGCAATTGCATCGCTCGATCCCAGTTCGAGCAGCGATACGAATCGGCCGAGACTGCGCCGATCGCCTTCGACCAGGCCGCGTAGTAGTTGGGCCGCAGTCGGGGAATCAGGCGGCGTTGACGACTTCCACCCCCGGCACCCGGTCCTTGAGGATCCGCTCGATACCGGCTGTGAGAGTCATGGTCGAGAGCGGGCAGCCTCCACAGGCACCGACCAACTGGAGATTGACGGTTCCGCCCTCGACGGAGGTGAGGATGACGTCGCCGCCGTCCATTTGAATGGCGGGGCGGATGTACTCGAGGGCCTCCTCGAGCTGGCCGAGGTCGATGGGGGCAGCTGATTCGGCCGCGGTCGTTTCGGTCATCGCATCATCCATGTTCAGTTCAACCTAAACGCCGCCGAATTCCATCCCAAACTCAATCTGCAAGGGGTATCACGGCGAGGGCAACGGTGGCCGAGTCGGCCCCCGAGGTCGCCTCGAACTCGATCATGATGGAGTCATCGGTCACCGCACCGACCAGCTCATGCCAGGGGATGGAGAACGCTCCGGCATCGAGCACGCCCAGCTCGACCCTTCCAATCATCAGCGAGCCGCTCCAAGCAGTGGCCACGACTTCGGCCGGAGCGGTCAGCACCGCACCAACCGCAGCCGCCATGGCATCCGGCCCGGGTCGCACAAAGGGTGCAAGCAAGCGGGGCGGGCTGCCCCACCCCGCAGGCGGGATCACCAACAGCTGCCCATCCAATGACTCGAACCGCCAGCTCCCCAAGAACGGCTCGTCGAGCGGCTGGCCATCGATCGTGACCCTGACCGGCCCATCGGCGCCGATGGCGATCGTCGATGCCTCCACCACCAGCCCCACTTTCACCGTGCCCGGGAGCAGGTCGGACCTGGCTTCCGGGACCAGCCCGCTGTAATAGTGGGCGAGGATCTCGCCATATGTGGCCCCATCCTCCGCCATGGCCTGTGCGCCGTACTGGCTCATGCCGACCATGTGGCCCCAGCCACTGCCTTCGATCACATACCGCCGGCGGGCGGCGAGCGGCGCGCCGTCGTTGCCGGCATCGCGGCTGAAGCGCTGGGTGATGGTGTAGGTAGGCGAGAGGATGGCTTGCGGGTACCTGCGGCCGTCGGGGCGCTCGGCCGGCAGCACATGCGGGAGCACCTCGGCGGCGACACGGTTCAACATCCCGCGCAGGTCCCAGGTGGACACGGCCACCACTCCCTCGGCCGACGCGATCGAGACCTGCCATGGTCCCTGCCCATCGGCGGTCTTGGTGGTCCACACCGCCTTCAGCGGTGCCTGGCTGACGCCGGCAGCCTCCAGCAGCCTCCCCATCTGGAGGGGAGTCAGCTCGAATCGCCAGCTGACGAAGGGGGACTCCTCCCCCGGAGAGTCGACCGCCCTCAGATAGGGAATCACCTCTCCCGGCCATACGTCCTCCGACGACCGGGTGCGGCCCCCGGTGGTGGAGCCGTAGACGGCCAGAGCCGGCTGGCCATCGAACACCAGGATCTCGCCGGCGGTGTCGCGAACAGCCGATCGCCATCGCTCACCACTGTCGGCCTCGACCCCATCCACCCCGGCGTAGACCTGGCAGGCCGAGGTGGCGCAGATGTCGTAGTCGTATCGCTGTGCCTGCGATCCCCTCCCGGCCGCCAATGTGTGGGCGAGGTAGGTGCGGGCCGCCACGGCCTGGGCGCGCAGGGCTTGGGGGTGCCAGGAGAATGGGACCTCACGGATACCGAGCAGGTAGTCGTCGACCCCCACCGTTTCCACCAGCGAGAGGCCGGGGCGGTGGCCGGTCACCGCGATCGTCCCCCGGTAATGGCGGCCGTCGATGTCGATCGTCGTCCCAGGGAGGGGGGTGAGCTCCACCCTTCCCGCCATAGGCGGTATCAGCGGCGGTACCTGGGGCTCTTCCTGGGCGGAGGCCGGAACCGCCGGCCAGATGAGGGCGGCCGCCACAAGGGCGGCCCATGCCCTCTTAGCCGTCACGTCTGGTGATCACTGCTCCCAAGCCGGCCAGTTTGCCTGCGAAATCCTCATAGCCGCGATCGATGTGGTCGGCATCGCCCACCACTGTCGTCCCATCCGCCCGCAAACCCGCCAGCACCAGAGCCGCTCCAGCCCGGATATCGGGGGCCAGCACTGGACAGCCGGAGAGCTCCTTGACCCCCCGGATGATGGCGTGCTGCCATTCCGTGGTGATGTCGGCCCCCATCCGGGCCAGTTCCCCGACATAGCGGAACCGGGCGTCGTAGAGGTTCTCGGTCACCACCGAGGTCCCGTCGGCGCAGGCGAGCAGGGCCACCATCTGGGGGTGGAGGTCGGTGTGAAAGCCGGGAAACGGCAGAGTGGCGAAGTCGGTGGCTTTCGGCCGCTCCACCCCGCGCACCCGTAACCACCCGTCGCCCCGCTCGACCTCGCATTCGGACTCCTCCAGCTTGCGGAGCTCCATCCTGAGGTGGTCAGGAAAGCAACCGGTGACGGTCACGTCGCCGCCGGTCAGCGCACCGGCGATGGCATAGGTGCCGGCCTCGATCCTGTCTGGGATGACCGCGTGAGTGGCAGGGTGAAGTGGCCTCCCGCCTTGGACGCGGATGATGGCCGTGCCCTCTCCGGTGACGTCGGCGCCGATCTTGCGGAGGAACTCACATAGGTCCTCGATCTCGGGCTCGCGAGCGGCATTCACGATCACGGTCTCCCCTTCGGCGAGGACGGCTGCCAGCAGCACGTTCTCAGTCGCGCCCACCGACGGGAAGGGCAACTCGATGTCGGTGCCGCGCAAACCGGCCGGCGCCCGCCCGACCAGCACGCCATGGACGAGCTCGAATGTCGCCCCCATCTTCTCGAGGCCATCGAGATGCATGTCGATCGGCCTCGCCCCGAGATCGTCCCCGCCGGGGAGGGCAACCCTCGCCTCACCACAGCGCGCCAGCAGCGGCCCGAGGACGATTATCGATGCCCGCATGCGCCGCACCAACTCGAGTGGCGCCTCCGGTCGCAGCTCGTCCGGTACCACCACCGCCATCTGGGCACCGTCGAAAGACAAGTGGCAGCCGACATGCTCGAGCACCGTCGCCATCAAGCCGACGTCGGAGATCTCGGGCACATTGCTCAGCAGATGACGGCCCTGGACCAGCAATGCGGCGGCCATCTCTTTCAAGACGGCGTTCTTGGCCCCACTCACCCTCACCGTGCCGCGGAGGGTGGCGCCCCCCTCGACCACCAGTTCGGTCATTGCCGGGATTGTACGGATGGCTTGGACCCCCGCGGGTCTACCCTCGCGCGAAATGCGGATCGCCCTGGCAGCGGACCACGCCGGATACGCCCTCAAACAGCAGCTCGTCGACCTGTTGGCCAATGAAGGACACTCGGTCGCGGACCTGGGAACCCACTCGACCGACCCCGTTGACTATCCCGACGTTGCGGCCGCCGCGGCCGCCGCTGTCGCCGATGGCAGAGTCGAGCGGGCCATCGTCATCTGCGGCTCCGGAGCCGGAGCGGCGGTGGCTGCCAACAAGGTCAAAGGCATTCGGGCATCGATCGCTCACGACACCTACACCGCCCATCAGATGGTCGAGCACGACGACGTCAACGTCCTCTGCCTCGGCTCACGGGTGATCGGGGAACAGCTTGCGCTCGAGCTCTCGAATTCGTTCCTAGGCGCCAAGTTCGCCGGTGAGGACCGGTTCGTGCGGCGGCTCAAGAAGATCGAGGCGCTGGAAGAGGGGTCCGGCTAGCCGTTCTCGGCGACATAGGCGAAGACCTCCTCCACACCCGCTTCGTCGAGTTCACCCGTGAATCTGAAGAGGACCTTGCCCTCGCTATCGAGGCCCACCCAGTAGGGAAAGGCCGGCAGACCGTAGGCGGTTGCAGCGGTTCCCAGACGATCGTCGGCCATCACAGGCGCCGTCCAGCCCTCGCGCTCGAGCCAGGCAGATGGCGGGTAATTGGGCGAAGTTTGGTTGGAGGCCGTCGCCACCGAGACCAGGTCGACATCGGGGTTCCCTCCGGTGTCGTCGATCCACTGCTGCAGCAAGGGCACCTCCCGCTGGCAATGGGGGCACCAATGAGCCAGGAAGATCACGATCTGGGGCCGGCCGTTGGGCCCGATGGTCATCGGGCTTCCGTCGAAGCCCTGGCCATCAAGAACCGGGGCCGAGACTCCCACCGCCGGATCCGCGGCAGGGTCCACGAGCACAGGCAGTTCGAGCCCATCCACCGTCACAGTGCCGAACTCGCTCGCCACGGTCGTCGTGGAGGTCGGACCAGCGCCGTCGCCAAGGAAAGCCACGGCCAAGGCAATCACGGCCGCCAACCCAGCGATGCCAGCCGTCCACCAGAGCACCCTGCGATTCATGACGTGCGCCGTGCGTACAAGCCGACGAGTGCCGAAATGGCGAGGAAGCCGCACAGCGCCATGAACGGGATCGAGACGAATCCGAAGACCTCGACCACTCGGACGGAGCATGGCACGGTCGCCGAGCAGGCGTTGCCCTCCAACTGCGGGAACCACTCGATCAAGTAGTGATACGTGCTGATGACCGCCCCGATCAAAGAGAGCGGCAGCACATAGCGGCGGAGGTTCGGGTCCCTGGTGATAGCCCCGACCGCAATTACAGGAACCAGGGGGTACATGGCGATTCGTTGATACCAGCACAACCGGCATGGTTCGAATCCGACCACCTCCGAATAGGTGAGGCTTCCCAGGGTGGCCACCAACGCAACCAGCAGCGCCAGCCAAGATGCCATCTCGCCGAAGCCGGCCTCTGCGAGCCGGCGTCTGACAGGTGGGAGCACCAATACGAATGCCCCCAATAGCGCGAAGAGGGCAAGCGTCGCAACGAAGAGGTTGTATGAGTCCACGGACACGCCCCCAGATGTTGCCACCACCTGTGCGCTGTCCACGTATTACGTCTCACGTCGGTACGTCTCACGTCTCATGTCTCACAGACTTGAGACTTGAGACTCTCGTTTGGCAGCCCCGAGTGGATTCGAACAATCACAGGTTGTCGGCTTCTTCTGGCAGCCCCGAGCGGATTCGAACAATCACAGGTTGTCGGCTTCTTCTGGCAGCCCCGAGCGGATTCGAACAATCACAGGTTGTCGGCTGCTTCTGGCAGCCCCGAGCGGATTCGAACA
>DATBMA010000087.1:0-5409 GCA_036555105.1 Acidimicrobiia bacterium
ATGGATCCCGTCGAGGGTGGCCGAGGTGAACCGATCCTCCGCCATGTGTCCCGCACTGTTGGCGAAGAGGATGGAGGTGGCGTTGGTGTCGCAGTACCCGGCGGCCGACAGCCCCGCTCCTGCCTCGACGAAAGCCTTCACCACCTCGGCTCGAGCCGCTGGGGAGGCGGAGGCCGTCTCTTCGTCCCAGTGGTTGAAGGCATCAACCGCGATCGGCGCGGTCAAGCCCGGCCACTCAGGGTCTTCCGGCTGCAGTCGCGCCGATGCCACGGCTTCGGAGACCGTTCTCTCGAGATCGTCCTTGCCGACGCGGTTGCTGGTGGCAGAAGCGATCCGGCCGCCCAGAGCCACCTTGACGGTCACCGCCGGCCCTTCCTCAGCCACGTTCTGGTGGATATACGAGTTGGCGAATCGGGTCAGGGCCTGGGTGCCCTCCGCCACCGTCACCTCGGCCTCAGCCGCAGGATCGATCAGAGCCAGGGCCTGTTGCGCGATCGTTGACAGGCGGCTCATCCCCGCACCCCCACCCGCACCGACTGGAAGCGGGCCGGCACGGCAGGATGAGCGGTGTGGGCGAGCTGTATCGGCTGTCCCTTCCCGCAGTTGGGTAGCCCCCAGAGCACCCACTCCGACTCGCTGCCGACCATGTCCATGGAGCCCCAGAACTGCGGCGTGATCCCCGTGTAGGTGGGGTTCTTGACCATCTTGCCGAGCTTCCCGTTCTTGACCTCCCAGGCGGCCTCGCACCCGAACTGGAAGTTGAGCCGCCGGTCGTCGATCGACCACGAGCGGTTGTTGTTGTAGACGTAGCCGTCTTGGGTGTCGGCAATCATCTCGTCTCGGCTCGACGAGCCCGGGAGCAAGCCGACGTTGGTCATGCGCACCATCGGAAGGCGGTTGTATCCGTCGCCCCGCACCATCCCTCCCGGAGGCAGCCCGGCGATGGCGGCCGAATCTCGGCCGGAGAGGACTCCCACCCAGGTTCCTTCCTTCACGATGTCCACTCGCTGGGCCGGGGTGCCCTCGTCGTCGTAGCCGAAGGTGCCGAGCGCACCGGGCAAGGTGGCGTCGGCGGTGATGTTCATCAACGGCGACCCGTACTTGTGCTGATTGAGCTTGTCCAGCTCCAGATGGGAGGTGCCGGCGAACGCTGCCTCCCACCCGAGGATCCGATCGAGCTCGATGGCGTGGCCCACCGACTCGTGGATCTGCAGCGCCACCTGCGCCGCATCGAGGATCAGCGTCTTCTCCCCCTCCTCCATCTCGGCGGCGGTGAGCAGTGCCACCGCCTCCTCGGCGATCCGTTGGGCGTGGGCAGGAAAATCCCAACGCCGGACGATCTCGTAGCCGCCGGTCTCGTACTGCCCGAAGCTCTGGGGGTATGAGCGGACCTGGGTCTCCCGCTCACCTACCGCCAGAGCCGACATGCCTCCCCCCGACTCGACCAGCTGCTGGAAGATGCGGTGCCCCTGTGACGACACGAACCACTTCTTCGAGTCCCAGAAGTTGAGGTTGGCCCTGGCCAAGGCGACACCTTCTGTCTCCTGCATGGCACTGGTGAGCCCGATGAGCAGGTCCACCTTCTCGGAGAGCGAGATCGAGAAGGGATCCTCATCGACCGGGTTCTTGTACTCGTCTTGGTTGATAGCCACCTCGGCCAGGACCTGCGCCGGCCCCGGGACCATGGCTGAAGCCTTGGCAATGGCGGCGGCCGACTCACCGGCCTTGCGGGCGGCTTCGCTCGATGGCTCAGCCACGGCATAGAAGCCCCACGAAGAGCCGATCAGAGCCCGAACCCCGATCCCCGCCTCTTCGGCAAGGTCGGCACCCTCGACCGACCCGTTCTGAACGGTGATCGCCTGCCGCCGTGACTCGAGGCCGCGGGCATCGGCGTAGGTGGCTCCGGCAGCGAGGGCACCTTCGACAGCGGTTTGCGCGAGATCGAACATGGCCGGGCGAGGATAGGGCAGGCGGGTCAGCCTGCCGCCGGCTCGGCGCGACCTTTCAGCATCACCAGGTCGGAGACTGCGGGCCCATCACCTTCCCCTTGCAACGTCACCCAAATCCATGGGTAGCTCCCCGGCGGGACTCCCGACCAGAGGACCACATGCTCCCCCTCCCCCCGGAGATGGAACGTGCCGATGCTCACCCCTTCCCCGTCATCGCTCCAGACCCAACCTTCGTAGTACGACCCCTCGGGGGCGGCCTCGAGACCTGTCAGGTCGAGGCTGATCTTCCATCCCGTGCTGACGGGCTCCACCACCGCCCTCCCGGCGGCCTGGGGCGCCAGCTCGGTCCCGGCCATCGCCACCACGGTGCCCGCCGGCTGCTGTACGGCCGCGACGATCGCCCCCATCGCCAAGACGGCCACCAGGGCGGCCACCCCCGCCATCCAGGTCCGACGGCTTCGGGTGGGGGCGTCCCGCGCGGCAGAGGCGCCGCTCTCCCGACCGACGGTGGAGAGCAGGCCCTCCATCACCTCGGCAGGAGGCTCATCCCACGACTCCGTCCTCCCCAAGACCCGCCGGATCAGGTCGAGTTGTTCTGGCTCGGGTGGGTCACCGCTGCCGGTGGCCAGGTACTCGGCCCGGGTCTCGTCAGGTTCCATCTTCACCGTCCAGTACGCAGGGTGGGCGGGGCTGGTTCACGCGTGTCATGTCTCCTCCAGATGAGAGAGGAGCTGCAAGAGGCGGGCGTGGGCGCGATGCGACCGCGACTTGACCGTGCCCAAGGGCACACCCAGCAGCGTGGCGATCTCGACGTGACTGAAGCCGGCGAAGTGCGACAGCTTGATCACCTGCCGCTCATCGTCCGGTAGGCGGTCGAGAGCGGCCCTCACCTCGAACACCTCGTAAACGGTCTCCAAGCCCGGGGCCATCGACGCCACCTCCGACAACTCCGCCTCGCCTCGCCTGGCCTCGCGGCGATACAGGTCGATGGCGGTACGGCGGGCAATGGCGTAGATCCAGGGCCCAAAGTCGCGCTCGGGGTCGTAGATCGAGGAGGCCCGCCAGGCCTTGATGAAGGTCTGCTGGGTGGCGTCGGCAGCCAGTCCCCGGTCGCGAAGGATGCTCATCGAGACGGCGAAGACCGGGCCCCCATATCGCTCGAAGACCGCCTTCACCGCCGCCTCGTCGCCCGACCGGAACCGCTCGAGGACCTCGCGCTCCACCTTTCGATTCTGCCAGCCGCGAACCGTTTGCGGGCCGGTTGCGTACTGCAGGTCTGACACCACACGGAGGTTGCAATCATGCGAAGAAGCCCATTGGCTCTGGCCACCGCCACCGTGATCCTGCTGGCCGCGTGCGGAGGGGGAGCCACCACAACCGCCCCGGCCGGGACTCCTGACGCCACGACCGGCGCGACCGGCGCGGTATCCACGGCTTCCACCGACCTCGGCACGATCCTGGTAGATCCCGCAGGCTTCACTCTCTACGTGTTCACCAACGACAGCGACCGCGCCTCCGCCTGTTACGACGATTGCTCCACCCTGTGGCCGCCGGTTCCAGCCGACACCCCGATCTCGTCGGACCTCGACGGCTCGCTCTTCGGCTCTTCGAGCCGAACCGACGGGGTCGAGCAGCTCACCGTCGACGGCCGACCGCTCTATCGCTACACGCCCGACACCAACCCGGGCGACACCACCGGCCAGGGTTTCAGCGGCGTCTGGTTCGTGGTCGGGGCCGACGGTCAGATGATCGAAACCCAGGCATCTTCGCCGTCGTCCCCGGCGTACAACCGCACCGACTACTGACCTCCGAGGTCTCTCAGAGCTTCAGCATTGCCTCAACAAAGCCGTCGGGCGGGCGGTGGGGACGACCTTCGAGGTCCGTGAACGCGGCGCGGACCTCGAGGGTTGCAATCAGGTTTCCATCGCGCCGCATTTCCTGGCGCCACTTGGAGGATGCCCGCGCCGTCTCCGCCACCTCCGTGCCGATCTCTAGCACGTCGTGCAGACCGGCCGGTGCCAGGAACCTGGCGTTCAATTCCACCACCACGATCTGGAAGCCGGCCTCCTTCAGGACGTTCATACCGAAGCCGATCGCGTCCAACGCCTCGACTCTGGCTGATTCGAAGTAGCCGAGATAGCTCGTGTGATTCACATGGTCGTAGGGGTCCAGTTCGTAAAACCGGACTTTGACCTCGGTGTGGTGGCTCACCCTGGGCGCCGACGGTAGCCCTACGCTCCCCGGCGTGCGCGCATGGCTGCTCGATGCGACAGACGGTCCCGGGTCCTTCCGACTCTCCGATGTGGACGTCCCTGAAACCGGTCCAGGCAAGGTGCGGGTGGGCCTGCGGGCCATCGGACTCAACCATCTGGACATCTGGGTTTCGCAAGGTCGCCCGGCCCCCAAGTCCTTCCCCCACATCGCCGGCGCGGATGGGGCCGGGGTGGTCGAGGAAGTTGGCGAAGGAGTGGCAGGGTGGACCGTCGGAGATGAGGTCATCATCGATCCGACTGTCTCGTGCGGTGAGTGCGAGCCCTGCCTCCGCGGTGACAACGTCTTTTGCAAGCAGTTCTCCATCCTCGGCGAGACGGTTGATGGCACCCTGGCCGAGTCGGTTGTGGTCGGGGCCAACCAGTTACGCCTCAAGCCCCGGGAGCTCGGTTGGGTCGAGGCAGGCACATTCGGGCTCGTTACCGGCACCGCCTACCGCATGCTCGCCAGGGCCAGGCTGCGTGCCGGCGAGTCGGTCCTGGTCGTGGGGGTGGGGGGCGGGGTGGCGAGCACCGCCGCCTTGATGGCCAGAGCGATGGATGCCAGGGTCCTGGTGACTTCCCGGTCGGCGGACAAGGTCGGCTGGGCGCTCGACCACGGCGCGGAGGCCGCGTTCGACTCGGCCACGGAGTTCTCCAAAGACGTGAAGAACCACCTCGGTTCTGGGGTCGACGTCGTTGTCGAGAACGTCGGTCCGGCGACCTGGAACCAGTCGGTCCGCAGCCTCGCCCCCGGAGGGCGCATGGTGGTCTGCGGCGGCACCTCAGGCACCGAAGTCCCCCTCCACTTGCCCACCTTGTTCTACAAGCAGCTGGAGATCATCGGCTCGACAATGGCTACCAGAGCGGAGTTCGCCCGGGCCCTCGAGCTGGTCAGTACAGGGAAGCTGGCCGTGGCGATCGACCGCGTATACCCCTTCGAGGAGTTGCCGGCGGCCATGGCTCGCCTCGACGCCGGCGAGCAGATCGGGAAGCTCGCTCTCACTCTCGGGGGCTGAAGACCTGCAGGCTGGCCGGGAGGAGCGCCCCGGCCGTATACTTTCGGTTCCCGCATGCGCCTTGTCGCGGCGCGTTGCCCGGGGGCGTGGTGAAGCTTGGAGTTCACGCCGGCCTGTCAAGCCGGAGATCGCGGGTTCAAATCCCGTCGTCCCCGCCAGCGAGTCCCCTCGCTCCGGGTCAGGTAGCTCAGT
>DATBMA010000093.1:0-2845 GCA_036555105.1 Acidimicrobiia bacterium
CGTGAAGTATTCGGTGGGATCGATCGGTGTCCGTTCGGCCGTCAGTGGATCGGTCGCCCACAGGACGAGGCTGCCGGTCTTCTCGGTGGCGACCACGTTCCATGAGAAGCGGTAGCCCTCGCCGGTCCAGCGGGGATCGCCAGGGATCAGGGCCTGGCGCATCGGCAGCATCCATTGGAAGGCGATCCAAAGGGCGGCGAGGGCAGGGACCAACAGATTCTGGCGGACCGGAGTGGAAGGCTGGGCCCGGGACGAGGTTCGCACCCAGCGTCGCGGCCAGCCCGGGTCGAAGAAGATGGTCACCGCCACGGCCATCACATAAGGGAAGGCCCCGAGCGATGGGAGCAGCAACGCAGTAAGGGCGTGAAATCCCACCAGGGCGGCGAATGCCCACGGCCGGGACCGCCGCCACAAAAGGAGGGCACCGATCGTCAGGTCGAAGAGCGCTCCTGCCCACGAGGCGACGAGGGCGGTCGCCGGCTGCTCCAACATTCCCCCTATCAACGGCAGCGAGCTCCGGGCCGGGAGCCACAGACCCAGAGGCAAGCCGCTCACGAGCCAGTCCCCATGCAGCTTGGCGATTCCGGCGAAGAAGTAGACGCAGATGACCTGAGCCCGCAAAGCCCAGATGCCGTAGGTGGGGAAGTCACCCGCCGCTCGTCCAGCCCGGGCATCCAACGACCAGGCGGCGTGGGAGGGGAGCAGCGTGAGCAGCAGGACGATTGAGGAGAGGAACCAGTAGTGGTTCAAGTAGGTGGTGGCTTCGATCAACTCGAGCCAGGTGAAGGTGAGGAAGTAGACCGCTCCCGCCGTACGGTGATGCCAGCCCAAGGCGAAGGCGATCGCGGCCATGCCCGCCACAGTCGCCAGGGCCCGGATCCCGGCCGGCCCCGGCGTGGGAATCCAGTCCAGACCGGGATAGGCGAGGTGGTGGGCCGGTAAGGCGTATAGCGATTCGAGCCACCCGGTCCAGAACAACCGGATGATCGAGGCCGCCCCCACCGTCCCGACTGCGATCCGGAGCACCGCCGCCGAAGCGGGGTCGGCAGAGGCCCTTGCCCTTTCGGCCCAGTCCTTCCAGGCGTATGGACGGATCTGCCCTATTTCCACTATGTTCGTAGTGTATATAAGGCGTGCCTAACAACGCTCGCGAGGAGGCGAAAGTGGTCCGGAGCACGGGGCTCTTGGTGGTGATGGCGACGGGGGTGCTGCTGACCGCTTGCGGCGGGTCGTCGGCTCCCGAGCGAGCGGACGTGGCGGCCGGCTACGCCGATCTCGTGCTCGATTCCTACGAGACCTCGATCGCATCGGCCACCGCCATGCAGGACTCGATCCAGGCATTCCTGGCGAATCCCAATGAGGACGCCCTGGCTGCCGCCCGGCAGGCGTGGCTCGATGCCCGTGGCGACTACAGCCCGACGGAGGCCTTCCGCTTCTACGACGGCCCGATCGACAACCCCGAGGACGGGCCGGAGGGCCGCATCAACGCATGGCCGCTGGACGAGGCATACATCGACTACGTGGAGGGGGCTCCGGACTCCGGGATCGTCAACGCGGTCGATCAGTACCCGGAGATCACCTCGAGCGTCCTGGTGGACGCCAATGAGAATGGCGGCGAGACCAACATCTCCACCGGCTGGCATGCCATCGAGTTCCTTCTCTGGGGCCAGGACCAGAGCCCGGACGGCCCCGGCGATCGGCCCGTCTCCGACTTCACCGACGCTCGCAATGCCGACCGGAGGGCGACCTATCTCACGCTGACCACTCAACTCCTGCTCGACGACCTCGGGTCGGTTCGCGACCAGTGGGTCGAAGGTGGGACCTATCGGACCGGGTTCCTGTCCGATCCCGACACTGCCATCACTGCGATGATGCGCGGGATCGGGGCACTGAGCGCTGGGGAGCTGGCAGGAGAGAGGATGGCGGTGGCGTACGAAACGAGGGACCAGGAAGACGAGCATTCCTGCTTCTCGGACAACACCGTTGCCGACGTCGCCGGCAACACAGGGGGAGTGCGCATGGTCTATCTGGCCGAAGGGAGCGATGGCCCGAGCCTCTCCGAGCTGGTCGCGGCGGTCGATCCGGAGCTGGACTCGGCGTTGCGCATCCAGTTGGACGAGAGCGCCTCGTTGGTTGCGGCCTTCCCCGCCACCTTCGAGGCGATGATCGCCGCACCTGATGGCGATCCCGCGCGCGCGGCCTTTCTGGCTGCCCTCGAATCGATCGAGGAGCAGGGCCGCATGATCGCCAGGGCGGCGTCGGCCCTCGGCCTCACCATCACCGTGGACGTGTGAGCTTTGCGCTTGGCCCGATCCCCGTTGGCGTCACTGCTGGCGGCGCTCGGCATCGTGGCCGCATGCTCGAGCGGAGCCGATTGGATGACGGCGCCCGACTCGGGGGGCTCGGCCACGGTTGCAGACGAGAGCGGCTCGGCATTCGC
Source organism: Acidimicrobiia bacterium (assembly GCA_036555105.1). Lineage (GTDB taxonomy): Bacteria > Actinomycetota > Acidimicrobiia > Spongiisociales > ZC4RG35 > DATBMA01. Next base: position 2,441 of record DATBMA010000093.1, read on the forward strand.
CCTCCCGATCCCGACCCTCACCGATGATCAGCGGCGCCACTTCTTCGTCGGCAACAGCTTCTTCAAAGACAATTGGGTGACAGCCCCTGCCTCCACCGAGGGAAGGGACGGATTGGGCCCGACCTTCAATGCCCAGTCATGTTCGTCATGCCACTTCCACGACGGCAGGGGCATCCCGCCCGACGAGGACCCTTCCTCGTTGGGGCTGCTGCTGCGTCTGACAGTGATCGGCCCGAACGGAGCCGAGCCGGACCCGGTCTACGGCGACCAGCTGCAGGACCGGTCGATCCTGGGGGTGCCGGCCGAGGGAAGCATCGGCATCACCTATGGCGAGCATCCTGTGACGCTGCCAGACGGCAGCGTGGATGTGCTCCCTCTGCCGATTTACGAAGTGATGGATCTGGC
>DATBMA010000110.1:0-17740 GCA_036555105.1 Acidimicrobiia bacterium
AGGGCTTCTTCTGCGAGGTCGAAGTCGCGGAAGCCTCTGATGAGGGCCGCCTCGACCCGCGCGTGCTCGAGACGGAAGGCCTCCTCGACGGCGGCGCCTGCCTCCGCGGTCACCCGCGGAGGCTAACGACCGGCTCGAAGCTTCAGCCCTGGGCCGGGACCTCCCAGACCGGGCGGACCTCGATGCTCCCGTTCTTGGCACCCGGTATCTGAGCCGCCCAGGAGAGGGCTTCGTCCAGGTTGGCGCAGTCGAGCAGGTAGAAGCCGCCCAGCACTTCCTTGGTCTCGGCGAAGGGGCCGTCGCTGGTGAGGACCTGGCCATCCCGCACCCGGACCGTGCTGGCTGTCGTCGAGTCCTCGAGAGCCTCGCCCCCGATGTATGCGCCTTTGTCCCGAACCGCCTGCGAGAAGGCGTTGTAGGCCATCATCACCTCTCCGATCTCCTCCTCGGACGGCGGCTCGGTTGGCTCGGGGCTGTAGATCAACAGTGCGTACTTCATGGTGTCTCCTCTCCGGGACGGTCCCGCTGCCCGTATGACGAACGGGCCAGAGCGGAATCGACGGGTTTCTCCCTGGAAGGCTATCGGTCAGTCGAACAGCTGCGGCCGGTAGAGCCGGTCGTGGGTCATCAGGGCGAAGCGATCGGTCATCCCGGCCACGTAGTCGACCGCCCTGACCGTCGGATCGGGGTCGAGCGCCTGCATGGAAGGGGGGATCTCGCCCGGGTTGGCGCGGAAATGCTCGACCAGGTCGTGAAGCACGGTCACTGCCCGCTGCCGCTGATCCTCGGCTTCGGGCCGCAGGTAGACCCGATCGAACATGAACCGACGGACGGCGTCCATCGCCTCTCCGATCCGAACGTCGACCGTCACCGATCCGGCCGAGAGCGACGCCTCGATGACGCCGGTGATCATCGTGTCGATCCACTCCCGCGAGGCGGCCCCGAGGACCTCCCTGGCCATCTCCGGCAGGTCCCCGAACCCGATGATGCCCGCCCGTAGCGCATCTGCAACGTCGTGGGTCAGGTACCCGATACGGTCGGCGTAGCGGCAGATCCATCCCTCCTGGGTGGCAGGGCCGTCCTCGACTCGCCAGGGGTGGGCCCGGATCCCGTCCAACACCTCCCAGCTGAGGTTCTGAGGTTCCAGCACCGAGAGCACCCTCACGCTGTGATCGGAATGCCACCAGCCGCCGGGCACGAACGGGCCCAATGCTTCCTCCCCCGTGTGCCCGAAGGGCGAGTGACCGACATCGTGGCCGAGGCAGATCGCCTCGGTCAATTGCTCGTTCAGGCTCAGCGCCGCTGCCACGGCGCGGCCGATCTGGGTGACGTGGAGGGTGTGGGTGAGCCGGGTGACGAAGTGGTCGCCCTCCGGGTTGATGAAGACCTGGGTCTTGTGCTTCAGCCGGCGGAAGGCCTTGGTGTGGATGATGCGGTCACGGTCTCGCTCGAAGGCGGTCCGGTACGGGTCGGGCTCTTCCGGGACTGCCCGCCCGCGGCTCTTGGCAGAGAGAGAGGCCGCCGGCGAGAGCAACTCGGCCTCCAATTGCTCCCGCCCGATCCGATCCCTCCGTCGCAGCTCCGGCTCACCCATCAGATGAGTATGCCTCTCGACACGTGAGGCGTGAGACGTGAGACGTGAGACTCAGACCACTTGAACCCAACCCACCAGCTCCGGCACCCGCCGACGGAGGATGAAGCCGGAGAACGAGAGCGAGGCCAGGTAGGCAGCCAGCCCCCACAGTGCCGACAGCGTGGTTGTGAACAATGGGGTCAGCACCTGGCCGAATGAAACGGTGAGGACCACCGCGCTGGCCGGTATAACCATGAGCATGCCGATGGCGAAGAACCCACCCATCTGCGCCACCAGCGCCAGGCATCCCTGCTCGGTGGTCTGGGCAAATACGTCGGTGCCTTCCCTCGGAAGCCGCAGGGGGGCAATCACCGAAACCAGGTTGCCCACCGCCAGTTGACAGCCGATTGCGGCCAGCGTCAGACCGGGGACCATGCCGATCATCGACCACGACCCGCTGAGCGCCGCCAGCAGCACAGACACGAAGACGGTTTCGACCAACAGCCCGGAAACGGTGGCGAGGTTCTTGCCAACCAGCAGCTGGCGGGGAGAGGCGGGCAAGACGAACAGGTAAGAGGCAGCGTTCCGCTCCCACCCGAATTGGTTGAGCGCCACCGGGAGGCCAACGAACAGCACCAGCGCCGGTGCCAGCAGCGGGAGCCAGTCGGCTTCGCGAAAGCCCGAGAAGGCTTCGCTGCCGACCACCAGCCCGGCGATGGCGAGCCCAACGAAGATGACGGTGCCGGTCCAGACCAGCCGAAGACGGGGATCGCGCACATAGAAGCGGAGTTCCTTCCGCGCCAGCACCCAGCGCGGCCCCCACAGGCCGGCGGTGAACCCGCGGGCATGGCGTTCCCTGGCGGGCCGGGGGCTGGAGTCCGGGGTCACGAGCATCCTCGCAAGCAACCGGTGCCATACCCAGGCGATGGCGACGACCCAGGCGACCCCGACCGCCAGCAGCGCCAAGCCGGCGAGCGGATTCCCCTCGGCAGTCTCGGTTACCGAGCGCTGCAACGCCACGGGTGGGAGGAACCACCAGGCATCGAGCGAATGCATAGCAAGGGCTCCCTGCATCCCGAGGCCGTCGATGGTCCGCGAGATCACCTGGTAGGCGGCGAAGCTCCCCAGCCCGAGTGCCATCACGATGAAGACGGCGAGATCGCGGCTGCGCCGGCTGCGGAGGATCGAGGAGACCACGCTCGTGAACAGCTGCCCCGATACCGCCAGCAAGGCGATGAAGGCAAGTCCGGCAGCGATCGCCACCACCCATACGGCCGGATCCTGTAGGGCGACGTTGGTCCCGACCAGGATCACGGGGAGGACGGCGGCGGGTGAGATGAGAGATGCGAGGGCAAGCCCGGTGATCAGCGACCTTCCCTCGATCGGGAGAGTTGCGAACCGGGCTGGGTCGAGGCTCTCATCGAGGGGAAAGATCACGACCGGCAGCGCCGTCCACACCAGCCAGAAGAGGAGGCCGACCCACATCATCAGGATGGCGGCCAGCTCCGGGGTCAGGGCCCGGAACTCGGCGACATAGCTCGATGCCAGCCGCACCGAGATCCAGGTCATGAAGCCAAGTACCACCGGCAGCCCGATCCGCCGCTGGCGATCGGCCCGGAGGCCGTTCCAGGTCAGCCGGGCTTTGAGCCAGCAGAGGTGTCGAGCCATCGCAGGCCTTCGAGGTCGTATTCGCCCCCCACGGCGAGGATGAACGCATCCTCGACCGAGTCCACCCCCATCCGCCGGCAGAGGCCATCGGGGGTGTCCTCCATCTCCAACTTGCCCTTCTGCATGATCCCGATACGCGTGCAGAGCCTCTCGACGAGGTACATCTCATGCGAGGAGAACACGATTGTCGCCCCTTGGTTGGTGTAGCGGCGAAGCAGGTCCTGGATCAAGCGGGCCGAGACTGCGTCCACCCCCTCGAACGGCTCATCCAGGAAGAGGACGGGCGGCCGGTGGATGATGGCGGCTGCCAGCGCCACCTTCTTGCGCATGCCACGGCTGTAATCGCCGACCAGCTTTCCGGCTGCCTCCTCGAGGTCGAGTAGGGCGAGCAGTTCCTCGCGCCGATCGGTTGCCTCTTCCCGGGAGAGGCCGTGCATGGCGGAGGTGAAATCGAGCAACTCGGCTCCGGTGAGCCGCTCATAGAGGTTGAACTCCTCAGGAAGCACCCCGATGCGGCGCTTTACCTCGACGGGGGTTCGCCACGTGTCGAACTCGCCCACTCCGGCGGTCCCGGCGGTCGGTCGGAGCAGGCCGACAATCATCTTGATAGTGGTCGTCTTGCCGGCCCCATTCTGGCCCAGCAGCCCGTAGAACTCGCCGGGCATGATCGCCAGGTCGACGCCGTCGACTGCGGTTTCCTTCCCGAAGGTGCGGTGGAGGCCCCGTGCCCAGACTGCCGGAGGCGGGGATGCGGCCGCGTCGGCAGGGAGGCTCTGCGGGTGCACCGATGGCTTATCGGCGGTCGCCGTCACCATCTGAACCGTAGCCGGGGGTGGGTGTGGCGGACTACGGTCAAAGTCGCAGCATGTATCAGGCCCTCTATCGGAAATACCGGCCGCAGACCTTTGATGACGTGATCGGCCAGGGCCACGTGACCGCCACCCTCACCAGGGAAGTGGCTGAGGGCAGGGTGGCCCACGCATACCTTTTTGCCGGCCCTCGGGGAACCGGCAAGACCACTACCGCCCGAATCCTGGCCAAAGCCCTCAACTGCGAGAAGCGGGGGCCGGACGGGTCACCTGACAACACCTGTGTCAGCTGCGTGGCCATCACCGAAGGCACTTCTCTGGATGTGCTCGAGCTGGACGCGGCATCGCACAATTCGGTGGACGACATCAGGGACATGCGTGTGAGCGTCAGCACGGTGGCGGCCTCACCCACCTCGAAGCGGGTTTTCATCCTCGACGAAGTCCACATGCTGTCGAAGGCGGCGGGCAATGCCCTCCTGAAGACACTCGAGGAGCCCCCGGAGCATGTCCACTTCGTGCTCGCGACCACCGAGCCCTACAAGCTGCTCGACACGATCAGGAGCCGCGCCCAGCGGTTCGACTTCCACCCGATCGGGGCCGAAGCACTGGCCGGGCATCTGGCGCGGATCGCCGACCTCGAGGGGTACCAGGCCGGCCCGGACGCGTTGTTGGCCGTGGCCCGCCACGCCGGGGGGTCGGTTCGCGATGCTCTCTCCCTGCTCGAACAGGTAGCGGCGCTCGGCAACGGCACGGTGGACGGTCCCGGGGTTCGTCGCGCCCTCGGCATGGCCGAAGCCGACTCTTACCTCCGCCTGGCGGAGGCAGTGCGAGACGCCGACGCCACCAAGGGCCTTGGTCTCATCGCCGAACTGGCGGCGGAGGGTGTCGATCTGCGGCGTTTCGCGGCGGAGGCCATCACCTTCTTCCGCGGTGTCTTCCTCACTCACTACGCCCCCAACCTGGCAGAGATATCGGATGAGCCGTCAGAGGTGCTCGACTCCTGGCGGAGGGCAGCCGCCATGGTCGGGCCCGGAGAGGTCCTGCGATGCGTCGACGTGCTCGGCGAGGCTCTGCTCCGGCTGCGGGAAGGAAGAGAAGAGCGGCTGATGGTCGAGCTCGCAGTGATCAGGTTGACCAGGCCCGAGACCTCCGAGGACCAAGCGGCACTGCTGGCCAGGCTCGAGCGCCTTGAGCGAGGCGCAGCGGCTCCCGGCCGATCCCCGTCCCCGCCCCCCACTGCGGCTTCGTCAGACGCGGCAACTCCCTCCACCGCCTCGGCGGCATCCCCCGGCACCCACTCCGCCGCCCCGGCGGCACCTCCCCCAACACTCGCTCCGCTCGCTGGGGGAGGACATGCTCCGCTCGCTGGAGGAGGACATGCTCCGCTCGATGGGGGAGGACTTGCTCCGCTCGCCGGTGAGAAGCCTTCGAACGGGGGGCTCACCTTCGAGCGAGTCCAAGAGGTATGGCCTTCTGTGTTCGGCGGGATGCGGGACTTGCTCGGGCCGCGCCGGTGGGCGCTCTTCCGGGAGACCACCCCGGGGGGCGTCGAGGGCTCGACGATCCTCCTCAACGTCGGGCATGACTTCCATCTCGAGGCCCTTCGCCAGGATCCGGCCGTCACCGCCCTGGTGGCGACCCGGGCAGGGGACCTGCTCGGGATCGAGGTGACGATCGACTTCCGCTCTACGAGCCAGCCGGCGGCCGAAGAGGAGGTTCCCGAACTTGACAAGGACAGCCTGTTCGATGGCCCCGAATCTCCGTCAGACCCCGTGGACCTCCTGAAGCAGACTTTGGGAGCGACGGTCGTGGAAGAGGTCGACGAGCCGGAGTAGCACCCCCGCTGCGCCGGCGAGCACCAAGTACAAAGTCCCCAGTACCAACACTGGAGCCTCCCGTCCCGGTTGGGGCAATCACCGGCTTCTGACGTGCGACCGCGAGACCGTGCGACCGTGCGACTGTGCGACTGTGCGACTGTGCGACTGTGCGACGGACTCTCCCGGGTACCCTCGTCAGGCCATGTTCGAGCCGCCGATCCAGGCACTCATCGACGAGCTGGCCCGCCTTCCTGGCATCGGCCGCAAGACCGCCCAGCGGCTGGCCTTCCATCTGCTGACGGTGGAGGAGGTCGATGCGAGGCGCCTGGCGGCCGCGGTCGTGGAGATGCGAGAGCGGATCAGGAGCTGCTCCCGTTGTTTCAACGTCGCCGCAGAAGAAGAGTGCGCCATCTGCCGCGATCCGAAGCGCGACCAGTCGGCGCTCTGTGTGATCGAACGTGCTCAGGACATCGGGGTGGTGGAGAGGACCCAGGAGTTCAAGGGCCGCTACCACGTCCTGGGTGGGGCCTTGTCCCCGATCGGCGGCGTGGGCCCGGCCCAACTCCACATCGCCGAGTTGGAGAAGCGGGTCGACGCCGAGGGGGTGCGAGAGGTCATCGTCGCCACCAACCCGACGGTGGAGGGTGATGCCACCGCCCTGTACCTGGCCCGGGTCCTGAAGCCACATGGAGTCAAGGTCACCCGGCTGGCGATGGGGCTGCCGGTCGGATCCGACCTCGACTACGCCGACGAGCTGACTCTCGGCCGGGCGCTCAGCAACCGACTGGAGCTCTAAGAAGGTCTCACGGTCGGACGGTTGCAATGTCTCACGGTGAGACTCCGAGATCCCCTCAAGCCACCACCACTGTCTTGGCGTTCACGAACTCCATGATCCCGAGGTCGGAGAGCTCCCGCCCGTAGCCGGAGTGCCTGATGCCGCCGAATGGCAGCCGGGGATCTGACGCCACCAGGGCGTTGACGAAACAGCAGCCGGCTTCGAGCTTGGTGGCGGCGAGGTGCTCCGCCTTCTCGACATCGCGGCTGAAGATGGCGGCCCCCAAGCCGAAGTCGGTGTCGTTGGCGATGTCGATGGCTTGGTCGGCGTCGGCGGCGGTGATGATGGCGGCGGCCGGACCGAAGGTCTCTTCGGAATAAGCCGCCATCCCCTTGGCCACACCGGTCAGGACCGTTGGCGGATAGAAGGCGCCGGGCCCCTTCGGCACCTCGCCACCGAGGGCGAGGCCGGCGCCGGCCTCGATCGTCCTCTTGACCTGTCCGTGCAACTCATCTCTGAGGTCGTGGCGGGCCTGCGGCCCGAGCTGGGTGGCCTCGTCGAGCGGATCCCCCATTCGGACTGCGCTCATCTTCTCGACCATCAATCGGGTGAACTCCTCGACCAGCGGCTCCTCGACGACGAAGCGCTTGGCGGCGATGCAGCTCTGTCCGCCGTTGATGAGGCGGCTAGAGGCGCAAGTGGTTGCGGCGGCTTCGACGTCAGCATCTGCCAGCACGACATAGGGATCGCTGCCGCCAAGCTCCAGCACGCTCTTCTTCAGGAGGGAGCCGGCTTTGGCGGCGACAGCCCGGCCCGCAGGCTCACTCCCGGTGAGCGTCACCGCCACCACGTTGGGGTTCGCAATGACATGCTCGACCTTGGCCGATCCGATGAGAAGGGTGGTGAACACCCCTGTAGGGAAACCGGCTGCTGTGAAGATCTCTTCGATGGCCAGGGCGCATCCGGTCACATTCGAGCTGTGCTTCAGGAGCCCGGTGTTGCCCGCCATCAACCCGGGGGCGGCAAACCTGAAGACCTGCCAGAGGGGGAAGTTCCACGGCATCACCGCCAGCACCACCCCAAGCGGCTCGTGATGCAGATACGACTTTGTGCGCTCGGTCGGCATGTCGCGGTCGGCCAGCATTCCTTCGGCTTCTTCGGCGTAGTAGCGGCAGACCCAGGCGCATTTCTCCGCCTCTGCCCGGCCGGCGGCGACCGGCTTTCCCATCTCCACTGCCATCAACCTGGCGAGGTCCTCCTTGCGGGCCTCCAGCTCTTTGGCGGCCGCCAGCATCAGGAGGCCTCGCTCCGAGTACGGCACCCGGCGCCAATCGGAGAAGGCCAGGGCGGCTCGGTCAATGCGAGCGCCGACCTCGTCCGCCGAGTGCTCCTGGTAGTCGGCAACGACCTCGCCGTTGAAGGGGTTGATGGTCTGCATGAGCCAAATCTAGGGACCCGATCGGCCGGCCGAGCAGCCCCTTACCCTTACGGGGTGCACGTCGTCTGGGATTGGAACGGGACCCTCTTCGACGATCTCCAGCTGGTGGTGGAGGCGGTCAACGTCGGTCTCTCCTCGTTCGGGCGGGGGCCTATCGATCTCGACGACTACCGGGACCACTACACCCGCCCGGTCCAGCGCTTCTACGAAGGGGTACTTGGAAGGAGCCTCATGACCGGGGAGTGGCAGCGGCTCGACGCTCTGTTCCACGACGCCTACCGGGACCTGCTCACCCAGGCCCATCTCACTGCTGATGCCGAGCACGCCCTCGACCTGGTGGCCGCGGGCGGTCACTCTCAGTCGCTGCTCTCGATGTTCCCTCATGCCGAACTGGTGCCGTTGGTCGAGAAGCTCGGGATCAGTCCCTACTTCGACAGGGTGGATGGGCTGCTTGGCCCGCCCGGGGAGCCCAAAGCGGCCTACCTCGAGTCACACTTGATCGGGCTGATGGACGGCGAACCGCCCTCGGGGGTCCTGGTGATCGGTGACACACCCGACGATGCCCTTGCCGCCGCTCACGTCGGGGCCCGTTGTGTCCTCTACGACAGCGGGGCCCACCATCGCTCGGACCTCGATGCCCTCGGGATCCCGCTGGCCGGGACCCTGGTGGAGGCGGTGACGCTTGGCCTGGGCGCTCTCTAACCCAGGCCCTCGGGTTCGAGTCTCGAGACGTGAGACTCGAGACCTTCTTCGGGCCAGCGGCCATTGCGGCGAGCCGCCTCCGTCAACAGGAACTCGATCTGCGAATTGAGGCTGCGCAGATCATCCGCCGCCCAGCGCTCCAGTGCCTCGTGCAGGCGAGGATTGAGCCGAAGAAGGAAGTTCTTCCTCTCTCCCGCCATCAGCCCGTGTAGAGCGATCCCGCGTTCACGACCGGCTGGGCCGAGCGATCGGAAGTGAGCACCACCATGAGGTTGGAGACCATCGCCGCCTTGCGCTCCTCGTCGAGGATGACGACGTTTTGGTCGGCGAGTTGCTGTAGGGCGTCCTCGACCATGCTCACCGCTCCCTTTACGATCAGCTTGCGAGCCGCCACCACCGCGCTTGCCTGTTGCCTGCGCAGCATCTCGCCGGCGATCTCCGGCGCGTAGGCCAGGCGCCGCAGCCGGCAATCGCGGATCGCCACCCCGGCCTGATCGAGGCGCTGTTGCAATTCGGTCTGCAGGGTCAAGGTCACGTCGTCGGCATTGGCCCGCAACGAAGCCCCTTCTGCTTCGTAATTGTCGTAGGGATACTCGCTGGCCACATGGCGGATCCCGGCCTCGGTCTGCACCCGGACGAAGCCCTCGTAGTCCTCGACATCGAACACGGCCCTGGCGGTGTCGACCACCTGCCAGTTGATCACCGCCGCGATCTCCACCGGGTTGCCGATCGCATCGTTCACCTTCAGGACGTCAGAGTCGAAGGTCCGCAGCCTCAGCGAGATCTTGGTCTTGATGGCGAAGGGGTTTGCCCAACGGAACCCGTTCTCCGAGACCGTTCCTATGTAGCGCCCGAAGAAGGTGAGGACGCGTGCCTGGTTCGGCTGGTTGACGAACAGGCCCAGCACGAGAAGGGTGCTGATCAGCAACAGCCCCACCCCTCCCATCACGACCCCGAAGTCGTCGTCGGCGCTCGAGATGATCAGCCAGATGCCGGCGATCGCCATCGCGATCCCGATGAACAGAAACGGCCATCCTGAGGACCCTGGGCGGATTCGTTCGGTCGACAAACTGCTCCTGACTTCGATATCAAAATGATATCACAGCAGCCTCTTCGATCAAGCATGGATGGTTGGGGCTCAATAGCGGTCCCGGTGGACCAGCTCCTCCATGGGCTTGCGTCCGCCGTACTTGGCCGGGGACGGGTTGACTCCCGGATATCCGAGGGCGATGGCGTAGCGCACCTTGGCCTCGGGAGGCAGCCCCAGGACAGTTGCCGCCTGGGCACTTCGATGGAGGGTGACCGGGCACGAGGCCAGCCCCAACGCGTCGGCGGCCAGCATCAAGTTCTGGGCCAGCCGCCCGATGTCGAAGTCGTTGCCGTTCGGCTCCTGGATCAGCGCGATCGTCACCGGTGCATCCTCGACCGGCTGGGTGAAGTCACCGCAGGCCGCCAATGCATCGCGTTGGGCAGGGTCGGTAACGACCACGAACGACCAGCCCTGGCGGTTCTTGGAGCTGCCGGTCCACCTCCCCGCCTCCAGGACTGCGCCGAGGTCGCTCGCCTCGAGAGGGCGCCCGTCGAAGCTTCGGATGGCCCGCAGCCGCAGTATGCGGTCGTAGGTCTCGCTCAATCCAGGCCCACCGCGGAGATGCGCCTCAGCTTGGCGAGGTTGTGATAGGCGTCCATGTAGCGGATCGAGCCGGTCTTGGATCGCATGATCACGGAGTGGGTGGCGGCCCCATCCCCATAGAAGTTGACACCCCGCAGGAACTCGCTGTCGGTGACGCCGGTGGCGGCGAAGAAGACGTTGTCGGACCCGACCAGGTCGTCCGTCGACATCACCTGGCCAAGGTCGAGCCCTAGCTCATCCGCACGGCTCTTCTCGTCGTCATCGCGCGGCCACAGCCTGCACTGGATCTCGCCCCCCATGCAGCGGAGCGCCGATGCTGCCAGCACCGCCTCGGGCGAGCCCCCGATGCCGAGCAGGAGGTCGATCCCGCTCTCCTCCCTGGCCGTGGCGACGGCGGCGGCGACGTCGCCATCGGGTATGAGCCTGATCCTGGCCCCGGCCTTGCGGACCTCGTCGATGTAAGTCTGGTTGCGGGGACGATTGAGGATGACCGCTTGGAGGTCGTTGACGTCCTTGTCCCTGGCTTTGGCCACTGCCAGCAGGTTGTGCTCGACAGGTGCCCCGAGATCGATGGCGCCGGCCGCCTCCGGGCCAACCGCGATCTTGTCCATGTAGACGAGCGGCCCCGGTGCGTACATCGTGCCGGTCCCCTCGCTCAGGGCGATGACGGCGATGGCTCCCGGCAGGCCCTGTGCGGTAAGTGTGGTCCCATCCACGGGATCCACGGCAACCTCCACCGTCAGGCCCTTTCCGTTGCCTACCCGCTCGCCGTTGAAGAGCATTGGCGCCTCGTCCTTCTCCCCCTCGCCGATCACCACGACCCCGTCCAGATCGAGCGTCGCCAGGTGAGCCCGCATCCCATCCACGGCGGCCTGGTCCACCGCCTCTTTGTTGCCGCGGCCCATCCACCGTGCAGCGGCCATTGCCGCGGTCTCGGTCACCCGGACGAGGTCGAGTCCCAGGTTGCGTTCGACTGCTTCTGCCATCAACGCCCCATCGGCTCGGACATGGCAATGAGGCTACCGGTGGCCCCGTTAGCTTGGCTCCGGATGAAGCTGCTCAACCTCGACCACGTTGGCATCGCCGTCGCCGACCTCGATGCGGCCATCGCCGCCTACTCCGGCCGCTACCGGATCAGCCCCCTCTATCGAGAGGTGGTCGAGGATCAGGGAGTCGAGGAGGCGATGCTCCCGGTGGGAGGCTCCTACCTGCAGCTCCTGCAGCCGCTTGGGCCGGACACCCCGGTCGGGCGGTTCCTGGCCAGGCGGGGCGAAGGCATGCATCACATGGCGTTCGCAGTCCTCGACATCGAATCTGCCCTGTCCCACTTGGCGGCTGAGGGCGCCGAGCTGATCGATCGCACCCCTCGCATCGGAGGGGGTGGGTCAAAGGTGGCCTTCGTCCACCCGCGGGACCTGGCGGGTACCCTCACCGAACTGGTAGAGGTGGCTCGTGGTTGAGCGGGTGGAGATCAAAGGAGGGGCCGACCCCTTTATCACCGCGGCTGTGATGGCGGTCATCGCCGAGCTGGAGGCGGAAGAGGCCAGGCGCTTGCGGGCCCCCCGTCCACGCCGTCCATCAGCCTGGGTGAGGGCGATCTCCGTCAACGACCCGGAGGGGCCGCTAGACGAGGTCTATCCCGACCTGTCCCGGCCCGAGGATTGAGGGCGGGCCCCGGGCAGCCGCCCCATGATCGCTCTCACCTCCGGCACCCGAAGCGCGAGGCAGATCAACAGATAGACCGAGGCGGTGATGAGCGCCGCCCCCACCAGGCCGAGCAGCGAGGGACCGAGAGCCAGTTCTCCGGAGAGGGCGCTGGCGACGAGCCTGCCCGCCACCGCCGCCAGCAGTGCTCCCGGCACCAGCCTCCATAGCGAGGAGGTGGCCGGAGCGAGCTCGCCATCGGTCTGCCGCCACCTGACGTAGAGGATCGTGGCGTACATGCTGATTGAGATGACGCTCGCCCAAGCAAGACCGGGAAGGTCGAACGCCCGGAACAGCCAGAGGTGCAACGGAATGGCCAGCACCGTGACCAAAGTTCCCCAGCCGACAGGCAGCCACATTCGCCGACGGGCATAGAAGGAGCGGGCCGCCACCTGCTGGGCCCCCCAAGCGGGGATGCTCAGGCAGTAGACCGCAAGCAACGAGGCCACCAGCGCCGTGTCCTCTACCGAGAACCTGCCCCATTGATAGACGATGCGTATCGCCGGCCTCGCCACCGCGTAGACCACCGCGGTGGCCCCGGCCGAGATGACGAGCGTGGCCCGAATCGCCCGCTGAGTCGTACCTGCCAGCCCTGACCAGTCGCTCTTCGCCGCCAGCCCGGCCAGGAAGGGGAAGGCGGCGACCCCGGCGGCCTGAGCGATGATCCCGATCGGCACCATGTTGAGCATGCGGGCGAAGGAGAGAGCGGCCGTGCCCCCGGCCCCGCCCAATTGGCCGAACACCCGCACGAACTGCTCGTCGAGGACGGCCACCGACTGTCCGATCATGAGCGGGATCGCGAGCGCGAAGTACTGAGCCAGGGCCGGCCTGGTGGCGGCGCCCGGCCTGCGAAGTCGCAGCCCGGCCGTACGCGCTCCCAGCCACTGGACTCCAAAATTGCCGACGGCCGCGCCGATCACGGCCCCCCAGACGAAGCCGGCGGGGCTGGGGTCTCCGTCGGCCGCCCCCAGCAGCCCTCCGAAGATGATGCCCAGGTTGTAGATCACCGGCGCCAGGGCCGGGTAGAGAAACCGCCGCTTGGCATACGAGTACGCCATGAACAGAGAGCCGAGGACGAAGAAGATCTGGGCGGGAAGGGCGATGCGGGTGAGCTGGGCGATCTCGGCCTGATCCGAGGCGGGGAGCGTGCGGAACAACGCCTCGACCAGTGGGGGGGCGGCCGCCCACAGGACCAGGGTGAGGGCGGCAATTGCGCCCGCCATCGTCCAGAAGACGGCGGTGAAGTCACGATGACTTCCCTCCACTTCCCCTGCCTCCAGGCGCTTGGCCAGGATCGGGACAAGGGTGATGGTGAGGAAGCCTCCCGCCATCAGGTAGTTGAGAAGGTCGGGGACGAAGAAGGCGTCTCGGTAGACGTCGCCGGCGGAGCTGACCCCGAGCAACGCCGCCAGCAGGGTCTCCCGGAGAAGCCCGAGCAGGCGTGAGACCAGGATGGAGCCGGAGACGATCGCAGCGGCTCCACCCATGCCGAGCCGGCGGCCGGAGCTCAAGGACGGGCTGCCCGCAACTCCTCCAATACCTCGTCTGGGACCAGAAGGTCCCCCGTTCCTTTGCCGATGGAGATCGTCGGCTTGTAGGTCCCGTGGAAGTCCGAACCGCCTGATGGGATAAGTCCGAACTTGCGTGCCTGGGCGCGGTTGGCCGCCTCGGTAACGGAGTCATACGTGCTGTAGAAGCACTCCACCCCGACCAAGCCGAGACCGGCCAGGCGTTCCAAGAGGTCGTTCATCTCCTCTGTCGTCTCCAGGCCGAGTGTGTGGGGATGGGCAAGGATCGGAACCCCGCCAGATGCCCTGGCCAGGGCAATCGCCTCATCCGGTGATAGGCGGTCCCGCCCGAGATACGCCGGGCGCCCGGCTGCCAGCCAGTCGTTGAAGGCGGTTTCGAAGTCGGGGACATAACCCTTGCGCACCATGATTGCCGCCAGGTGGGGCCGCCCCACGCTTCCTTGACCGGCTTCGGCTGCCAGCTCCTCGGGGGTGATGACCATGCCCAGCTCGGCCAGGCGCTCGAGCATCCTGGCGTTGCGATCCGATCGGGCCGACCTGAGTGCCTCGAGCTTGTCCTGGAGCGGGCCCGGATCGTCCTCGAGGAAAAGGACGATCATGTGCATCCCGCCTGGGCTCCAGGTCAGAGATAGCTCGATGCCGGGCACCACCTCGATCCCGGCGCCGGACCCTGCGGCCTTGGCCTCGGCAACTCCTTCCAGCGTGTCGTGGTCGGTCAGGGCAACGGCAGACAGCCCGGCCGCTGCCGCTTCCGCCACCAGGGCGGCAGGGCCGACGGAGCCATCGGAGCGATCGCTGTGGGTGTGGAGATCTACCGCCATCGGGACGCGCCCGGCTTAGGCCTGCCCACGCGGTCAGCCTCCTGTCTCGATGTTGATCCCCTCGACGTAAACGGTCTCGAGCGGGAGGCTCTTCTCGGCGTTGCCAGGCTGCTGGGAGGTCGGAACCGCGGCGATGGCATCGAGCACCTCGGCCCCATCGGTGACCCTGCCGAGGATGTTGAACTGGGGGCGCAGTGACGCTGCCTGATCGCCGAGCACGAAGAAAAACTGGCTGCCGGTGGTGCCAAGTCCGGCGTTGGCCATGGCCACCACCCCCGGCTCATAGACGAAGCCTTCGGGGGGGAATTCATCCGGCACCAGGTACCCGGGATTCCCGGTTCCGTCGGCCTTGGGATCGCCACCCTGGGCGGCAAACCCGGTCACGATGCGGTGGAAGACAGTCCCGTCATAGAAACCCTCGCGGGCCAGGAATACGAACGACTCTGCGGTGGCGGGCGCTCCCGCCTGATCGAGCGTCACCGTGATCGCACCGCATGAGGTCCGGAAGGTGGCGGTGATCGTCTGGTCGGCGGTCAGCCCCTGGTCGGTGGGGGCGTCGAAGGTCTGCAACTCCTCGGCGGGAGGCTGGGTCGCACCACAGGCGGTGGGTTGGTCCCTGAACTGGACGTAGGCAGCGGGTAGCTGTTCTGGGCGATTGCTCAGATAGGAGTTGAGGAGCAGGCCGCCGGCGAGAAGAACGCCGATGCCAAGGCCCATCCCGACCCGCCTCCGGAACTCGCGCCGCTGGGCGCGTTTCTTCTCCTCCTCGCGGCGGGCAGCCTGGAGCTCTTTCTTGCTGGGGCGGGCATCGGACATCGAACGGGAGAGGATTGGGGGGGCCGTAAGCTATCGGTCTCCCCTCACCACCACAAGCCGTGCCTCTACTCGTTCAGAAGTTCGGCGGCACTTCCGTCGCAAGCCCGGACCTGATCGGCAACATCGCCGACCGGATCGTGGAGACGCGTCAGGCCGGCAACGACGTCGTGGTGGTGGTCTCGGCAATGGGCGAGACCACCGACGAGCTGATTTCACTGGCCGCCGCCGTCAACCCCGACCCGCCGGCCCGCGAAATGGACATGTTGCTCACCGCCGGGGAGCGGATCTCGATGGCCCTCACCGCCATGGCGCTTGCCAGGCGCGGTGTCGACGCAGTCAGTTTCACCGGCTCCCAGGCAGGCATCCTCACGGACAACTCCCACGGTGCGGCCAAGATCCGCGAGATCAAGGGAGACAGGATCAGGGAGGGCCTGGCCGGCGGCAAGGTGGTCATCGTGGCCGGCTTCCAGGGGGTCGACCCCGAGTCGCGAGAGATCACGACTCTGGGCAGGGGCGGCTCTGATGCCACAGCAGTGGCCCTCGCCGCCGCCCTCGGGGCGGACGCATGCGAGATCTTCACCGACGTCGACGGGGTGTTCACAGCCGACCCCAGGCTGGTCCCAGACGCCCGCAAGCTGATGGATGTCTCCTTCGACGAGATGCTGGAGCTGTCCGCCGGGGGGGCCGGGGTCCTGATGCCGCGGGCAGTCGAGGTGGGCCGCAGGTACGACATTCCCATCCATGTGCGGTCCTCGTTCGAGTCGGGCGACGGCACCTGGGTCAAGGCCGAGGCGATGGAAGAGGCGATCATCCGCGGCATCGCCCATGACCGTTCGGAGGCCAAGGTGACCGTCTGGGGAGTGCCCGACCAGCCGGGCGTGGCCGCTGCCTTGTTCGAGCCAATGGCTGAGGCCGGCATCAACGTCGACATGATCGTCCAGAACGTCTCCCGCCAGGGCAACACCGACATCAGCTTCACCGTCCCCAAGCTCGGTGTCGCCAGGGTGGCGAAGGCGGCTCAGGATGCCTCGGCCACCCTTGGAGCAGAAGGCGCCGAGGTCGACGAGGACATCGGCAAGGTGTCCTTGGTCGGGG
Organism: Acidimicrobiia bacterium; assembly: GCA_036555105.1. Lineage (GTDB taxonomy): Bacteria > Actinomycetota > Acidimicrobiia > Spongiisociales > ZC4RG35 > DATBMA01. The sequence goes on from DATBMA010000110.1 coordinate 16,381, forward strand.
CGGGGATGAAGTCCCATCCCGGAGTGGCAGCCAAAGTGTTCAGGGCCATGGCCGGGACTGGCATCAACATCGAGATGATCTCGACCTCGACGATCCGGATCTCCTGTGTGGTGCGGGGCGGCGACCTCGATGAGGCGGTCAGGGTCCTTCACGACGCCTTCTCCCCTCCCATGGTCGAGGAGGAGGTGGGGGCATGACCGACCTGGTGGCGGCGGTGGTAGGTGCCACCGGCGCGGTGGGGCGGACGATGGTCTCGGTCCTCGAAGAGCGGGACTTCCCGCTCTCCGGCCTGCGCCTTATGGCCTCTTCCCGATCGGCCGGCCGGATGGTTCCAACCAAGTGGGGTGAGGTCGAGGTCGAGGACCTGGGCCAGGCCGATCCGACCGGCATCGATCTAGCCCTGTTCTCGGCCGGGGCCGACCGTGCCAGGGAGTTCGCCCCTGAGTTCGTTCGGGCCGGAGCGGTTGTGGTCGACAACTCGAGCGCGTTCAGGATGGACCCCGAGACGCCCCTCATCACCGTCGGTGTCAACGACTCTGCGGTGTCCGGGCACAAGGGGATCATCGCCAATCCCAATTGCACGACCATCACGCTGGTGATGGCCGCCGCCCCCTTGCACCGGCTGGCCGGCCTCACGGAAGTGACCGTCTCCTCCTACCAAGCGGTGTCAGGCAGCGGGCGACGGGGAATCGATGAGCTGCGGCGCCAGCAAGGGTTGCTGGAGGCCGACCCCGAATCGCTTGCCCTGGGAGGCTGGGCCGACCCGGGAGGAGACCTGTATGTCAGACCGATCGGGTTCAACGTCCTCCCGTTCGCCGGCAACGCCTCCGAGGACGGGTACACCGACGAGGAGTGGAAGCTCGTAAGGGAGCCTCGCAAGATCCTCGACCTTCCCGAGCTGATGGTGGAACCCACCTGCGTGCGGGTTCCCGTGATGGCCGGCCACGCGGTGTCGGCCAGCCTCTTCTTCGAGCGCCCCGTCACCGTCGAAGAGGCGAACACCGCTTTGGCGGGAGCTCCGGGTGTCAGTCTCTGGACCGATCGGGTCCCGACCCCCCTCGATGCCGCCGGTATCGACGAAGCCCTCGTCGGAAGAGTGCGTCCCACCCTCGGCCGGCCCGGCGGGATAAACCTCTGGTCGGTGGCGGACAACCTCCGCAAGGGCGCCGCCCTCAACGCGGTTCAGATCGCCGAGCTGCTCGCCTGAACCGTCCGTTGCATCGACGAGCTGCGTCTGATGGGACGAGTGCGTCCCACCCTCGGCCGGCCCGGCGGGATAAACCTCTGGTCGGTGGCGGACAACCTCCGCAAGGGCGCCGCCCTCAACGCGGTTCAGATCGCCGAGCTGCTCGCCTGAACC
>DATBMA010000122.1:0-30676 GCA_036555105.1 Acidimicrobiia bacterium
CCGCCGTTGTTGTTGCCGCCGCCGTTGTTGTTGCCGCCGCCGCCACCCTGCTGCTGATTACCGCCGCCGGTCTGGCCGGTGCCGATCACGCCCGCTACAGAAGAGAACGTCTCGCTGGTCTGAGCGCCGGCGAACCGCACGGCGGTCATTGCGATGACTCCGATCAAGACGAGCAAGAAGGCGTATTCGACCATCGACGCCCCGCGCTCGCGCACCCTGGACCACCTGCCCATCAGTTCCTCCCACTCGTTACCCGATGCGCATTCTTTCCGACAAGCTGGTCAGGGGATATGGCTCGCCAGACCCATGCACGGAGGGTGGTCGGAGCCGCGCTGCCTAACGAACGACTGCGATCACTGCGCCGGCTGCCACGGTGTCGCCTGGCTGGATGCGAAGGTCAACCACTTCCCCTGCGGCCGGGGAGCGCACTTCATTCTCCATCTTCATCGCCTCCAGCACGCAGATGGGATTGCCTGGCGCCACCTTGTCGCCCGCCTTGACGTGCACTTTGACGATCGTTCCTTGCATCGGAGCGGTGACGACCCCGTCGGTGGGGGCGTTGGCGGGGCGGTCGAGCTTGGGAGGGCGCCTTCGAACCGACGAAGGCGCCACCGGCACGTCAGGTGACCAGTAGGCGACGGTGAACCGCCTGCCGCCAATCTCGACGGTCATCTCGCGGCGGCTGAGCTGCTCCTCGGACGGAAGCGTGGGGCCGGCGTCAGGACCGGGCGCTGGGAGGACTACCGACTCCTCCATCCAGCGCGTGTGGTGCCTCGCATTCAGGAAGTCGTCGTGTGCGAGGACGGCCTGGTGCGCGGGGATGGTGGTCGCCACTCCGGTGACCGTGTACTCGGAGAGCGCTCGCCGGCCGCGGGCGATTGCTTGCTCCCGGTCGGCTCCCCAAACCACCAGCTTCGCCATGAGGTTGTCGTAGTAGGGGCTGATGCGGGTGCTTGGCCTCACCCAGCTGTCGACCCTCACTCCCGGCCCGGACGGCTCCCGGTAGTCCACGACCTGACCGGGTGAGGGGATGTATCCACGGGCCGGATCTTCGGCGTTGATCCTGAACTCGATGGCGTGACCGCGGCTGCTGACATCGTCGAGGTCGAGTGGCTCTCCATCGGCGATTCGCAACTGCCAGGCGACCATATCCAGACCGGTCACCATCTCGGTGACGGTGTGCTCGACTTGAAGGCGCGTGTTCATCTCGAGGAAATAGAACTGATCAGCCGCCACCAGGAATTCGATCGTGCCGGCGTTCACGTAGCCGCAGGCGGAGGCGGCGGCCAGGGCGGCCTCGCCGATTGCCTGCCGCATCTTCGGGTCGAGAGCCGGGGAGGGAGTCTCCTCGATGAGCTTCTGGTGCCGGCGTTGAACGGAGCAGTCACGCTCGCCCACGAAGACGCCGTGCCCTGCATGATCGAACAGGATCTGGGCCTCCACGTGGCGGGGGCGGTCGAGGTATCGCTCGACGTAGACCTCAGGGCTCCCGAAATAGGCGTCCGCCTCCCGGCGAGCTCCTTCGAACGCCTCCGTCAACCCGGCGGCCTCCTCAACCACCCGGAGCCCTTTTCCGCCTCCTCCATGGGCGGCTTTGATCGCAACCGGGTAGCCGAACTCGGCTGCAGCGGCCTCGACCTCCGCCACCGAGGCAAGGGGCTCGACCGTCCCCGGCACGGTCGGCACCCCGGCGGCCGCGGCAGTCCGGCGGGAGGTGACCTTGTCCCCCATCGCGGCGATGGCGGCGGCGGGGGGGCCGACCCAGATGAGCCCGGCGTCCGTCACGGCTTTGGCGAAACCGGCGTTCTCGGAGAGGAACCCGTAGCCGGGATGTATCGCCTCGGCGCGGGAGGCGGATGCCACCTCGAGCACCCGCTTGGCATTCAGATACGACTCCGCAGCAGGAGCCGGGCCGACGCTCCACGCCTCGTCGGCCAGCTCGACGTGGAGGGCGTCCCGGTCCAATTCGGAATAGATCGCGATGGTGCGGAGCCCGAGCTCGCGGGCGGTGCGGATGACCCGCACAGCGATCTCACCTCGGTTTGCGATCAGCAGGCTCTTCATGGGCGGATGAGAGTCTGGCAGCGGCGAGATCGGTGGGCCTGCTCGGACAGGCGGCGGAGCGCCTTCCTACAGGGGGATGTTGCCGTGCTTCTTCTGCGGCATCCGGTCGCGCTTGTTGCGAAGCATGTCGAACGCCCTGATCAGCTTCATCCTGGTCTCGCGCGGCTCGATCACCTCGTCGACCAGGCCCAGCTCGGCGGCCTGGTATGGGTTGTTGAACGTTGCCTCGTAGTCGGAGATCAATTCCGTGCGCTTCTGCTCAGGGTCCTCCGAGTCCTGGAGCTCACGGCGAAAGATCACGTTCACCGCCCCCTGGGCACCCATCACCGCGATCTCGGCCGAGGGCCAGGCATAGACGAGGTCGGCGCCGATCCCGCGGGCGTTCATCACCAGATAGGCGCCGCCGTAGGCCTTGCGGGTTATGACCGAGACCCGAGGGACGGTGGCCTCGCAGTACGCGTAGAGGAGCTTGGCCCCATGCCGGATGATCCCCCCGTGCTCCTGGTCGATGCCGGGGAGGAAGCCTGGCACGTCCACGAACGTCAGCAGGGGGATGTTGAAGGAGTCGCAGAAGCGGACGAACCTCGCCCCCTTCTCGGAGGCCGAGATGTCGAGCGTGCCGGCAAGAGCCTCGGGCTGATTGGCGACGATCCCGACCGTGTGGCCGTCCAGCCGGGCCAGCCCGACGATGAGGTTGCGCGCCCACTGCTCGTGCACCTGCAGGAACTCGCCGTCGTCGACCACCGACTCGATCACCGTCGTCATGTCGTATGGCTGTGAGGCCGAGTCGGGTATGAGCTCATCCAACGAGTCGTCGATGCGGTCGCGGCTGTCCGTGGGGGCGAAGTAGGGGGGCAGCTCCAGGTTGTTCTGGGGGAGGAACGAGATCAGGTACCGGACAGCATCTAGGGCGTCGCTGCCGGTCGGGTAGACGAAGTGGGTCACGCCGGAGATGGCAGCGTGGGTCCCCGCCCCGCCCAACTCCTCGAAAGTGACGTCCTCGCCGGTCACGGCCTTGATGACGTCGGGGCCGGTGATGAAGAGGTGGCTTCCCCCTTCGACCTGGAAGACGAAGTCGGTGATGGCAGGGGAGTAGACGGCACCGCCGGCGCAGGGGCCCATGATCACCGAGATCTGGGGTATGACCCCGGAAGCGCGGACGTTGCGGGCAAAGATGCGCCCGTAACCATCCAGCGACCCAACGCCTTCCTGAATACGCGCCCCGCCCGAATCCTTGAGACCGACGATCGGCGCCCCCACCTCCATCGCCAGATCCATTACTTTGCAGATCTTGTCGGCCACTGCCTGGCCGAGGCTTCCCCCATAGACGGTGAAGTCCTCGGCGAACACGAACACGGTGCGGCCGTCGACGGTTCCGAAGCCGGTGACCACGGCATCGCCCAGCGGCCGCCTCGACTCGATCCCGAACCCGGTCGCCCGATGCCGGACGAACATATCGACTTCCTGGAACGAGCCCTTGTCGAGCAGGTTCTCGACCCGCTCGCGGGCGGTCAGCTTGCCCTGTTCGTGCTGACGATCGACTGCCCGGCGGCTGCCGGCATGGAGAGCGTCCTCACGGAGCTTCCGCAGGTGCTCGATGCGGTCTTCGGTTCCCACCGCTCCTCCTAGGCTGCGGTTTCGACTCCGCCGTGCCGTAGATGATTACACGCCACTCCCTGGTCGAGGTGGATCAGGTCCCATCCACCCAGGACGAGGCCCGTGATCGTTATGAGGGTATTCCCCTCCTGGTATGGGCGAGAGAACAGACCAGCGGCCGTGGGCGCTCCGGGTCGGAGTGGGCCGAGGCGCCGCGGGCGCTCGCCACCAGCCTCGCCTTCGAACCGGAATGGCCTGCCCCGGCCTGGGGGCCGTTGCCATTGGTGGCCGGCCTTGCCGCCTGTGATGCGGTCGGGCCGGAAATCGCCCTCAAGTGGCCCAACGACCTGATCCTGGGCCTCCGGAAAGTGGGAGGCATCCTGGTCGAGGCCTCAGACAGGGTGGTGGTGGCAGGGTTGGGGTTGAACCTCTGGTGGCCGGAGCCGCCCGTAGGGATCGCCGGTGTGTTGACGGTGGACCCTGGCGAGACTCTGGGCAAGGAGATCGCCGAGCGGTGGGCGAGCTCTCTCCTGGACCGGCTCAGGCGGCCTGCTTCGGATTGGGGCCGGGATGAGTACCGGCAGGTGTCGGTGACCATCGGGCGAGACGTGGCTTGGGATCCGGACGGTGCAGGCCGAGCTGTGGATGTCGATGTCGATGGGGGACTCATCGTCGAGTCGGGTCCGAGCCGGATCACGCTGCGCTCGGGCGAAGTACGCAACCTCAGGCCGGGGCAGATGCGGTGAGGGCCTGAGGCTGCTCAGCCCAGGTCTTCGACCTCGGCTGCCGGCAGGGCCGCCAGCAGGAACGCGGTGACACGCGCCTCCGCATCTTCGGCTGCCCCCGGGTCGTAGGCAGGCGAGTCGATGTCCCAGAAGCCCGAGCCGGCTCCCGCATAGAGAAGCCACTGCCCGCGCGGGGTTGAGCCTTGGGCCTCATCCACCAGTCCGGCCGGGGTGGCCTCGTCTTCGGCTCCGTACAGCCCGAGGACGGGCGCAGCGATGTGAGGGAGCAGGCCCAGAACGGGATGCTCGCCGGCCTCGTCACCCCACAGCGGCCCGCCCAGCGTCACAACGGCTCGCACCCATGGCCGGTAGGCGGCGTGGATGAGCACAGTTCGCCCACCGGAGCCAGTCCCGATCAAGCCGATGGCCTCCGGGTAGGTCCAGTCGATGTCGTCGGAGGCGAGGAACTGCTGGGCTTCGTCGAGGTCGACTCCCACCCGCTCGTCGTCAGCGTCGTCACCACCCCTGGCCGAGCCGATCGCCACCACCGCCAGTCCCCGTCGGGCCAGCCGCCGGGCGAGGTCTTTGACCTCGGAGGTGACCAGGCCGCGGTCGGGGGCGAGCAAGGCTGCCGGGAATCGTCCGAATTGATCCGGCCTGGCGATGTAGCCGGGGGCATAGCCCGAGCCTGTCGGCACCCCGAACGGCCCATAGAGGATCGAGAAGGCGCCCTCATGGGCAAGTACCGCCATGACGAGAGGGTAATGACGGTCTCACGGTCCCGAGGTCTCACGGTCTCACGGTCTCACGGTCACAGGGTCTCACGGTCACACGGTCTCACGGTCTCACGCGTACCATGTGGCTCACGGCGATGGGGCTCGCCGTCAACCGCGGACTCCGCTGATAGCTCCTACCGAGCAGAAGGAGTTGTCATGCGGTTCCTGTGGGTGGGCCTGGGCGGTGCTGTCGGTTCGGTGGTTCGCTACGCCATCGGGGTCGGTGCGGTGTACCAACGGTTCCCTTGGTCGACGATGGCGATCAACCTTGTGGGAGCGTTCCTTCTCGGGCTGCTGCTGACGCTCGGCGTCGGAAGGATCCCGATCGCGGTGCTCACCCCGCTGGCGGTGGGGCTGCTGGGAGGGTTCACCACCTTCTCGGCCTTTGCCTGGGAAGCCTTCACGATGGGACGGGGCGGCCAGATGGGCTGGTCACTCGCCTACGCGGTCGGCTCAGTGGTCGGAGGCTGGCTGCTGGCCTGGCTCGGCTACGGCCTTGGCCAGGCGCTGAGATAGACGGTCCCACGGTCGCACGGTCGCACGGTGCCACGACCCGATTTTCGCGACCTCGAGGGGGTGGGCTCGACCGCCTGGTGGCACCGCAACGTCTGACCTCGAGACTTCGAGACTTCGAGACTTCGAGACTTCGAGACTTGGAGACCGTGAGACGTGGGACCTGAGACGCAAGATGTTTCATTTACTCCTTTTCCGGGAACCACCGGTAGTCTTTGGGCGTCTCCTTCAAGATCATGTCCGAGCACTCGCGTCCATCACATTTCTGGCGAAACCTCGTAATCGGTTTGCTGGTCCTCGCCAACCTCGCCCTGGTCGGCGTCTACTGGCTGCTTCACACCACCCAAGAGGCATTCGTTACCTCGGCCTCGCAGGTGGAGGAGGTGGTCCCCGAGTTGAATGTCCGCCCGACCAACAACCAGGACCCCATCACGTTCCTGGTCATCGGCTCGGACAGCCGGGAAGGGCTGGATGACCTCGAGAACTTCGGCAACTTCGCCGGCGCCCGAGCCGACGTGATCATGCTTCTGAAGGTCTACCCGGACTCGGACAAGGCACAGATCCTGAGCATCCCCCGCGATCTGCTCGTGGGCATCCCCGGCCACGGCGAGAACCGGATCAACTCCGCCTACAGCCTTGGCGGGGCCGCTCTCATGGTGCGGACCGTCAAGGAGGTCACCGGCCTCCCGATCCACCACTATGTCGAGGTCGACTTTGCCGGCTTCCAGGCGATCGTGGACCAGGTCGACGGGGTCTACTTCGACTTCGAGTATCCGGCTCGCGACAAGAAATCCGGTCTCGAGGTCCAGGCCGGCCATCAACTCCTCGACGGCTCGCAGGCGCTCGCCCTCGCCCGCTCCCGCCACTACCAGGAGCTGCGCGACGGTCGCTGGCGCTCGGTCGACGGTGGCGACATCGGCCGCACCGCCCGCCAGCAGCAACTGATCCTGGCCATCATCGATCGCATCGCCCGGCCTTCGTCGATCACCGAGGCCGGAGACCTGGTCACCGCTTTCGCCTCTCATCTGACGATCGATGCCACCCTGGCCCAGCGCTCCATCATCGAACTCGCCTTCAACATGAGGGGCATCGATGTGTCTGCAATCGAGACCGCCACCGTTCCGGGCCGCGCCGCCACAGTCGAGGGCCGCTCGGTGCTGAAGATGCAGGAGCCGGAGGCCGGTCAGCTGATCAGCGCGTTCTCCAACGGCCGATCGCTCAACGCCGAAGAGCCCCTGCGGCTGCAGGTGCTCAACGGAAACGGCCTGTCGGGCAGCGCCGGCAACTGGTCGCAGGTCCTCGAGGACAAGGGGTTCGCCATCGCCAACATCGGTGACGCTTCGAGCTCCGAGTTCACCACCACCCTGGTGTTGGTCCCGCCGGATCACATGGAGTACGGCGAGGCAGTGATCGATGCCCTCGGGTTCGGCGAGGTGACCACCGGTTCCATCGAGGGCGCGGTGGACGCGGTAGTCATTCTGGGGGCTGATGCCGGCACCGCCGCCGGATAGATTGAGCGGATGAGGCTCCCCAATTGAAGGTCGCGGTCATCGGGGCGGGTTACGTAGGTTTGACCACGGCTGCCGGACTGGCTCATCTCGGGCATCAGGTCTCGGTGGGAGAGACCGACCCCAAGCGGGTCGAGCTCCTGGCCGGCGGAGGCGTTCCGATCTTCGAGCTCGGGCTGGATGATCTCCTCCGCAATGGGATCGAGAGCGGACGCCTCACGTTTCACAACGACAACCTCGAGGCCATCGCCGGGGCCGAGCTCGTCTTCCTGTGCTTGCCGACGCCCGAGGGCCTGGACGGCAGGGCCGATCTCGGGTTCGTGCACGCCGTCATCGACCAGCTCTCCAATGAGGTCGAGGACTCGGCCATCTTCGTGGTCAAGTCGACGGTGCCGCCCGGGACCGTGGTTTCCTTGAGGAAGCGGCTGGCCGATCTTGGCAGCGGCGCCTCGGTCGTCTCCCATCCCGAGTTCCTGCGAGAAGGCAAGGCAGTAGAGGACTTCCTCGACCCCGATCGGATCGTGGTGGGGGCGTTCGAGCCGGCCGAGGCCGAGCGTGTGGTGGCCCTTTACGGAGGGATTAGCGCACCAACGATCATGACCGACCCCACTTCGGCCGAGATGATCAAGTACGGCTCCAACGCCTATCTGGCCACCCGCCTGACCTTTGCCAATACCCTGGCCAACCTGTGTGAGGCTGTCGGGGCGGACATCATCGACGTGATCAAGGGCGTTGGCCACGACCACAGAATCGGGCCGCACTTCCTCCAGCCCGGGCCAGGCTACGGGGGTAGCTGCTTTCCCAAAGACACAGCCGCCCTGATCGGCGTCGCCGCCGACGCCGGCTATGACTTCGCCCTGTTGAAGGCGGTCATCGCCGCCGACGAGGACCAACGGCGGAGAGTCGCCAGCAAGGTGCGAATGGCGGCGGGAGGAGGGCTGCGGGGGAGAAGGATCGGAGTCTGGGGACTCGCCTTCAAGGCGGGCACCGACGACGTCCGCGAGTCGCCCGCGGTTCGGATCGCAGCTCTGCTGGTGGAGGAGGGCGCCGAGGTGAGGGCATACGATCCAGAGGCGACCGCCCCCGGCCTAGCTCAGGTCGGGTCGGCGATCGAAGCTGCCCGCGATGCCGACGTGCTGCTCGTTGCGACAGAGTGGCCCGAGTTCGCCCAAATCGACCTGGAAGAGGTACGTGGCGTCATGAGGGGGCATCGGGTGGTTGACGCCCGCAACCTTTTGGATCCGGCCGCAGTGCGGGGCGCCGGCCTCGACTACCTGGGCCTGGGCCGCCCCAGCGCGTAGAGGCACACGTCGCGAGTCTCACGCCTCACGTATGACGTAAGCCGTACGACGTACGACCTATCGGAATAGATCCTCGCCCGGTGGGCGCAACAAATCGGTGATCGAGCCCGTCCCGGCCTCGTACGCGTAGCCGCGCACGATCGCTGCGGGAATTCCTTCCGCCTTCCCCATCACCAGCTCGGCGGCCGCAGCCAGCTCATCGACCACCGCCACCTCGGTGGCCTCCAGGATCCGTCCGGAGGCGTCGGGAGTGCCTCGCAGATCGAGGATGGGCCTCATCCCGGCGACACCGATTGCCACGTCGACGAGGCCTCGCCGCCAGGCCCGACCGAAGGTGTCGGTGATGATCACCGCCACCTCCACTCCGAATTCCCGCTGCAGGCTCGCCCGGAGTCCCCGGGCCGACTCGTCAGGATCGCGTGGGAGCAGCACGACGGTCCTGTCTTCCGCGTTGGAACGGTCGACGCCTGCGTTGGCGCAGATGAACCCGTGTGAAGTGACCGAGATGACAAGGTCGCCTCTCCGGCGCAGGACCATGCGTGACTCGTCCTCCACCACCGCCCGGTAGGCGGCGTCGTCCGCGGCCAGCCGTACCGCCCCTTCTGCCTTGGACACGATTTTCTGGGTGACCACCAGCACGTCGCTTCCCAGGAGCGGCGTCGAGCCCAGGGCTGCGATGAGCACTCCGCCCAGGTCGTCGCCCTGCCTGATGTCGGGCAAGCCCATCACGGGGATGATCTGGATGCTCAACTCAGAGGGCTTCGAGCATTTGGCGAGCGAAGCGGGTGGCGGCCTCCTGGGTCTGCAGGTCGAGGTCGGTGACATGCACCTTGACCCCCGGCATCTCGTCACTCGCGTCGATCGGATCGATGAAGAAGTCATGCAGCAGCCCCCCGTACGCCTCGACCACCCCGAGGTTGCCTTCGGCGAAGCCCAGCGACCGCAACACCCGATCGGCCGGGCCTTTCAGCGCCTTGCCGCCGATCAGAGGGCTCACGCCGACCGTCCGGCCGTGAGCGCCCACCGCCCTGGCGACGTCGGGGATGGCTAGCACGGGCCAGATCGAGAGAGGCGGGTTGGAGGGCCCGATCACCAGTATGTCGGCTGCTTCGATTGCCTCGATGACGCCGGGGCCGGCGTCGGCCTGGTCGGCGCCGGCGAAGCGGACATCTTCGATGTCATCACGGTGGCCCCTCGTCACGAAATACTCCTGGAAGCCGATCCAGCCCCCATCGGCCAGCTTGACCTGGGTTCTCACCTTCTGCTCGCTGGCCGGGAGGACCTGAGTGGCCACGCCCAACCCTGAGGCGATCGCCTCCGTGACCATCGCCAGCCCCCAGCCCCGACTCAGCCGCTCGGTCCGGAAGAGGTTGGTCGCAAGATCCCTGTCACCGATGGCGAAGTCGGTATCGATCGGGAAGCCCGCCAGCCATCCCATCACCGTGAGCGTGTCTTCGGCTACTCCCCACCCTTGCGGACCCTGGGCGCCGGCGAGGGTGTAGACGACCGTGTCGAGGTCGGGGCTGACATAGAGGCCATAGATCTCGGCGTCGTCGCCGACGTTGACGATGACGCTCAGGTCGACCTCGGGCAGGGCCGCCAGCCCTCGGGCGAGCCTGGCTCCCCCGACTCCACCCGATAGCAACGCCGTCCTCATCACACCTCCGTGGATTGCCGTAACCGGCGAGTCCCTCCACAATGTCGGCCCGCATGACAGCTCCGCCGGCTCCGGGCACCCCGGAGGACGCATCCACCACCCTCCAGGTCCCCGCCCCCGCCGTGACGGTGGCGGTGCTCGCCATCGACGGCGTCGACATCGGTCCCGCCCTCGAAGCCGTCGCACGCCAAGCATACGGACCGGTCGCGGTGGTCGCCGTGGGCCGAGCGCGTGATGTGCCGGCCGGTGTCGAAAGGGTGGGACATCTCCCGGATCTCCTCTCTCAACTTGGGCCCGAGCGTGAATACCTGTGGATCGTCCATGGTGACGCCAGGCCGCGTCCTGACGCCCTCAGGGCGCTCGTGGCGGAGTTGGAGCGCAACGACGCGGCCGTGGCCGGTTCCAAGATCCTGGTTGAGGGCTCGGTCGACGTGCTGGAATCGATCGGCTCCGCCACGGACGCGTTCGGCGAGCCATTCACCGGTCTGGACGAGGACGAAGTCGACCTCGAGCAGTACGACGTTGTCAGGGAGGTGGCGTTCGTGCCCGCCACCTCGGTGCTGATTCGCCGTGACGTCTACAAGGGTCTTGCTGGACTCGACCCTGACATGGCGCCCACCTCGGCCGGCCTCGACCTCTCCCAACGGGTGAGGCTGACCGGCGGCCGGGTCATCGTCGTCCCTTCCTCGGAGGTTTTCCACCGACAGGACTGCGGCCACGACCCCGACTCGTGGCGAGAGCGGGCGGGCCGGATGCGGGCCATGCTCAAGGCCTACCGGCCCGTGAGTCTCATCTGGGTGGCGCCGCTGGCCGTTCTCGCCGATCTCATCGATGGCCTCGGCAGCTTGCTTGTGGGCAGGGGACGCACTCTCGTCGACCTGTTCAAGGCCTGGGGCTGGAACCTGTACCACCTGCCCTCCCTGATCGGGGACCGGCGCTCCCTCAGACGAGTGCGAGCGGTCGGGGACGAAGAGCTCTTCCGCTTCCAAGTGGGTGGCGCCATCAGGTTGCGACGGCTGGGTGGGGAATTGGGCGAGCGCCTGGCGCGGGCCTTCGACCAGGAGTCGTCGGATTCACTCGCCGGCCGGGTGAGGGCGATCGGCCACCGGCCGGCAATCTTCACCTCGATCGCGGCATTGGTCGTCCTCGCATTTGCCACCCGCGCCCTATGGACGGGGCATTTCCCCGCCGCCGGCATGACCCTCCCGCTGGCGTCGACACCCGGCGATGTGTTGTTCGCGTATTCAGGAGGATGGAATCCGGCCGGCCTCGGGAGCCCGCAAGCGATGCCTTCCACAGTCGGCGCCCTCTCGGCCATCCAATGGCTTCTCTTCGGCAAAGGAGGCTTCAGCGCCATCGCGGTCACGCTCACAGCACTGGCCGCCGCCTTGTTCGGCTTTGCCGGGCTCGCCCGCAAGCTGGAGCTCGGCCTGGCCGGGGGTTACGCCGCCGGAGTCGCCTACACGCTGGGGTCGGCCCTGGCTGCGGTGGCGGGAGCCGGGCACTGGCAGGTGCTGCTGGCGGCCGGGGCCCTTCCGTGGGCGGTTCGAGCCTGCCTCTCCGAGCTCGGAAAGGGACGACCTGCCATCGGCCGGGTCGCCCTGGCCGGGCTCACCTGCGGCCTGGTGGTCGTGTTCCTCCCGGCGGCGGCGGTGGCCATCGTCGTCCTCGTCATCGGGTTGGTCCTGGCGGGGCAGGCTTCATGGAGAGCGGTCGGCAGGGCCTTCGCCGGGGTCGGGCTCGGCCTCCTCTTGCTCGGGCCCTCGGTGCTCGGGGGTCGCGCCTCCCTTTCGCTGGACCTCGGGGTCATGCCCTCGCGGCTCCAATGGTGGTGGTACGTCGTCGTCATTGCGGCCTCCCTGGGCGCCATCCTGCTCCCCGAAAAGGGGTGTCGCCGGGTGGGGGAGGCGGGCGGGCTGCTCGCTCTGAGCGGGGCGCTGGTCGCAGAGATCGTGACGGTCCCGGCCGTGGCCGATGCCGCTCTGCTGGTCGCCGCGTTCGGCACCGGGTTGCTTGTGACAGCCCTGCTCGCTCCAAATTCTGGCCGAGCCTGGCTGCGTGTTGCTGCCGCCAGCGGTGCCTGGCTGGTGGTGGCAGGAGCCATTCCGGCATTGGTCGGAGGACGGGCCGGGCTCCCGCCCGATGCCTGGAGCGACCGGCTCGACTTCGTCGCCACCCTCTCGTCGGCGCCGGGGACCGAGCGCACGCTGGTGATCGGCATGGAGACAGAGCTACCAGGCACCTCCCGGCAGGTGTTCGACTTCGAGTACCGGCTGGTGACCGGCTCCCCTCCCACGCTCGACGAAGCTCAGCTCCCGGAGGCCGCTGCAGGCGACGGCGCCTTAGAGGACGCTTTGCGCGTGCTGGCCGAGGCCGGCGATCTGCGGCCGGGGGCGGCGTTGGCCCCCTTTGCGGTCCGCTGGGTGGTGGTCCTCGACTCCGTGACCGCCCTCGATGAGGGACTCGCTCGCCAGGTCGACCTGGCTCCCCGTCCGGTTGATCCGACCATGCGGGTCTACGAGAACACCGCCTTTCTCCCCCGTGGCCAGGCCGGCGAGGAGGTTTCCTGGGGATGGGACGGCCGGGGGTACTCGGGTGACCCCGTCTCCGGCGAGGTCAGGCTGGCCGAGAACTCGGATGGCGGGTGGGGGCCGGAGGCAGCCGTCGACGACTGGGCGATGACCGTGAGCGGTTCCGAAGGGGAGGCCCGCTACTCCGGTGGCGGACTCGGCCGGGCTCTTGCCGTCGGGAGCGGCGTATGGCTGGTGGCGATGGCGGGGCTGGCCATTTGGGGCAGGCGCCGATGAAGGGCTGGCTGATGGCGGTGGCGATCGTCACGCTCGGAATCGCCGGGCCCCTCGTGGCCGCGGCGCCCACCGGCGAGGCCCCAGAGGTACCGGTAATCACCGAGCCCTCATTCCTCGTGTGCACCGGAGCCGAGGCAGGAGGAGGTTTCACCTCCCACGTGGCGGTCGCCTCCGCCGAGGCGGGGGGCGTCACGGCCACCGCCATCGGCACCGGCAGCTCCGAGACCGTCGCCATCAACTCGGCAGGAGGGGCCGACATCGATGTCGACCGGCTCGCCGAACTGGGGGTGACGCCGCTGTTGATGGAGTTGCCGACCGATCAGGCTGGCGCCGCCACCGTGACCCGCTCCGGGACCGCCGACGCCACCTCGTCTTGCGCCGGTGCTCCCGGCGAGTCCCAGGTGCTGGCAGGAGCGTCGTCGCAAAGCGGCGAGGACCTCACGCTGATCGTGGCCAATCCGTTCGCTCCCGAAGCCAGAGTCCAGGTGGCGGCTTCCGGGGAACTGGGGGAGGAAGTCGTGGCCGAACTGGAAGAGGTGGTGGTGCCTCCCTCTACCGCGATCAGCCTCCCAGTGGGGCGCATACTCCCGGCCCGGGAGTCGCTGTCGATCAGGATCGACCCGCTGGCTGGGCGGGTGGCAGCCGCCCTGCGCCAGGTGGCTGCGACCGATGCGGCGGTATGGGAGGGCCGCACCGGGTCGCAGGAGTGGTTCATCCCCCTACCGGTAATCGACGGGGCCGGCGCTTCGATCGCCCTGGCGGCGGCGGCCCCGATCGGCTTCGAGTACACGGTGGAGCCGGCCGGCCAGGCCGGGCAGGGGGAGATGCTGACCGAGGGATCGGTGGCGGCAGGCGGTCAAGCGATCATCCCGGCGAGCGCGCTGGGCGCCTCCACCAAGGGAGTGGTGATCTCGGCGACGGAGCCGGTGGTGGCCGACCTCATGCTCAGCGGCCCGGATGCCAGGGCAGTCACCCCGGGCGCGAGCCGGAGCGCGTTGCGGTGGCTGGTCCCAGGGGCCGGGCCGGACGAGGCGACCAGCGTCCGCCTGTGGGTGCTGACCGTTGACGACCAGCTGGCCAACATCACGGTCACCCCGCTGGCTCCGGGCTACGCCCCCCGGGCCTATCAGCCCGATCCGAGAGGGTTGACCATGCTCCAGGTCGCAGAGGGCCCGTCCCAAGGGGTGATCGTCGACGGCGACGCCGAGATAGTGGTCGTGTGGACGTCACAGCGAGGGGCCTCGGTCGCATTGGCCACCGCCACACCATTGGAGGAGTGATCGGTGACGGACGAGGCGTGGCGTTGGGTCATCGTCGGCGCAGGTGCCTTGCTCGTGGTTGTGGTTGCTCTGTGGTCCCGCCAGTCCGGAGAAGGGGGCACGGTGAGGTCTGCCCCTACTGTGCGCACCGACCTCGGGCCCGGCGTCCACCTCTTCTCATCCGGCACCTGCCAGCCCTGCCTCGATGCCCGCACGGTGGTCGAGTCTGTCACCGGCGGGGCATTCTCCGAAGTGAGGTTCGAGGACGACCCGGCCGGCTTCGGGGGGTTTGGAGTGGCGAAGGTGCCGGCTGTGTTCGTGATTGGAGAGGATGGCAGCGGGCTGCTGTGGGAGGGAATACCTGCTCGCAACGACCTCCGCCGGGCGATCCTTGAACGGTCCCTGCCCGCGCCCTAGGGTCGCCGGGTGACCCAGCCCTGTGTCCGTTGTGCCTCTCCCGCAGCGGCTGTGATGCACTTCTCCTACGACGAGCGGCAGATGTGGATCGGCGACGTCCAGGTCGAGGCTGGCTACCCGCTCTGCGTCATGCATTGCGAGCGCCTGTCGCCACCGCGGGGATGGACCTTGAGCGACCAGCGAACAGTGATCAGGCTGTTCGCCCCGCTCGAAGTGGCATGAGGTGCCGCTCGACCGCGACCTCCTGGACGCCGTCAAAGATCTCGACGACCACGATCTCCGCCGGCTGCTGATCCTGGCGCGTGCCCGCCTCGATGCCCTCGGAGCCCCGGCTGCCTCCGAGGAGCCCAAGGTCCACCTCCGGCCGCAGATGGTGAAGTGCGGTAAACCCGGCTGCCGATCCTGCCCGCACGGCCCGTACTGGTATGCGTACTGGACCGATCAGGGCAAGCGCCGAAGCCGATACGTCGGCAGGCTCCTCGACCCCGACGGCTGAGGGCTCCCCCAACTTGCGCGCAGGCCAGGGTTAGAGTTTCACCTGCCATGGACTGCCCTCAGTGCGCCGCCAGCGACGTCATCGAGATCAAGCACCGTTTGCCTGACGGCACCGAGGTGCAGTTTTTCTCGTGTCATCGCTGCGAGGAGAAGTGGTGGGACCGCGAGGGGGAGCCAATCGACCTGCGACAGGTCCTGGAGCTAGTTCGCAAGACGCGCAACTGAGACTCTGAATGGCGCTCGGTCTCCCGCGCTCGCCGGGTCCTGCCCTCACCCGACGAGGCCTTGTCATCGCAGTCGTGGGGGCTATGGCCCTCGTGATCTTGGCGGTGATGAATCCACCGCTCATCTTCACCGCCAACACGCCGACCGGCGGAGACATGGGGGCCCATGTGCAGGCGCCCGCTTTCCTTCGCGATGTCCTGCTGCCGGGCGGCCAGATCCTGGGCTGGTCACAGGACTGGTTCGCCGGGTTCCCGATGTTCTACTTCTACTTCCCGTTGCCTTCGCTGGTAATCGTCCTCCTGGACTTGGTTTTGCCCTACGGGGTGGCCTTCAAGCTGGCGACGGTCTTCGGGCTGCTCGCCACCCCGGCCGCGGCCTACTACCTGGCGCGCAGCATGCGCTTCGGCCGGCCGGTGGCGATCGTGGCAGCGTCCTCCGGCGCCGTGCTTGCCTTCATGGAGAGCTACACCATCTACGGGGCGAACATCTCGTCGACCCTGGCAGGTGAGTTCTCCTTCAGCTGGTCGTTCGCCTTCTCGCTTCTCTACTTGGGATTGCTGATGAGAGCGGTGCGAGACGACCCCAAGTACACCAAATGGGCGGCGTTGGCTCTCGCCCTCACTGCCCTGAGCCACATCATCACAACGATCATCGTCATCATTGCCTCGTTGGGGGTCCTGCCTTGGAAGAACGGGCTGAGGAGGGCGGCACCGACGTGGTTCTGGGGCTTTGCCATAACCGCCTTCTGGTCACTGCCGCTGCTCGCCAGGCTCAGCTTCTCGTCCGACATGGCCTGGATCCCTCTGCGCGCCTGGGACGAGCTCTTCCCCGTCGAGATCTGGCTGCTGCTGCCGCTGGCGGTAGCCGGCGCCATCTGGTCGATCCGCCGCACCCCCCGCACCGGCCCGGTGCTGATCATGACCCTCTTCCCCCTGCTGTATTACCCGCTGCCGAACTTGATGCCCGAGCTGTTCCCCGAGGTGTTCACCGAGGACCGCTGGAAGCTCTGGAACGGCCGCCCTCTCCCTTACTGGTACTTCGGGGTGACCTTCTTCGCCGCTATCGCAGTCGGCGGGTTCGTCATGTGGGCGGTGCGAAGGCTGCCACAGCGGGTAAACCGCAACTGGGCACGGCTGGCTGGCTTGGTCGGAGGAGCCGGGCTGGTGATCGTGCTGCAAAAGGACCTGCGCATCCCCCGTTGGGCACCGATCGCCGCCGGAGTGCTGGTGCTGCTCGCAGTCGGGGTCTCATACCTCTGGAACGATCGGGTGGCGGTCCGCAACCTCATGACTTCGATTGCGGCCGGGGTGCTGACCCTCGGCGCCCTCGCTGGGGTGTCGTTCTCGGCCGGCTGGGCTTACTGGAACTACAAGGGTTATGAGGGGAAGGCTCAATGGCCGGAGTACGAGGCGGTGCTCGAGACCGTGGCCGACCTCCCGCCAGGGCGGATCCAGTGGGAGTACAGCAAGGATCAGAACAAGTACGGCACCCCGATGGCCCTGATGCTCTTTCCCTATTGGGACGGCCGCCAGTACCCATCGATGGAGGGACTGTTCTTCGAGTCCTCTTTATCGATGCCGTTCCACTTCCTGAACCAGGCCGAGACCAGTGCCTCTCCTTCCCAGCCGGTGCCGGGCCTGCAATATCACCGCCTGGATCTCGACCGCGGCATCCCCCATATGCAGACCTATGGGGTCCAGTACTACATCACGTTCACCCCGGAGGCGGCCGAGCTCGCCGAGCAGCGCCCGGAGCTGACCGAGGTAGGGATCACTGGGCCGTTCCGGGTCTTCGAGCTGAGCGACTCACCGATGGTTTCGATCGCCGAGTACCAACCTGTGGTTTACACAGGCCATGAGGTCGGCCTGCTCGACCGGTTCGGGGCGGTGGTGGGGATCGGCCCGGACGAGGATGAGCCGCCCACCTTCCGCGACCTCGCCCTGGCCTGGTACGACGACGTCAACAACCTCGACAGATGGATCGTCGAAGATGGGCCTGAGGCGTGGCCGCACATCGAGTCGCTCGACCAGCTGCCGTCGACGCCGATCGAGTCCGGCGGTGTGGTGACGGATGTGCAGATCGACCAGGAGCGGATCAGCTTCCACACGACTGCTGTCGGGGTGCCTCACCTTGTAAAGGTCTCGTACTTCCCCAACTGGAAGGCGACGGGTGCGGAAGGGCCGTATCACGCCACGCCCTCATTGATGGTGGTGGTCCCAACTCAGGAGGACGTGGTGTTGGAGTTCGTCCCCAAGACCGCGGAGTGGACCGGCCTCGGGCTCACCCTCCTGGGCCTGGCCGGGCTGGTGGCAGCAGGAGTCCTGGCCCGAAAGAAGAGTCTCAAGCCTCACGGCTCGAGTCTGACGTCGTAAGACTCAAGACCTACGACTTGCGACTCAAGACTTGAGGTTTCCTTTCAGCTTCCACCAGAACAGCCTGCCGGTATCGCGGCCGAGGTCCCAGAGCATCGACCGCCGCAGGCCGGCGCTGGCGGCTGTGGGCCCCAGCTCGACCGGGATCTCCCTCATCTTGAACCCGGCCTCGTTGGCCCGCACCAGCAACTCGAGGTCGAACGCATAACCACTGAGCTTCAACTCGGGCAAAACCCGATCGAGCACCTGGCGGCGGAATACCTTCAGGCCGGTCTGGGTCTCTTCCACCGGCAATCTGAACAAGGCGGCGGTGCCGAGGGCAAAGGTGCGGCTGAGCACCCTCCTGGCTGCCGGATAGCTGCCGCCTCCCATCGAGCGCCTCTTTGCCCCGACCACGATGTCGAATCCGGGTAGCTCCGCCAGGAGCATCTCGATCTGCTCGGGAGGAAGGTCGAGGTCGGCATCGATGAAGACAACGATCTCGCCGGTCGCCTTCCTCGCCCCGGTGGTCAGCGCCTCCCCTTTGCCGCGATTCTGAGGGTGAGCCAGGACTGTCACCTCCGGCAGCTGGGCGGCGGCCCTCCTGGCCTCGTCCCCGGTGCGGTCGGGACTGCCGTCGTCCACGACGATGATCTCGTAGGTGCCGAGGCCTTCCACTGCCTTCACAACCTCGAAGAGGTTCTGATAGATCACCGGCTCGAGCCGGAAGGAGGGAAGGACGATCGAGAGCCTGGGTGGGGGCATACGAAGCGGTCGGTCGGGGTAGGGAGTGTAGGAACAGGTATCGGCAACGCCCCGGAGGCGGTTGAACCGCGCCGGCGTGCGCCTCTTACAATCGCTCGCTCTCCATGGAACAGCTCGACACCGTCTTCAAGGCCTACGACATCCGCGGTCGCACCGACCTCGGGGAGCTGACGCCGGAGCTCGCCAAACAGGTTGGGGGAGCTTTTGCCATCCTCATGGGGGCCGCCACCATCGGCGTCGGCCGTGACTGCCGGCTCTCCTCTCCCGGGATCGCCACCGCCCTCATGGAGGGCATGACCGAACAGGGGGTGGACGTCCTCGATCTGGGAACGGTCGCCACCGACACCGTCTACTACTTCTCGGGCTCCCGCTCCATCCCTGGAGCCGTGGTGACGGCCTCCCACAACCCGCCCGAGTACAACGGGATCAAGTTCTGCCGGGCGGGGGCGGCGCCGGTCGGTGCCGACACGGGCTTGCAGACGATGAAGGAAATGGTGGCGGAGGGGATCGAGGCAGGCCCGGGAGGCGGCACTGTCAGCACGGTCGATGCCACCGCCGGCTATGTGGACCACCTGTTGTCGATCATCGAGCCCGCCAAGCTGGCGGCGCTGCGGGTGGCGGTCGACGGTGGTAACGGCATGGCCGGGGTCGTATGCGAGCGGGTCTTCGATCTGATACCTCCCTCGGTGATCGGCCTCTACCTCGAGCCGGATGGGACTTTCCCCAACCACCCGGCCGATCCCCTGCAGCCGGAGAACCTGGTGGATCTGATTGCCTTGGTCCAGAGGGAGAAAACCGACCTGGGAGTGGCGTTCGACGGCGATGCCGACCGCGCCTTCTTCATCGACGATCAGGGGGCGCCGCTGTCGGGCAGCACCACCACCGCCCTGATCGCCCGTTGGTTCCTTGCCCGAAGGCCGGGCTCCTCGATCGTCCACAACCTGATCACCTCGCGGGCGGTGGCCGAGACCATCCGCGCCAACGGAGGGGTGCCGGTGCGGACCAGGGTCGGGCACTCGTACATCAAGCAGGTGATGGCCGAGACCGGAGCCGTCTTCGGGGGGGAGCACTCCGGTCACTACTACTTCGCCGACAACTATCGGGCCGACTCGGGGATGCTGGCCATGCTGGTCCTCCTCCAAGTGATCTCCGAGGCCGGTGTCCCCCTATCGAAGTTGCGAACGGAAGTCGAGCCGTATGTCGCCTCAGGGGAGATCAACCTGCACGTGAGCGATCAGGCGGGGGCCATGGACAAGGTGGAGGCGAACTACCCCGATGCCGAAGTCGATCACCTCGACGGGCTCACGATCTCCTGGCCCGATGCGTGGTTC
This sequence comes from Acidimicrobiia bacterium, assembly GCA_036555105.1. Taxonomy (GTDB): domain Bacteria; phylum Actinomycetota; class Acidimicrobiia; order Spongiisociales; family ZC4RG35; genus DATBMA01. Next base: position 19,791 of record DATBMA010000122.1, read on the forward strand.
AACCTCCGTCCCTCGAACACGGAGCCAGTGCTGAGGCTCAACGTGGAGGCCGGGGACCAGGCAAGGGTCAATCAAATAGTGAGCGAAGTGGAGGCGCTGGTGGGTGCCCCGGCATGAGCCTCGTCGATCCGTTGCTCATGTCGATCCTCGTCTGCCCGGCGGATGGAGGCGACCTCACCGAGGACGAGGAGGCTTCCCGGCTGGTGTGCACGCTCTGCAAGCGCCGATACCCGGTGCGAGAGGGCATCCCGGTGATGATGATCGAAGAGGCGGAGCTCGATGCCGGCGAGTGACATGGCCCAGCAGGCGGCGGGCCTGGGGGCGCAGCTGCGATGGGCGGCGGAGCTCGAAGTGGAACCGGTGGCCCCGGCCGCCAGCGTGATCGTGGCGGGCATGGGTGGGTCTGGCATCTCCGGGGACTTTGCGGCGGCCACGGCCGCCGTCCCGTTGACGGTGCACAAAGGATACGGCCTTCCACCCTGGGCCATTTCCACCGTCCCCCTGGTCTGCGTCGTCTCGCATTCAGGGAATACCGAGGAGTCGCTGAGCGCGGCGATGGATGCCTTCGCGGCCGGACTGCCGGTAGGGGTGGTCACGAGCGGAGGTGAGTTGGCGGCCCTGGCGGCGGCGAACGGATGGCCAACGGCAACGGTTCCGGGCGGACTGGCCCCGCGTGCCTCGCTTGGCTACCTGCTGGGTGGGCTGCTGCGGATGCTGGCGGCCGCCGGCGCCATACCCGACCCAGGGGCCGATCTCATCGAGGCGGCCGACCTCGCCGATGAGCTTCATCAGGCGGCCGGAGCGGGCCACGCGCTGGCCGCCGACCTGGCGGAGGGCCTCGATGGCCGCATCGCCATCCTCTACGGATCGACGGGCATCACCGCGGCGGTGGCACAGCGGTGGAAGACCCAGATAAACGAGAATGCAAAGTGGCCGGCCTGGTGGTCGACGCTGCCCGAGCTCGACCACAACGAGATAGAAGGCTGGGCCGCCCTTTCCCAACTGACCTCGGCCCGGGTGGGCATCATCGCCCTCAGGGACGTCGGCGAGCATCCTTCCCTGGCACGCCGATTCGGTTTCACAGAAGGGCTGCTCGATGATGACGCCGAGTGGGTGGGCGAGGTCTGGACCCAGGGCGAGTCGAAGCTTGCCCGGCTGATCTCGGCCTCTGTGATCGGAGACCTCGTCTCCCTCGAGCTGGCGGCCCGGGCCGGTCAGGACCCGGGCAGGGTGCCCAAGATCGAACAGCTGAAGCAGCTTCTCAGCCAGGAGGCATGAATGGAACATGACATCGCCGATCCCGCTCTGGCCGCCGAGGGCCACCGCCGTATCGAATGGGCGGGGAGGCGGATGCCGGTCCTGGCCTCGATCCGTGAGCGCATGGCCGCGGACCAGCCACTGGTGGGTCGCACTATTGGAGCGTGCCTCCATGTGACCGCCGAGACGGCCAACTTGATGCTGGCGCTCCGCGAGGGGGGCGCCGAGGTCCTCTTGTGTGCCTCTAATCCTCTCTCCACCCAGGACGATGTGGCGGCTGCTTTGGTCGAGGACGGAATCCCGGTGTTCGCCGTGCGGGGGGAGGACTCGGACCGGTACTACCGGCACATCCACGCGGTGGTCGATGCCGGCCCCGACGTCACCATGGACGACGGCGCCGACCTGGTGACGGTCCTTCACACCGAGCGCACCGACCTCCATCCGCTCGGCTCGACCGAGGAGACCACTACCGGGGTCATCAGGCTGAGGGCGATGGCGGCGGAGGGGACCTTGCGCCTGCCGGTGGTGGCAGTGAACGACTCGGCCACCAAACACCTCTTCGACAACCATTACGGCACCGGCCAGTCGGCGATCGACGGCATTCTCCGCGCCACCAACATGCTCCTCGCCGGGTCAACGGTGGTCGTAGTCGGCTACGGAGACTGCGGGCGGGGAGTGGCTGCCAGGGCAGACGGCATGGGGGCCAAGGTCGTGGTGGTCGAGATCGACCCCATCAGAGCCCTGACCGCGGCGATGGACGGCTACAGGGTGATGACCGCCCTCGACGCCGCCCCGCTCGGCGACCTGTTCGTGACGGTGACCGGTAACAAGCACGTCCTCCGACGCCCACACTTCGATCGGATGAAGGACGGAGCCGTGCTGGCAAATGCAGGTCACTTCGACATCGAGCTCGACCTCGAAGTCCTGGGCGAGATGGCAAGGGAGCGCCGGCCGATTCGTCGCAGCCTCGAGCAGTACGAGCTGGCGGACGGCAGGCGGATCATGGTGGCGGCGGAAGGCCGCCTTGTGAACCTGGGGGCGGCCGAGGGACATCCCGCCGACGTGATGGACATGTCGTTCTCCAATCAGGCGTTGGCTGCCGAGTGGCTGGTAGAGCGGGCCGGGACCCTCGAGCCCGCCATCTACACCCTCCCAGATGACATCGATCGCGAGGTGGCCCGGCTCAAGCTCGCATCGCTCGGGGGTGGGCTGGAACAGCTGACCGAAGAACAGGTGGCTTACCTGGGCGGCTGGCGCGAAGGCACCTGAGTACGTCTCACGTCTCAAGTCTCAAGTCTCAAGTCTCAAGACGTAAGACGTAAGACGTAAGGCTCTGCCGACAGTCATGTCCCCCCCGTCCCGTACGTTCGGCACATGGTCTGCCTTGCCTGCCTGCGGTGGGGAGTCGGGCCGGTGTGCCCGGACTGCCGGTCGCGACTGCTGACGCCCCCGGACCGATCCCTTCCCGGAGGTCTGCTGGTCCGCTCGGCCTGGCAACACTCGGGGCCGGCGCGAGTCCTCGTCCACCGGCTCAAGTATCAGGGCATCGAGGCTGCCGCCGAGGTGATGGGCCGGGCGATGGCACCGCTCCTGGCCGGCAGGCCGGCCGTCCTGGTCCCGATTCCGAGGCTGCGGCTGCGGGCCGCCGGCTTCGGCATCGACCCTGGCCCGGCGCTGGCCGAGGTCATCGGTGATCTCTGCCGGTTCAGGGTGGCAAATGTCCTGGTTCCCGGGTGGTTTGGGGCAGGGCGCGCACGACTGTCAAGGAACCGCCGAATCCCGCCGATGTTCTCATTAGACGCTCAGCCAAGAGCGCCCGTGGTGCTGGTCGATGACGTCGTCACCACCGGGGGAACGGTGGCATCGGCTGCCTCCCTGCTCCCTTCGGTGGTCATGGCGGTCACTGCGACCGCCGCACCGGGGGTGGCTAGTGTCGAAGGGTCGGGCTCCGAAGCCCGCCCCACCGACCTGTAAGGAGGGAGCGCCCCTTGGAGGTGACGGTCCACGCCCGGAATACGCACGTCGACGACGGATTCCGAAAGGCGGCAGGCCGGAAGCTGGCCAAGGCAGCGAAGGTCTTCGAAGGCACGGGGGACATTGACGTGGAATTGATCGAAGAGCACAACCCGCGGAGGGCGGGTGAGCGCTTCCGCCTCGAGGTGACCGCGCCTGCGGGAGCCAGAGTCATAAGGGTCAATGCGGCCGCCTCTTCGCCCGAGGCCGCCCTCGATTCGGCGGTCGACCGCTTCGGGCGCCAACTGTTGCGTCTGAAGGAGCGGATGATCGAGCGCAGCCGTCATCACTCCGAACACCACCAAGTCACGGAACCGGCGGAATCAGAGCCCGAGGTCGTTCGCCTAAAGCAATTCGTCATGAAGCCGATGTCGGTAGAAGAAGCAATCATGGAGATGGACGTTCTGGGCCACGACTTCTTTTTCTTCCACAACGTGGCGACCGATCTGCAGAGCGTCCTCTACAGGCGCCAGGACGGCCGCCTCGGGATGATCGAGCCGGCATGAGCGCCAAGGTCTTGATCGTCGACGACGCCCCCCTGTTCCAGGCAGGGATGGCGTCGGCGTTGAAGGATGCCGGGTTCGAGGTGGTTGGCGCCGCCTCAGACGCCCTCACTGCCATTGGTGCCTCGAGGCGTCTGAGCCCCGACCTGGTTGTGCTCGACGTCCTCATGCCGGGCATGTCGGGGCTGGAGGTGGTCGACAAGATCATCGATGCCTGCCCGACGACCAAAGTGGTACTGCTCACCTCCAGCGAGTCGGAGGAGGACCTGCTCATGGCCATCAAGCAGGGCGCCTCCGGCTACATCGTGAAGGACACCGGGTTCCCCCAGCTGGTCGACGCGATGCGCCAGGTGGCGAACGGTGGAGCGGTGGTGTCGCCGGCGATGGGGGCCAAACTGTTCGACGTGGTGGCGCACCTGCTGCGCAACCGGGAACTCAACTCCACCCGTCGCCCCTCGCTGACCGGGCGCGAGGTCCAGATCCTCCAGAACATCGCCGACGGTATGACCAGCAAGGAGATCGGGGACCAGCTCTTCATCTCCGAGAACACCGTGAAGAACCATGTCCGCAACATCCTCGACAAGCTGGGCCTGAAGTCCCGCCACGACGCAGTCCGCTACGCCGAGCAGGCCGGCCTGGTGACGCGGCGCTAAGAAGTCTCACAGTCTCACGCCTCGAGGTCTCACGCGAGACTGGAGGCTGGGACTTTGAGCCAGTGAGACATCTCCAATAGCGCCGGCCCGGCCGATACCATTGGGGGTCTCATGTCCCTCTTCACTCGCCTGCTTCGCGCCGGCGAGGGCAAGACCCTCAAGCAGTACGAGCGCCTCGTCACCGAGGTCAACGCCCTAGAACCCGAGGTCGAAGCCCTTTCCGACCAGGATCTCGCCCACCGGACAGTGGAGTTACGTGAGCGCCTGAGCAACGGCGAGGAGCTCGACGACCTCGAGGTCGACGCATTTGCCACCGTGCGAGAGGCCGCCAAACGGGTGCTCGGCCAGCGCCACTTCGACGTCCAGGTGGTCGGGGCTGCCGCTCTCCACGCGGGGATGGTGGCGGAGATGAAGACAGGTGAAGGCAAGACCCTGGTTTCGACCATGCCGGCCTACCTCAATGCCCTCAACCGGAAGGGCGTTCACATCGTCACCGTCAACGACTATCTGGCATCCCGCGACGCGGAGTGGATGGGGTCGATCCATCGATTTCTCGGGCTCAGCGTTGGTCTCATCCAGACGGGCATGACCCCGGCGGAGCGGCAGCCTGCCTACGGGTCCGACATCACATACGGCACCAACAACGAGTTCGGCTTCGACTACCTGCGAGACAACATGGCCGCCCGCCGAGCCGACTGGGTGCAGCGCGGCCACGTGTACGCCATCGTCGACGAGGTCGACTCGATCCTGATCGACGAAGCCAGGACACCCTTGATCATCAGCGGCCGCATGTCTGACTCCGCTCGGTGGTACCGAGACTTCGCCCGGATCGTCGACCGGCTTCGCCCGGAGGAGCACTACGAGGTCGACGAGGCCAAGCGACAGGTGCTGACCACCGAGGCCGGAGTCACCAGGGTGGAAGAGGTGCTCGGCGTCGAAAACCTGTATGACCACGCCGCCGTCGACTTCGTCCACCATCTCGAGACCGCCTTGAAGGCCAAGGAGCTCTACAAGCGCGACGTCGACTACCTCATCGATCACGGCGAAGTGAAGATCGTTGACGAGTTCACAGGCCGCGTGCTCGAGGGTCGTCGCTACTCCGAAGGCCTCCATCAGGCGATCGAGGCCAAGGAGGGGGTGAAGATCAAGGAGGAGAACCAGACCCTCGCCACGATCACCCTCCAGAACTACTTCCGGCTCTACGAGAAGCTGGCCGGCATGACCGGAACCGCCACCACCGAGGCGGCGGAGCTCGCCCAGATCTACGGCCTCGAAGTGGTGGAGATCCCCACCAACGTGGCTGTCTCTCGAATGGACCAGCCCGACGTGGTCTACAAGTCCGAGGACTCCAAGTACGACGCGGTGATCGAGGATGTCGTCGAGCGCCACCAGTCCGGGCAGCCAGTCTTGCTCGGGACCATCTCCATCGAGAAGTCCGAGAGGATCTCGCGCATGCTGGAGCGGAGGGGCATCCCCCACGAGGTGCTCAATGCCAAGCAGCATGCCCGTGAGGCCGAGATCATCGCCCAGGCGGGCCAACCAGGGGCGGTGACCGTCGCCACCAACATGGCGGGCCGCGGGGTCGACATCATGCTCGGCGGCAACCCCGAGGGACTGGCCAAGCGTGATCTCCGCCAGCAAGGGATCGGGCCGGACGCACCCGAGTACGAGGCCGAGCTGATCGAGGCCACCAGGGTGATGGAAGAAGCCATCGCTCCCAAGCGCGAACGGGTGAAGGAGGCGGGAGGCCTCTACGTGATCGGCACCGAGCGGCACGAGTCAAGGCGGATCGACAACCAGCTGCGAGGGCGCTCCGGCCGCCAAGGCGACCCTGGCGAGTCTCGGTTCTTCCTTTCCCTCGAGGACGACCTCATGCGCAGGTTCTCGGGTGAGCGGGTGGCCGGGCTGATGGACAGGCTCAAGGTCCCCGACGACGTGCCCATCGAGGCCGGCATGGTCAGCAAGGCGATCGAGCGGGCCCAGCGCACCGTCGAGTCCCAGAACTTCGAGATCAGGAAGAACGTCCTCAAGTACGACGAGGTCATGAACCGCCAGCGCGAGACCGTTTACGACTGGCGCAACGAGCTGCTCGACGCCTCGGGCGCCGAGTTGATCGACGAGTGGATCGACGAGGTCATCTCCGAGACGGTCGAAGGGGTGCTGGTGGAGGCGGGCTCGCCGTCTGACTGGGACTGGGACGAGCTCAACAGGGAGCTCACGAACTACTACCCCTCGAAGCTCTCACCTGATCGCTTCGACGGGAAGCTCGACATGGGGATCGCTGCCGAGGCGGCGGTCGAGGACGCCCATGCCGCCTTTGCCGAGCGGGAGGCCGAGCTCGGTCCCGACCTGTTGGCGCAGGTGGCGAGGCAGGTGATGCTGGCGGTGATCGATAACAAGTGGCGGGACCACTTGTCGGACATGGACTACCTGCGAGCAGGCATCGGGCTCAGGGCGATGGGGCAGCGCGACCCGCTGGTCGAGTATCAAAGAGAGGCGGCGATCATGTTCTCGGACATGGTCGGAGAAGTGAAGGCGGAGACGGTCCGCTACCTCTTCCACGTCCAGCTCAACAAGGTCGAGCCGCCCAAGCCCTCGGCCACGCCCATCTCGGCCCCGCCCCGGCCGGTAGCGGTCGGCGGAAACGGCAAAGTCGGCCGCAACGATCCCTGCCCCTGCGGCTCCGGCAAGAAGTACAAGCGCTGCCACGGCGCCTGATCGCCGAATGCGATCAGGCGAGTCTCGCGTCTCAAGTCTCACGTCTTGAGACCTAAGACCAACGAGTTGAGTAATGAAGTACTCTCTTCTGATCATGACGATTCCTTCGGATCCGCGCGCCACCATCGCCGACCTCAAGTCGCGGCTGGCCGAGGCCCGGAGGTTCCTTTGACCTCGAAGGCCGCGCTGCTGCCCTCGAGAAGCTGAAGGAAGAGGCCTCCCAACCGGACCTGTGGTCCGACCAGGCGAGGGCCAAGGCCGTATCCCAGGCCATCGCCCGCCACTCTCAGGTGATCGGCAGGGTGGATGAGCTCCAGGGCCTGATCGACGACGCCGAGGTGCTGCTCGACCTCGCGGAGGAGGAAGGAGACGCAGCCTCCCGCTCCGAAGCTCTCGGTGAGCTGTCGCAGGCAGACAGCGCGATGGAGTCACTCGAGCGGGAGTCCTTGTTCTACGACGAACACGACGAGCAGGCGGCGATTCTCAGTGTCCATGCCGGCGCCGGTGGGGTTGATGCCCAGGACTGGGCCGAGATGCTGGTCCGGATGTATCAGCGCTATCTGGCCGATGCCGGGATGGAAGTCACACTCGAGGACGTCAGCGAAGGAGAGGAGGCAGGGATCAAGTCCGCCACTCTCACCGTCAGGGGCGATCACGCATACGGCCTGCTCGAGTCGGAGCGGGGGGTTCACCGGCTGGTGCGGATAAGTCCCTTCGACGCCAATGCCAGGAGACAGACCTCCTTCGCCGGTGTGGATGTGGTACCGGAACTGGGCGAGGAGGAGGGCCTGGAGATCGACCCTGAAGAGTTGAGGATCGATACCTACCGATCGCAAGGAGCCGGCGGTCAACATGTGAACAAGACCGACTCGGCTGTGCGAATCACCCACCTACCGACTGGCATTGTCGTCCAGTGCCAGAACGAACGCTCCCAACTTCAAAACCGGACCAGGGCGATGGCCATCCTCAAGTCGAGGCTGGCCGAGCGGGCGCGGCAGGAGCGGCGGGCCCAGATCGAAGAGATCCGAGGAGAGCAGGGGGAAGCGGCGTGGGGGAGACAGATCCGCAGTTATGTGTTGCAGCCGTATCAGATGGTCAAGGATCTGCGGACGGATGTGGAGGTCGGCAACGTCGAGGGCGTCCTGAATGGAGACATCCAGCCTTTCATCGACGGCTACCTGCGCTGGCGACGGGCCAGGCACGAAGCGAGGACGGCCTGATCTCCCTGGTTGATTCACTCTCAGTGTCGGGTTGGGTTACCCTGCGGTCATTCCACGGCATTGTCGCCGTGATTCCCTTGCCATGATTCGGCTTCGAGACGTCACCAAGGTCTACGAGGGGGGCACGGTTGCCGTGCGCGACCTCAGCCTCGACATCAATCGGGGCGAGTTCGTATTTCTGGTCGGGCCGTCCGGCTCAGGCAAGTCCACCGTCATCCGCTTGTTGCTGCGCGAGGAGCCGGTGACGCGGGGGACGATATGGATGGCCGGCAAGGACATCACCCGCCTGCCGGCAGGGAAGATCCCCTACCTGCGCCGCTCGGTGGGAACGGTCTTCCAGGACTTCAAGCTTCTGCCGAACAGGACCGTTGCCGAAAACGTGGCTTTTGCGCTGGAGGTGTTAGGTCGTCCGCGTTCGGTGATCGGACCGCAGGTTGCGCAGGTCTTGGAGTTGGTCGGCCTTGGCGACAAGGCCGACCGCTATCCGCGCCAGCTGTCGGGTGGGGAGCAGCAGCGAGTCTCCATCGCCCGCGCCTTCGTGAATCGTCCGCCGATCCTCCTTGCCGACGAGCCCACCGGCAACCTCGACCCTGCCACCTCGGTGGGGATCATGCGCCTTCTCGACCGGATCAACCGCTCCGGGACCACCGTGGTGATGGCCACCCACGACCATGCCATCGTCGATGCCATGCAGCGACGCGTGGTGCAGCTACACGAGGGCCGAATGGTTCGAGACGAAGAGACTGGCCGCTACGAGACAGTCAATGGGGAGGGAGCAGAGGCTGCTCAGGTGGAAGCGGCCATTCCGACGGGAGAAGATGGGGCCGTCGCCGTGGTGGGCGGCGACGCTCCCACTGCTCAATCCCCCAACGGCCACCGTGACGGGGCGGTCGAGGTCGAGGAGGCCACGGCCGGAGAGGGCCAGGCCAAGTCATGAATCGGATGGGATTTCTCGTCCGCGAGGCACTGCATGGTCTGCGCCGGAACGCCCTGGTGGTGACCGGTGCCATCCTCGCCGTCTTCATCTCGCTCTCCCTTGCGTTCGGGGCGCTGGTCGTGAACGAGTTGCTCCGGGTCAACACCGTGGCGTGGCAGCAAGGCGTGCATGTGATTGCTTTCCTCAACGATGAGGGGGCCAACGGCATCCCGGCCAATGCCCACCAGCTCCTGCTGGCAGAGGTTCAGGGCTGGGACGAGGTCAAGGACGCCTTCTACGTCGACAAGGCCGCGGCCTGGGAAGAGTACAAGGCCCTGTTTGCCGATCGTCCGGAGATGCTCGAGATCTCCCCCAACGTTCTGCCGACCTCCATCCGCATCGAGCTGAATGACATCGACCAATACCGCGATGTCCAGTTCCGGCTCGCTCAGGAGTCGCAAGTAGTGCGTAAGACTGTCACCTTTGGCCAGCAGATCGAGCAACTCTCGTCATTGTCCAGCGTTCTCAACGTGCTGGGGCTGGGGCTGGCGCTGATCCTGGGCCTGGCAGCGATCATCCTGATCTCCAACACGATCCGCATGGCGATCTACGCGCGCCGCGACGAGGTGGCGATCATGAAGCTGGTAGGGGCGTCCAACTCCTTCATCAGGGTTCCGTTCGTGCTCGAGGGCATGTTCGAAGGGATGATCGGAGCGGTCCTGGCGGTGGTCGTGGTATGGGTGGCCACCAGCCAGCTATCACAGCTCGACAACACCATCGAGCTGGTCAACCTCTCGATCAGCAACAGCTTCTTCGTGCGGTGGGCCGCGCTGTTCGTGCTGTTCGGGGTCGGCGCCGGTGTGCTCGGCAGCCTTCTCGGTCTCAGCCGCTACCTGCGGGAGGCCGACGGTAGCCAGCCGGTGCCCTCCCGTCGGGCGCTCCCAAGCACCTGATCGGGGGCGGCTTCCATGTCCGCCGCCGATGCCGCAGCAATCAAGACCATCACCACCAACCGGCGCGCCAGGCACGACTTCGAGATCCTCGACCGGTTCGAGGCCGGCCTGGTCCTGGAGGGATCAGAGGTCAAGTCGCTCAGGGCCGGGCAGGCCCAATTGAAGGACGCCTACGCAGCGGTCCGCGATGGAGAGGTGTGGCTGGTCGGCGCCTACATCGCCCCTTACAGCTTCTCGCCGCATGGTGGCCACGATCCCGAAAGGACCCGCAAGCTGCTCATGTCGCGCCGTGAGATCGATCGCCTGGCTTCCCGCCTGGCCGAGCAGGGCTTGGCGCTGGTCCCCCTCTCGATGTACTTCAAGGCAGGCCGGGCGAAAGTGGAGCTGGGACTCGGTCGGGGTAGGCGCACAATCGACAAGCGCTCGGCCCTCAAGGAGAAGGAACAGAAGCGCGAGATGGACAGAGCCGCCCGCAGAAGGGTGAAGGGCTAGGCGACCGGGGCCAGGGTGGTCGAGCCGCGCTCAGTACTCAGACAGAACCCCGGTCCCGGCGTTGGGCTCCTCAGGCACATGGGCGATGAAGGCCGGTCGTCACGTCGGACTATGGGCGGGAGCTCCAGTCTTTGTACTTTGTACTTGGTACTCGCTCGTCC
>DATBMA010000015.1:0-28485 GCA_036555105.1 Acidimicrobiia bacterium
TGGAACCGCAATTAGCTACGGGCTTCTGCTGCCGGACCTTTGGTGGGTCCGCCAGCGAATCGGGATCATGTGCTACTTCCTATGGGTCGGAGTCATGGGCTTGGTCATCCTTCGCCAGTCGGATCGGACCTCGAGGACGAATCGGGCGGGAACAGCCGGAGAATCCTTCGTTGGGGAGAGAGAAGGCTCGCTGGCCCTTTGACGAGGCCGTGGGCGTCGAACTCGCGATGGCGTTCTCATCCGGTCTGTCTGATCGACGCTGATCGCGTCCCACACAGCGTCCCCAGACGGAAGAAGCTCCCTGTGCGATAGAGCCTTGGACGGGATCAGGGCCACCTTTTTAGATGGCCCTGACCTGGGTATCTGAGTCGGGACGGCCGGACTTGAACCGGCGGCCTCAGCGTCCCGAACGCTGCGCGCTACCAAACTGCGCCACGTCCCGTTGTCCGGGAATGCTAGGCGGGCCGACTCCCAAGCCGTTCTGAAGCCGGGATTGGGCATGGACCCGGCCCGGGTTCGGGATAGTCTGTCCTAGGGAGCATTCGGCTTACGGGGAGGGAGTGTGGCTGCTTACGAAGCCCGGCTTCGGATGGACGCGTCGGACCCGACGCAGATCAGCGTATCGGTTGACCTGACCGACGAGCGGTTCAAGATGCGGGCCGGCGATACCGAGATCGCCGACTGGTCGCGCAGAGAAATCAGGGTGGCCGCGCAGCCCGATGGCTTCCACGTCCGGGCCGAGGGGGAGGAGATCATCCTCGACGTCACCGACGATGCGGCCTTCGCCCTTGCATTGGGCTTGCGCAACGCCCCACCGCTGTTGCGCCGCCGGATGTCCGCCCTCCTGAGGAGCGAGTCGGCCGATCAGGCCTGACTCTCGACTACTGGCAGACCCGCTCGGAATTCGGTGGCCTCGAAGGGCTTGACCACCGCGTAGTCGGCTCCCGCCCGGCGGGCGATGAACCGATCTGCCTCGCGGTCGAGCAGCAAGATCAGGTGCACGGGCCGCGCCCGCTCGATGGCCGCGGCATCCCGGATGGCGCGGACCACGGCCATGCCCCCCATGCTCCCGACCTGCATGTCGACTGCCACTGCGTCCGGCTCTTCCTCTTTGACCGTCGCCACCGCCCGGCGGGGGTCATCTTGGCGAACCAGCTCCCAGCCATTGGGAAGAACCGATTTGACCCGGGTTTCCACCCAATCGGCGTCGGCTACCAGCAGCAACTTCATCGCCCGGCGACTGTACCCGCGGGTACCCGTACCATCCGCGGGCGTTGACGAGGATCCTTCTCTCGCTCTTCGGGCTCGGGTTTGCCGTCGCCGCCCAGGCCGGCGTGCCGGTCGTCGAGGTGGCGGAGGTGGGAGGTGTGCTCGACGCCAGGTCCATCCGCTACGTGAGCCAGACCATCGAGTCGGCGGCGGCCGAGGGCCGGGAGGTCCTGATCATCCAACTGAGCTCCCGGGGGGTGGTCGCGCCCTCCGACCAGTTGGAGGAGCTGGCGAAGCTGGTGGCGGATCCTCCCCTGCCTGTGGTCTTTTGGGTAGGGCCACAGCCGGCGGTGGCTTACGGAGGCGCCTTGCAGTTGCTCTCCCTTGCCCCACTTCGGACAGCGGCGCCCGGCACCGAGCTCGGGCACTGGAGCCCGTCGGTGGCAGGTGACCCAGCGGCGCCCGACCCAGGGGGCAGCTCCCCTATTGGCGACGAGACGGTTGTGGTGTCGGCTCCGATCCCCGGCCTGGTCGACGAGCTGGCGCCGACGGTCCGCCAGCTGATCCAGTCACTCGACGGCCATGAGTTCACGATCGATGGCAAGACACGGACGGTGCAGACGATGACGCCGGTGGAGGCAGGCATCACCACCGTCGACACCCGCTTCGTCTCGGAGCCGATCGGAGATCGCATCCTCCATCTGTCGACCAAGCCGGAAGCGGCATTCTTCTTCCTGATCGTCGGGCTGACAGTGGCGACGTTCGAGTTCTACGCAGTTGGGCCGGGGCTGGCTGCCGGGGTGGCCGGCCTCGCTCTCATCTTGGGTGGGTATGGCCTTGCTGTGCTCCCGGTCCGATGGTGGGCGGTGGCGGCGATCGTGGCGGGCTGGGCCCTCTTGACTGGAGCTCACCAGCGGGGCGGGATCCTCTGGATGCGGGTGGCGGGGGGAGGGTTGCTGCTGGCCGGGGGCCTGTATCTCACGGATGCCGCGCCGCAGATCGCGCCTTCCGTGGTAGGGGTGGTGGTGGCCGCGGCCGCGGTGCTGGCTTTCTTCCTGGTGGCCTTGCCGGTCGTGGCGCGGGCGCGCTTCTCCACCCCGAACCTCGGGAGAGAGGGCCTGGTCGACAAGCCCGGCATCGCCGAGACCGACTTCACCCCCGATGGGATCGCCTATGTGGAGGGGGCTTCTTGGTCGGCCTCGGCGCATCGGGCGGCCAAGATCAAGCGTGGGGACGTGATCAAGGTGATGGCGGTCGTGGGTGAGCAGCTCGAGATCGGCCCAGCAGATCGCGAAAAACGACAGTAGGTATGGAAGAATTTCCCTGGCAGCGCTGAAGGAGAGTTACTAGCTTCGCCCAGCTTTTCGCCCACGAGGGAGGGAACTGGTGAAGGCGACGGACGAGTGGCAGCTGCGTGCGCTTTGCAGAGGGAACCACGCTCACCTGTTCTTTCCGCCATCGACCTTTGAGCGAAAGGAAGACCGCGAACGGCGCGAGGATCGTGCCAAGGCCATTTGCGCCGTGTGCCAGGTGCGCGGTGAATGCGCCGACTACGCCATTCGGATCCGGGAACCCTTCGGCATCTGGGGCGGCCTGACCGAGCTCGAGCGGCGCGAGCTGATCGCAGTCGGGGCTTTCCGCTAGGAACCAGGCAACGCTCCCGGGCGCACGCTGCGTGCGTCGCCCTTCCTGACCGTCAGTTCCTGGCGGTCACACCACTCCAGCAGGGGCACCGCCAGTTTGCGGGTGACCCCCACCCGATCCCTGAACTGGCTGACCGTGAAGCTGGCCGGCAACTCCCCCAGAGCTTGCTTGACCCGGTCGATGTGCTCGGGAAGGCAGACCAGGTCGTCGCTCACCTTGATGAGTGCCCCGCGTCTGATCAGAGCGTGGACCAGCTCGCGATCGAGCCCGAGCGATCGCCACGGAGGGACGTTCAGCCCTCCCTGCCAGAAGAGCCGCTGGCGGGCGGCCTTCCAGTCAGGGTCGAGCTCGGGGGAGGGGGCGGCTTCGCGGGCGAGCAGATTGCCTCCGACCACATCCAAGTCGGTCATCCGCCTGGCGATTGCGACGGCCGTGTCCACGCTTACCCCCAGCTGAGCTGCCGCTTCGGTCAGGGGGAGCCCGGGCCGGAGCGGGTTGGCGCCGGAGTGAGACGACCGCGCCGTGCGCAGACGCTCCTCCAGCGAGGCGGCCGCCGCGGACGACATCACCCGGTCACCGATCGACACCGCCCCCACAGCGATCCCCCCTCCCGAGTGCGAGGCCAGGGTGGCCACTTGCTCGTCACCCCGCATCTCCAGCAACTCGCCGGCAACTGCGTCTGGCCCGACCGCGACCGCCTGGCGGAGGCGAGAACCGGCCACGACCGCGACCGACGCCCGGGGAGGCGCCGGATCGAGGACCCGCCCTCCTGCTACCACCACCCTCCTTCCGCTCTCGCGCAGGATGAACCGATCACCTGCGGCGAGGGGGAGGGGAACCGGCAGATCGACCATCGCCAGACTCTCGCTGAGCAGCCGGAGCGTGACCGACCAGGCCCCGCTCCCGGCATGGAGATGGAAGCTGCCCTTCCTCGGCATGGTGGCGTAACGGGCCGGCCGGTAGTCGACCAGCAGCCGGGTGGAGTCGAGCCAGTGTCCCGGGAGGCCAAGCATCGAGCCACGGTGGATCTTCGAGTAGTCGAGCCCGGCGAGGTTCACCGCAGCTCGCCGCCTGGGGCCCAGCTCGTCCATAGACCGTTCGTGGGTCTGTAGGCCCCGGACCCGGGCGATATGCCCACCCGGGTGGAGGACGACGTGATCACCTACAACAAGGGGCCCTTCCAGCAGTGTCCCGGTGACGATCGTGCCGGCTCCCGGCATCGTGAAGGAGCGGTCGATCCACATGCGGGTGCGGCCGCTGCCCTCGGGCAGGTGGTCGGTCTGGGCGGCGATGACGTGCATCAGATCGTCCAGCCCCAGGCCGCTCACCACCGAGGTGACGACGATGGGAAGCGAGGCCAGTGAGGTCCCCTTCAACCGCTGCCTCACCTCGGAAGTCATCTCGTGGATAGCGTCGGCGTCCACCCGGTCTGCCTTGGTGAGGGCGATGACCCCTCGGCACACATCGAGCAGGTCGAGGACCGCCAGGTGCTCCTCGGTTTGCGCCTTCCACCCCTCGTCGGCAGCCACCACCAGCAGGGCGGCGTCGATCGCCTCGATCCCGGCCAGCATGTTCTTGGCGAAACGTTCGTGGCCGGGCACGTCGACGAAGGAGAGTTCGCGCCCGTCGGACAGCACGGCCCAAGCGAAGCCGAGATCGATCGTCAGCCCCCGTCTCTTCTCCTCATCCCAGCGGTCGGGGTCGCGCCCGGTGAGGGCCTGGACCAGCGCCGACTTGCCGTGGTCGACGTGACCGGCGGTCCCTATGACCGCCATGTCTTGGCGAGCGCCGACGCCACCGTTTGATCGTCGGTTGGCTCGACCGTCCGCAGGTCGATGACCAGCTTGCCGGCATCGCGACGGGCGACCACAGGCGGTCGCCAACCCAGGAGAGCCGGGAAGGCGGACTCGGCTCCGGGCAGCCGGATGTGGAACGAGGGGATCTCGGCGCCTGGGGCGGCTCCGGCCCCCACCAGTGACGGCCCTTCGACCACCGCTGCCTCGACCCCGGCGGCTGCCACTACCGCTCTCGCCCGCTCCTGCACCTCGGCCGCGGCCAACGTTGCCATCCGCCAGAAGGGAAGTTGCGCTGCGGTTCCGGCGGCATACATGCTGAGCGTTGCGGTGAGGGCGGCCGCGGCCGTCGGCTCTATGCGGACCGCCCTGGCCAGGGGGTTGCGGCGCAGGCGCTCGATCAGATTGCGACTCCCCGCCACCACCCCTGCCTGCGGGCCTCCCAGCAGCTTGTCACCTGAGAACAGAACCAGGTCGGCCCCTGCCTTCAGTGCCTGACGCACACCAGGCTCGCCTGCCAGCCAGAGAGGCGTTGAGCGTCCCAGCCAGCCGGCACCCTCGTCGAGCAATCCCGAGCCGGCGTCGAACACGAGCGGAACCGATGAGGCATCGGCCAGTCGTGCCAGGGCGGGGATCTCGACCGACTGGGTGAAGCCGCTGATGCGGTAGTTGGAGGGATGGACCTTGAGCACCATGGCGGCGCCATGGTCGATGGCCGAGCGATAGTCGTCGAGGCGAGTGCGATTGGTGGTGCCGACCTCGAGCAGCTTCACCCCGCTCGCCTTGAACAGCTCGGGCAGACGGTAAGAGCCACCGATCTCGATCAACTCGCCGCGCGAGATCGCCACTTTGCGGCGGCGGGCAAGGGTGGCCAGCACCAAGACCAACGCAGCTGCGTTGTTGTTGACCACGATGGCCGCATCTGCGCCGGTGGTCAGTTCGATCAGCCGCTCGAGGTAGCGGTTGCGCCCTCCCCGATCCCCGTCGGCCAAGTCGAGCTCAACGTTGGTGTAGTTCGTGGCGGTGAGCCTGGCCTCCTCCGCAGCCGCCTGCGCCAGCGGGGCACGTCCGAGATTGGTGTGCAGCAACACCCCGGTGGCGTTGATGACCCGCTGCGGTCGAAGGCGCTCGAGGGAGGCGACCTCGGCCAGGACCATCGCCTCGACCTCGTCGGCGTCGATGTCATCGTGTCTGGCCAGGTCGGTCACACGCCGGGCAGTGTCCACCACCAAGGCTCTTGGCAGTCCGAGCGGGTCGAGCTCACGGGCGAGGCGATCAACCGAAGGTGGCCTCGAGGGCGGCATCGGCCGAGCCTACCGAGGCGGTCCTCTTCTCGTTCTGGCGCGGGATTGTGAAGCTATAGGAGCATTTTCCCGCGCCAGAACGGAGGAGGCGCCCCCACCGGTAACCTCGCCGGATGGCCACAGGGGGTGTCCCCGTCGACCCTGTTCCGGCCGCCACCGCCCTCATCGTGAGAGATGGCGCCGCCGGCATCGAGGTAGTGATGGTCCGCCGGCCTCCCGGCGGGATGTTCGGTGGCCTCTGGGTGTTTCCAGGCGGGGTGGTGGATGGGTTGGACGGGAGTGACCGTGATCAGGCGGGCAGACGGGCGGCGGTGCGCGAGAGCCTCGAAGAGGTGGGAATAGAGCTCGAGGAGCTCGATGCCGTCTTCGTGTCGAGGTGGATCACACCGGTGTGGGCCCCGCGCCGTTATGACACCCGCTTTTACCTGATTCCGGCTCCCGGCGGCCTGGAACCGTCCGTCACCCCCGGCGAGATCGAGGAAGGCCGCTGGGTCGGAGCCGCCGAGGCCCTGCAGCTGCACGAGTCGGGTGAGTGGGAGATGATCCTCCCGACCCTCGAACACCTCCGCTGGCTGAACGACCTCGGATCGGTCGGCGCCGCTGCCGGCACGGCCGCCAATGTGGCCGATCTGGAGCCGATCGAGCCGACGCTCGCCGAGGACGGGTCACTGATCGCCCGTTTCCTGCCGCGGTGAGGATCTCGAGGGTGCTCGCCCCCAATCCTGGCCCATTCACCGGGACCGGGACCAATACATGGGTGGTCGAGGACGCTGGGCGGGCGGTGGTGATCGACCCCGGCCCGATCGACCTCGGCCACGAAGCTGCCATCGCCGGCACCGTCGAAGGCCTCCACGTGGAAGCGGTGATCGTGACCCATACCCATCCCGACCACGCCCCGCTCGCGAATCCGCTGGCGAAGGAGCTCGGAGCCCCCGCTCTGGGTCATGCCCCAGGACCGGAATTCGAGCCGGACCACCTGCTCGGCGCCGGCGACCTGGTCGAGCTGGGAGAGATCGGGCTGATGGTGGTGGAGACTCCGGGCCACTCTGACGACCATCTGTGCTTCCTGGCCGGGCGGGCCCTCTTCACCGGTGACCATGTCATCGGAGGCTCCTCGGTGCTGATCGACGACTTCGGCGCCTATCTCCGGTCGCTGGCCGAGATTCGCCAGCTGGACCTCGAAGCTCTCTATCCGGGACACGGCGAGGTGATGGAACGGCCCTATGAGGTGATCGACTGGAACCTGGCCCATCGATTGCAACGCGAGGCGGAGATCATGCATGCGGTAGTGGCCGGTGCGGCGACGGCCGAGGAGGTGCTCGCACAGGTCTACGCCGGGACCGACCCTTCCCTGCTCCCGCTGGCCGCCCGCAACGTCGAAGCCCACCTGCGCAAGCTGGCTGTTGAAGGCCGGATCTCCTATACGGGAGGCCGAGTGGAGGCGTTGCCATGAAGACGGCCGGCCGACTGTTGGCGGCGCTGCTGACGATGGCCCTGGCGGCGCCCGCCCTGGCATCGGTGACCGACGAGGAGCTCGAGGCGGCCCGACGCAAGTTGGAGCGCCTGCAGGACGAGGCCGATCGGGCGGGAGCGAAGCTCGAGGCGGCCTGGGCGGAGTCTGCCCGGCTGCAGGCGGAGATGGAACGCCTCGACCGCCTCTCCGCCCGGAACGAGGCCGAGCTGCTGGCCACCGAGGCGGAGCTCTCGGATCTGGCAGTGGAGCTCTACATGGGCCTCAGCACCTCCGAGGCCCTGGCCGTGGTCATGGGCGGGTCTCCCACCGACTGGGAGGCGGGCCTCGAATACCTGCGGGGGATCCGGGGCGACACCGACCAGCTGGGAAGGAAGCTCTCGGCTCTCCGGGAGGAGCTGGGCAGGCAGTCGATGCGCAAGGAAGAGTTGGTTGCCGAGCAGGCGGAGGCGACCAGCCAGCTGTCGGACGAGGCCGATGCCTTGTATGCCTCCCTGGCCGATGCCCAGGAGTCCTACGACCTCCTCGCCGAGCAGAAGCGCAAAGAGGACGAGGAGCGGAGGCGGGCGGAGGAGGAGGCGCGCCGGCGGGCGGAGGAGGCGGCCAGGACCTCGACCACTGCGGCCAACACGGCCGGCCCCACCACAACCTCAGCCGCCGCCACCGCCGGCACCACCACGGTGACTGCCAATGTCACTACCACTACTCAACCAACCGCGCTTCCGGGGGGAGGTCGGTGCCCGGTGGACGGGCCCAACTCATTCAGCGACTCCTGGGGGGCTCCCCGTTCCGGCGGGCGGACACACAAAGGAGTCGACATTCTGGCTCCGAGGGGGACGCCGGTAGTGGCGGTCTACACAGGATTGGTATCACGGTTGAGCACTTCCAGCCTGGGCGGTATCACCCTCTGGGTGAGATCGTCGGCGGGCGACACCTTCTATTACGCGCACCTGCAGGGTTACGCAGACGGCGTGCGGGCCGGAATGCAGGTCGAGGCCGGTGAGCTGTTGGGCTATGTCGGCACCACCGGCAATGCCCCGGTCAACGTCCCCCACCTCCACTTCGAGTACCACCCCGGCGGGGGGACCGCCGTGAATCCCTATCCGCTTGCCCGGGAGCTGTGTCGGTAGGACTAGTTCCTCCGAGGGAACCCGAAACGGATAGCGCGACGCGACCCGTCACTGCCGATCATGTCAATGAACGTGCCCCTGAGGCGCAGGGCGGCTGGGAGGCTGGCCGAGAAGGGACTTCGGGGTCGCCGTATCCCCCATACGGGGCTCCGATTCACACGAGGGCCTGTATCCCCCACAGGCCCTCGTGTACTGTCCGAACCGGCTCAGCTTCCGACCGCGAGTTGCCGGGTGTCCAGGGCTTCCAGCAGCTTGGCGATCCTCCCTGTGCAGCTCTCGTCCTCGACCGGTGGGACCAGCTCCATCACCCTGGCGGCAACGTCCCTGAACACCGTTCCGGCGGCCTCATGGTCGGGTGGGGGCACCCCTTCGTCGCCGGCGCGAACGATGGCCGGGTCGATCGGGATCTGCCCGATGAGCGGAACCGCCAATTCCTCCGCCAGTTCGGCGCCGCCACCGGAGCCGAACAGGGCGTAGGAAGTTCCGTGCTCGCACGTGAAGTCGGACATGTTCTCGACAACGCCGACGATCGGCATGAATGAACGGCGGGCCATGTCGGCCAGGCGCACCGCCACCTTCTGCGCCACCCGCTGGGGAGTGGTGACGACGATCAACTCGGCCTGTGGCAACAGGCGGGAGAGGGCCATCTGCACGTCACCTGTGCCGGGCGGCAGGTCGATCACGAGGTAGTCGAGCTCGCCCCAGTCGACCTGGGTGAGGAACTGCTCGAGGGCCTTGGAGAGCATCAGCCCCCTCCACATCAACGCGGTCCCCTCGCTCTCGATTATCAGCCCGGTCGACACCACCTTGACCCCGTCCGCGACCGTAGGGACGATCAGCTTCGTGTCGGAGTCGGCCTGAAGGCGCTCGTCCAGGCCGAGCATTCGAGGGATCGAGAATCCCCAGATGTCGGCATCGAGGAGACCTACCCGCTTTCCCGATCTGGACAGGGCCACCGCCAGGTTCACGCTGACCGTCGACTTGCCGACGCCGCCCTTACCCGAGCCGACGGCAATCACGCGTGTAGTCGGATGCACCTGGGTTGGCTCGGCGGTCTGGCGGGCTCTCAGGCGCGCAACCGACATCAACTCGGCCCGCTGCCGCTTGGTCATGGCGGTGGTCACCACTTCGACCTTGGTAACGCCCGGCAGCGCCGCCACTTTGCGCCTGGTCTCGGTCTCGAGGTGGTTCCGCATTGGGCACTGGGCCACGGTGAGGGCCAGGCCGACCTCCACCGCACTATCTGCCGAGACTGTGACGCGGGAGATCATCCCCAGCTCGACCACGTTGCCACCGAGCTCAGGGTCGACTACCCCTTCCAGGGCAGACAGCACTTGCTTTTCGGTGACCACCCCATAAGGTTAAATTGGGCCGGTCTGTTACCGATTATCCAATGGCGGTCGCGGACTAACATGACGTTCGCAGAGGTTGTGAAGAAGAGATGACCACCCAGATCCTCACCATCAAGTCCTCTCGTCCGGCCAGGGTCGTCGACCTGACTCCCGATGCCGTCACGAAGGTGCGCGAGTTGCTCACGGCCGAGAACGACCTGTCTCTCGCCCTCCGGATGGCGGTCAAGCCGGGCGGATGCTCGGGGTTCTCCTACGAGATGTTCTTCGACTCGGAGACCGAAGACGGCGACCTGGTCGAGGACTTCGACGGGGTGAAAGTGGTCGTCGACCCTGCCTCGGCCAGCCACCTGCAGGGCTCGAAGCTCGACTACCGGGACGGCCTGATGGGCGCCGGGTTCGCCATCGACAATCCCAACGTCACCCGCACCTGCGGCTGCGGCAACAGCTTCTCCTGACAGTCCGACTGTCTCACAGCGCACGGTCGTACCTCTCACCGGGAGGCCTCGGGACCGTCAGACCTGGAGACCGTATACCCTCGAGCCATGCCGAAAACCGTTCCCAGAGTGGCCGGCGCCCCGCCTCCGGTTGGCCCATACTCGGTAGCGACTGAAGCCAACGGGTTCGTGTTCATATCAGGCCAGGTCGCCTTCGACCCCGCAGGCGGGGCGACCCCGGATGACCTCCGGGGCCAGACCAAGCTGGTTCTCGAAAACATCGGGGCCATCCTCGGCTCGCTCGGCCTCCACTACACAGATGTGGTGAAGACCACCGTCTTCCTCGCCGACATCGGGGACTTCAGCGCCTTCAATCAGGTATACGCCGGCTACTTCGAGAATGAGCCACCTGCCCGCACAACCGTCCAGGCCGGCGCCCTCCCGGGTGCCGGACTCAAAGTCGAGATAGACGTGGTCGCCGCCCGATAGGAGTACGCAGATGGACCGCTCACAGATATTCGGTGCCCTCGGGCTCTCGGAGCACAACTCCGGAGTGTTCTGCGGAGAGTGGCTCGAGGGAGAGGGCGGGGCGCTGGAGGTTACGAACCCTTCCACGGGCGAGGTGATCGGCACCGTCGGACAGGCCGGCGAGGCCGACTACGAACGGGTGGTGTCAGGAGCGGTGGAGACCTTCAACCGTTGGCGGATCCTTCCCGCTCCCAAGCGGGGCGAATACGTGCGACTGTTGGCGGCTGCGCTGCGGGAGGTCAAGGAGCCTCTTGGGGCGCTGGTCTCCCTCGAGATGGGCAAGATCAAGGCAGAGGGCGAGGGCGAGGTCCAGGAGATGATCGACATCTGCGACTTCGCGGTCGGCCTCTCCCGGCAGCTGTATGGGCTGACGATGACCTCGGAGCGCCCACTTCACAGGATGTATGAGCAGTGGCACCCGCTCGGACCGGTCGGCGTCATCACCGCTTTCAACTTCCCGGTGGCCGTCTGGTCATGGAACGCGGCCATCGCAGCCGTCTGCGGCGACCCGGTCGTGTGGAAGCCCTCCTCGGAGACGCCCCTCGCCGCCATCGCCGTCACCAAGGTGGCCGAGCGTGTGATGGCGGGCTCGGGCTTCGAAGGGCTGTTCAGCCTCATGGTCGGCCGGGGCTCGGTGGTCGGAGACCGCATGAACAACGACGGCCGGCTCCCGCTGATCTCAGCCACTGGATCGTGCAACATGGGCGAGAAGGTCGGGACCGCGGTTGCCAAGCGGATGGGTCGGGCCATCCTCGAGCTAGGTGGCAACAACGGCATCATCGTGATGGACGATGCCAACCTCGACCTGGCCGTGCGGGCCGTGCTGTTCGCGGCGGTGGGCACCGCCGGCCAGCGATGCACTTCGCTGCGGAGGCTGATCGTCCATCAGGCCATCGCCGACAAGCTCGTGGACCGGTTGGTAGAGGCCTACCGGCAGGTTCCGATCGGTGATCCGTTGGCTTCCGGCACCCTGATGGGCCCGCTGATCAACGAGAAGGCGGTCGACGAGATGATGAATGCTCTCGAGATCGCCAAGGAGGAGGGGGGCCACGTCGCATACGGGGGAAAGCGGCTGGAAGTGGAGGGCAACTTCGTCGAACCGGCCATCGTCCGCATCGGAAAGGGTGCGGCCATCGTCCAGGAAGAGACCTTTGCCCCAATCCTCTACGTCACCGAGGTGGGCAGTCTCGACGAGGCGTTAGAGGTCCACAACGGAGTGCGTCAGGGCCTCTCGTCTGCCATCTTCACCGAATCCCTGCGCAACGCCGAGCGGTTTCTCTCCCATCTCGGGTCCGACTGCGGAATCGCCAATGTGAACATCGGCACTTCGGGCGCCGAGATCGGTGGCGCCTTCGGGGGCGAGAAGGAGACCGGAGGGGGTCGCGAGGCTGGATCGGATGCATGGAAGGCATACATGCGGCGCCAGACGACGACGATCAACTGGGGCGACGACCTGCCGCTGGCCCAAGGGATCAGCTTCGGCTGATTCCCCCGGAAAGGGAACACCGGGCAGCGGTTAGGTGACGGGCGCCGGTTGCAGGGCTAGACCAATTCTGCCTGCGCCGGCTCGAGGGCCTGGCCCTCGACCGAGATCCTCGGCAGCATCTTTTCGAGCCACTTCGGCAGCCACCAGTTGGCGTCGCCCAACAGCTCCATGGTCGCCGGGACCAGCAGCATGCGAACGATGGTGGCATCGACGAGCACCGCGCTTGCAAGCCCGACCCCAAACAGCTTGACGATCCGGTCCGACTCACCGATGAAGCTGCCGAACACGACGACCATGATCGCCGCGGCCGCGGTGATCACCCTGGCGGTCAGGGCCAGCCCATCGGCCACCGAGCCCCTGCTGTCACCGCTTCGCACGTACTCCTCACGGATCCTGGACAGGAGGAACACCTCGTAGTCCATGGAGAGACCGAAGATGATGGCGAACATCATCATCGGCACGAAGGGCTCGATGGGCGCAGGCTCGATGCCCAACAGGTCGCCTCCCCAACCCCACTGGAAGACGGCGGTCACGATCCCGAACGCGGCCGCCAGCGACAACAGATTCATGATCACAGCCTTGAGCGGCACCAGTAGCGAGCGGAACACCAGCATCAGGAGGATGAATGACAACGTGAGCACCACCCCGATGAAGACAGGCAACCGGTCGGTCAGGTATTCGGAGAAGTCCACCGCAGCGGCCACTCCGCCCGACACTGCCACATCGAGGTCGGTCCCGGCGGTGGCCTCCGGGAGCACCTCTTCTCTGAGGCGGATCACCAGATCGGTGGTCTCCTCGTCCTGGGGAGCGGTAGTGGGGAACAGCCTCCACAGCACCGCGGTGGGCGCCTCCGGGTCGTTGGGGATGGCGGGTGTGACGAACGCGACCCCGGAATCGGCCGCGAGTGCCGCGGTGACCGCCTCGAAGTGTGCCGGGTCAATGCCTTCGGGAAGCTCCGCCGCCAGCAGCAGGGGCCCGTTGAAGCCCGGTCCGAACCCAGCCGCAAGCAGGTCGTAGGCGCGGCGGGTGGTGGTCTCCTCGGGGTAGTTGCCTTCGTCTGAGAAGGCGAGACGCTGGTCGAGGAAGGGGTAGGCGAGCACAAGAAGGATGACGGTGCCGGCGATCGCCGACAGCCACGGCCGATGCTGGATGAAGCGGCTCCACCGGTACGGCACCGTCTCCTGGACCGGCTTGGGCTTGCGGTGGGGCACCTCGCGGCGAAGAGGGGCATAGGCCAGGCTGGCCACGAGGACCACCGCGGCGAGGGAAAGGCCGACGATGGCGAGCGGCTGGAAGGAGATGGCCAGCCCGACCAACCCAACGGCCAGGAGCAGGGCGGCTATCAGGCCCCGCCAGCGGGTCACCTCGACCCGTTCCCCGGCGAAGCCGAGCATGGCAGGGAGGAGTGTGAGCGAGGCGATGGCGGTGATGGCTACCACTGCGGCGCAGGCGATGGCGATCCCGGTGATGAACGCCAGGTTCATCAACACCATGCCGACCAGCGATATGACCACGGTCGAGGCGGCGAAGGCGACTGCCCGCCCGGCGGTGTCCATCGCAACCACCGTTGCCTCCTCGAGCGAGGCCCCCGCATGCAGGTTCTCCCGGAAGCGGGTCATGATGAACAGGGCGTAGTCGATACCGACGCCGAGGCCGAGCATGACTGCCACCGTGGTGGCAAAGTCGGGGATGGAGAGGACGTTGCTGAGGATCCCGACCAGGGCGGTACCCACCCCGATGCCGGCCAGGGCGATCCCGATGGGAAGGCCCATGGCGAGCACCGACCCAAAGGCCAGGATGAGGACGATGATGGCAAAGGCGATCCCGAGCAGCTCGGAGCTGGGAACCTCGAACTCGGCGAAGATCTGGCCGCCGAGCTCTATCTGGAGCCCTTCGATCTCCGGCATCAGCTCCTCGAGCTGTTCGCGGATGGCTCCAGCATCTTCGAGTGTCGTCTCCCGGGAAACTCCGATCTGGGCGTAGGCGATGAGGCCGGCCTCGGGCCCCTGGGCTGCGATCTGCTGCGCTCCTTCCGGGCTGTAGGGGCTGACCAGGGTGATGCCTTCGATCTGGCTCGCCTGCTCGAAGAACCCGGTCATCGCGGCTTGGACCTCGGGGTCGGTGACCCCCTGCTCGGCTCGAAAGACGATGGTCCCGCCCTCGCCACCCGCCGACGAACCCGCAAAGTGCTCCTCGAGGATGTCAAAGCCCCGCCGGCTCTCGACGTCGGGAAGTGCGAACTCTGTGCTGTATGCGGTGCCGATCACGGCATTGGCCAGAATCGCGATCAACGCGAAGATGCCAAGCCAGCCGAGGGCAACCTTGCCCCGGTTGCGGAAACACCAACTTCCGAGCTTCCTGAACACACCGACTCCTGAGCGGGACGGGCGAGGGTAATGGTTGGTCAGACCTAGCTGACCCGCTTCCCCTTCAGGGGAGAAGATCCTTCACCCAAATCGGTAGCCGACCGAGCGGACCGTGGTGATCCACGAGGCCCGTGACTCGCCGAGCTTGGAACGGAGCCGGCGGACATGGACGTCGACCGTCCTCGCCCCTCCGTAGTACTCGTATCCCCACACCTTGCTCAACAGCTGCTCCCGGCTCCAGGCCCTGCCATGGTGCTCGACGAAAAATCGGAGCAGCTCGTACTCCATGAAGGTGAGGTCGACGGGCTGGCCCGCCAGCGTGGCCTGATAGGTGAGGACGTTGAGGCGAAGGTCCTTGAAGTCCAACACCTCATCACTTCCCGTCCGGATGGTGAGCCTGCGCACCCTCACCCCGAGCTCGACGTTCCCAACCGGGGCGATCACGAAGTCGGCGACCCCCACTGCCGTCTCGACCAGGCCGACCTGGGAAGGGTCGACTACGGCCAGGACCGGCACGGCCGACTGCTCGGCCAGACGCTCCACCATTCGCAGCCTCCGGAGGGGCTCCTCGCCCAGCTCGACGATGAGCAAGTCCCAGTCGAGCGGCCCATCGTGCTCGAGATGGTCCGTCGTCGAGAAGGTGAGCCCCGCCGCGGCCATGGCGTCGGCCAGATCACGACTTGGGTTGGCGGGATGGACGACGAGGTCGGCGGCCGTCACAACACCGGCAAGTAGGTCTCGAGCTCGAAGCGGGAAACGTGGTGCTGATAGCGGTCCCACTCCTCGCGCTTGTTTCTGAGGAACCAGTCGAAGACGTGCTCGCCGAGAGCCGACGCCACCAACTCCGATCGCTCCATTCGATCGAGGGCATCCGCCAGCGTGGCGGGGAGCCGATCGACCCCCGCCGCCGCCCGCTCGGCCGAAGTGAGCCGGTTGATGTCAGATGCCACCTCGGGCGGGAGCTCGTAGTTGTTGCGGATCCCCGCCAGCCCTGCCGCCAGCAGGACCGACAGCGCCAGATAGGGGTTGCATGAGGCGTCGGCCGCCCGGTACTCGACCCTCACGCTCGAAGGCTTTCCCTTCTTGACCGTGGGTACCCGGACAAGGGCCGACTGGTTGTTCCTGGCCCAAGAGATGTAGATCGGGGCCTCGAAGCCCGCCACCAGCCGCTTGTAGGAATTCACCCACTGGTTGGTGACGGCGGTCAGCTCGGAGGCGTGATGGAGCAATCCGGCGATGAACTGCTGGCCCACCTTGGAAAGGCCGTTGTCGGAACCTGGCTCGTAGAAGGCGTTTCGGTCACCCTCGAACAACGAGAGATGGAGGTGCATCCCCGACCCGTCATGGTTCTCGAGCGGCTTTGGCATGAACGTTGCGTAGATCCCGTGTTCGAGGGCCACTTCCTTGACAGTCAGCCGGAACGTCATGATGTTGTCCGCCATCGTCAGTGCGTCCGTGTACCTGGCGATGATCTCGTGCTGGCTTGGAGCCACCTCGTGATGCGAGTGCTCGACGGGGATGCCCATCAGCTCCAGCACGTTGATGGTCTTGCGCCGGAACTCTTGGGCGAGATCGAGCGGCGTCAGGTCGAAGTAGCCCCCATGATCGAGCACCTTCGGCTCCGGCCCGGCGTCCTGGAAGTAGAAGTACTCGAGCTCCGGGGCTACGTAGAAGTTGAATCCGAGGTCGCTCGCCTCGGCCAGGTTCCGCTTGAGGACTCCGCGGGGGTCCCCTTCGAAGGCGGCGCCATCGGGGGTGACGATGTCGCAGAACATGCGCGCCACCTGTTCGTCGCCTCTCATCGGCAGCACCTGGAATGTGGCCGGGTCCGGAACCGCCAGCATGTCCGCCTCCTGCACCCTGGCGTAGCCATCGATGGAAGAGCCGTCGAAGGTCATCCCTTCTTCGAACGCGGTCTCGAGCTCGGCCGGGCTGATCGAGACCGACTTCAAGAAGCCCTGGACATCGGTGAACCACAGACGGACGAAGCGAATCCCGCGCTCCTCGACGGTGCGGAGGACGTACTCGGCCTGTTTGCCGGGGCTCACAGCCACCCGCTCTTCTTGAAACGCGAGTAGAGGAACAGGCAGGCGGTCGCCATGAGCCCGAGGGCGGCCGGGTAGCCCCAGCGGGCGGGGATCTCGGGCATGTGCTCGAAGTTCATCCCCCAGATCCCGGCGAGTGCGGTCGGGACGGCGGCGATGGCGACCCAGGCCGAGATCTTCCGCATGTCGGCGTTCTGGCGGATGTTCACCTGGGTGAGGTTGGCCTCGAGGATCGAGGTGAGTTGCTCGCGGTCATGGCCGATCCGCTCGACCACCCTCAGCAGGTGGTCGTGCACGTCTCGGTAGTAGGGGCCGAGATCGGAGGGGATCCAGTCGACGGTCCCGCCGGCAAGCCGCTCGAGCGGGGCGATCAGGGGCTGCGTGGCTTGGTTGAACTGCAGCACCTCGCTCTTGACCCGGTAGATGCGCTCGGTGGGCGGGGTCGCCGCCTGGCTGAACACGCTCTCCTCGAGCTGCTGGATGTCCTCGTCCAGCTCGTCGAGCACCTCGACGTAGTCGTCGACCACTTTGTTGACGACGGCATGGAGGACGGCCCCCGGGCCCTGGGCCAGGACCTCGGGATGCCCTTCCAGGTACTTCCTCACTTCCACCAGCCCGGCAGCCTCACCGTGGCGGACCACGACGGCGAAGTGCCGGTCGACGAAGAGGAGGATCTCGCCCAAGTCGATGACTTCCACCGGGTCGACGTAGCGGGCGGGCTTGAGGACGATGAACAGGGTGTTGTCGTAGGTCTCCAGCTTCGGGCGCTGGTGGGCATTGATGGCGTCTTCGACTGCGAGGGGATGGAGGCCGAAGGCCTCGCGCACCTGCTCGAACTCGTCCGGGGTGGGCTGGAACAGCCCGACCCATGCGAAGGCGCCCGCCTTGCCGGCCCGATTGCCGGCTTCCTTGAAGTCGAATGCGCCCGCGAGCCGCTTGCCGTCCTCGTAGATCGCTGCGTCGACGATCACCCCGACAGAGTAGGAGGAGTCGCACGGTCTCGAAGTCTCGGCGTGGGACCGTGCGACTGTGAGACGTGAGACTCAACCGATTCGCTGCTCGGCCAGCACCTTCGAAGGCGACTCGCCCAGAGCCCAGCGCAAGAACGCCACCGCCACCCGCCCCACCGCCGCCGCCCCCGGTCGGGGCCGGAGTCCGAGCACCCCGAGGGTGTGGGCCGGGATGGTGGCGACCGCCGCCTTGAAGAGGACCAGATATCCGAGAAGGGTCGGTGGGTTCAGCGGCGGCCGGCGAAGGAAGTCCACAGCATCGCGCATGCCGGGAGAAGGGGCGAGAGCCGGGTAGGTGGCCAGCCAGGCGGACATCTCGGCTGCGGTGCGTGGCAAGAAGGCCGCTCCGACCAGCTCGCCCAGGCGTGCCTGCTCGACGGCATACGCGTCTTCCTCCTGCCGGGTGAGGCGTCGCGGCCCATATGCCTGATATGCGAGCAGGAAGGACTCGGCGAGGGCGTTGTGCACCCATGAGGAGAGGTCGGGATCGTCGGCGTTGTATGGCACGCCGCGATGGGAGGTCCCCTCCACCCGGCGATGCGCCACCCTTACTGCGTGCAAGGCCTGTTCGATCTCGGGCATGGCGCCGAACGTCGTTGCGGTCACGTAGGCGCTGGTGCGGGAGAGCCGGCCGAGCGGGTCGCGCTTGTAGAGCGAGTGATCCGCCACCCCGGCCACCACCTCGGGGTGAGCGGCCTGGACCAGGAGAGCTCGGATCCCACCAACGAAGGAGGAGACGTCGCCCACCACGGTCCAGGTGATGGAGCCAGGACCGAACAGACCTGGGTCTCCCGGAAACTCCAGCGTGTGGTCGAGCGGGTACGGGGTGTGAGCGAAAAGGGCCCTGGTCGTGTCCGCGATGCGATGCCGCAAGTTGATGCTCCACAGTAGGTCTGATTGCCTCGGCATTAACCTTGGTCCCATGCCGCGCATCAGGGCTGGCTCCATCGAGCAGCACAAAGCCTTGACTCGTTCGCAGATCCTGATGGCAACTCAGGACCTCCTCGAAGTGAAGGCCGACATCAGCCTGGGTGATGTCGCCGCCCAGGTGGGCATTGGCCGCACCACGATGTATGAGTACTTCGACGATCGAGACGACCTCATCGCGGCACTCGTCGAGTCATCGTTGCCCAAGGTGATCGGTGAGATCCTGGCGGGGCTGCCTCCATCCGGTGCAGAAGAGCGGATGAGCGCGCTTGTGGCCGGGACCCTTCGTTTCGTCGCCACCGACCCGGTGCTGGGGCTGATCCTCCACCGCGAGCTCCCACGCCTTCGGGAGCGGGCCCAGGACCGAATCCGGCTGGCGCACGCCGACCTGATCGGGGAGGTCGGGACCGTCTACAGCGAGGGTGTGGAAGAGGGAGTGTTTCGCCGGATCCCGGTTGATCTCGCCGCTCGCCTCATCCAAGACTCCATCATGTCGGCGGCTCGGGTGGTGCTGAGCGCTCCCGACCCCGGCCAACGCCTCGAAGCGGTCACGTTCGAGGTGAAGCGGTTCCTGCTCCAGGGTTTGTCCGCCTCTGCCGATCTGAAGTCAGAGTGACCCTCTCCGCAGCCACCAGGGGACCCGAGTCCTACCTCAACCGGGAGCTCTCCTGGTTGGAGTTCAACGCGCGGGTGCTCTCCCTGGCCGAACGAGACGATGTCCCGCTGCTCGACCGATCGCGATTCCTGGCCATCTGGGCCGGCAACCTCGACGAGTTCTTCCAGGTGAGGGTGGCGGGCTTGCGTGAGCAGGTCTCACTCGGCCTGCGCATCCCCACCCCCGATGGGATGAGTGCCGGAGAATCGCTGGCTGCCATCAGGCAGAGCGCCGACACTCAGTACTCGGCGGCGAGCAAGCTATTCCTCGCCGACCTGGCGCCGCGCCTGGCAGCGGAGGGGATCGGCCTCTCGGATTACTCGACTCTGGACGATGACGATCGCTCTTTTCTCGATCGCCAGTTCCGGGAACGGGTGTACCCGGTGGTGACTCCGCTGGCGGTGGATCCCTCGCACCCCTTTCCCTACATCAGCAATCTCTCGCTCAACCTGGCGGTGTTCGTGCGCAACCCGGAGTCCCAGGTCACTCGGTTCGCCAGGGTCAAGGTCCCGCCGATCCTCCCTCGTTTCGTTGTGATGCCGGACGGAGAGCGCTTCGTGCCCCTAGAGCAGGTGATCGCCGTGCATCTGGACGAGTTGTTCCCCGGCATGGAGATCCTGGGCCACTTCCCGTTCCGGGTGACCCGCAACGCCGACATCGACGTGGCCGACGAGGGCGAGGAGGGCGACCTGCTGCTGGCTATCGAGAGTGAGCTGACCCGCAGGCGATTTGGCCGGGTGGTGAGGCTCGAGGTCAACCTCGACATGCCCAACGATGTGCTCGACCTGCTCATGCGGGAGATGGGGGCGAGCGAGGATGACGTCTATCGGGTGGACGGGCCGCTCGACCTGAGCGGCCTGTTGGCCCTCATGGAGTTGGACCGGTACGACCTGCGGTGGCCCACCTGGAACGGGGTGACCCCGCCCCGCCTGGCTCCGATCGATGGAGTCCCGGCCGACTTCTTTGCAGTCGTGCGGGAGGGTGATCTTCTCACCCATCACCCGTACGACAGTTTCCTCACCACCGTCGAGGCGTTCCTGGCCCAGGCCGCCCGGGACCCGCAGGTCCTCGCCATCAAACAGACTCTCTATCGGACCACCGCTCAGAGTCCGATCATGCAGACCCTCATCACCGCCGCCGACGAGGGCAAGCAGGTGGTTGCCCTGGTGGAGCTGAAGGCCCGGTTCGACGAGGAGCGCAACATCGAGTGGGCGCAGCGGTTGGAGGATGCCGGCGTCCACGTCGTGTACGGGGTGGTGGGTCTCAAGACGCACACCAAGGTGACACTGGTCGTGCGCGACGAGGGCGACGCCATCCGCCGCTACGCCCACATCGGCACGGGCAACTACAACGAGGCCACCGCCCGGATCTATGAGGACTTGGGCCTGCTGACGGCCGACCCCGGGATCGGCGCCGACCTTTCCGACCTCTTCAACTTCCTGACCGGCTACGGGCGCCAACTCACATACCGGAAGCTGGCCGTGTCACCCGATGGGATCAGGCGCCGGCTCCTCGAGTTGATAGAGCAGGAGGCCAAGCAGGATGACGGCCACGTCACGTTGAAGATGAACTCCCTGGTCGACCAGGGGATGATCGACGCCCTCTATGCGGCCTCCCAGGCGGGTACCAAGGTGGAGTTGATCGTGAGGGGCATCTGCTGCCTCCGGCCGGGGGTGCCAGGCCTGTCGGAGAACATCACGGTCCGCTCGATCGTTGGCCGGTACCTCGAGCATTCCCGCCTCTACCGGTTCGGGTCACGATCCCGCCAGCGCACCTACTTCCTCGGCTCGGCCGACCTGATGCCGCGCAACCTCGACCGCCGGGTCGAGGCGCTGGCGCCGGTCGACGATCCCGATCTGCAGTTCCGGCTCGACGAGGTGCTGGAAGTGCTCCTGGCCGACGACGTCCTGGCGTGGGACCTGGGGGCGGATGGCTCCTGGACCCGCGCGCACGGCGAGGTCGAGATCGACGCGCATCTGACGTTGCAGGGCCTGGCGGCGACCAGGGCCCGCGCCGTCGTCTGAGTTCATTCTCCGTTCACACAACTGCGCGGGTTGCGGAAAACCTCGCTCCCTACGTTCGCGGGTGCCAAGTCAGAACGAGGAGTGAGATGCGAAGCACCAAGGCGATGGCAGCGTTGTTACTGGCATTCGTAACCGCCTGTACTACCAGCACCACCACAACGTCCACCACCGCGGCTCCGGGTACTACGGGGACGACTGCTGCGGCCGTGGGAGACCTGGGCCTGCCGGTGATCGATCCGCTCGAGGTCGATCAGTCGGTCGATGTGGCGATCGCCGGCTCTTCGACGGTATTCCCGCTCTCGGTGGCGGTCCTCTCCAACTGGATCGACGAGGGGGGCCCCGAGTACACGATCGACTCCATCGGCTCCGGGGGAGGCATCGAGAGGTTCTGTGTCGAGGGTGCGTCCGACATCGCCAATGCCTCCCGCTCGATCGAGGAGGAGGAGGTGGGCCAGTGTGAGGCCATCGATCGGGAGCCTCTCGAGATCAGGATCGGGACAGATGCCCTGTCGGTGGTGATCAGCAAGGGCAACACCTTCGCCCAGAGTCTGACCCTGGCCGATCTGAACGCGGCCTTTGCCCTCACTGACGCAGATGCGACGTGGGCTGACGTCAATCCCGCATTCCCGGCCCATCCGATCAAGCTCTACTCGCCCGGGACCGACTCCGGCACCTTCTCCTACTTCAACGAGAAGGTGTTCCCGGATGAGGTCGAGGCCGAGGAGCCGTCACCGATCCTGGCCAACCCGTTGGTCGAGATAGTGGGTGAGGACGACAACATCACTGTCCGCGGGGTGGCCGACGACGGCTGCACCGAGGGTGACCTCTCCACCACCTGTGCCATCGGATACTTCGGGTTCGCCTACTACCAGGAGAACTCGGACGTGCTGACGGCCGCATCGATCGATGACGTGGCGCCGAGTGCTGAGACCGTGAACGACAACTCATACGAGATGTCACGTCCCTTGTTCATGTACACCGCGGCATCGGTCATCACCGAGAAGCCGCAGGTCGCCGAATTCATCGCCTACTACCTGGAGACCGTCAACAGCGTGATCGGTGAGGTCGGATACTTCCCGGCCCACGAGGACGACCTGCAGGGCGCGGCCGATGCCCTCAAGGCCGCTGCGGGTTGGTAAGAATCGGCTGAAATCGGCTGCCGTGCCCGGCCGGGAAACCGGTCGGGCACAGCTGTGGGGAGTCTCATGACCCAGGCGACAACCGAACGGATGGGCTCGCTTCGCAAGCAACCGCGCCCGGGCCAGATGGCCATTCGGGGGGTCCTCTACCTGTGCGGGATCCTTTCGATCCTGATCACGATCGGAATCGTCTTCGAGCTGGGGAAGGAATCTCTTCTCTTCTTCCAGGACGATCGGGTCTCGGTGGGCGAGTTCCTCACCTCCACCACCTGGCAGCCCCAGGCCGGCAACTTCGGGATCTGGCCGCTGGTGCTGGGGACCATGCTGATCAGCCTGATTGCCATGATGGTGGCGGTGCCCCTCGGGCTCGCTTCTGCCATTTACCTGTCGGAGTACGCCAGCCGGAGGGTGCGAAACATCTTCAAGCCCGTGCTCGAGGTCCTGGTCGGCATACCCACTGTGGTGTACGGGTTCTTCGCCCTCACCTTCATGACCCCCGTCCTCAGGTCGACGTTGGGCGAAGGCACGGTCGGCTTTTTCAACGTCGCCTCGGCTGGAATCGTGGTGGGGATCCTCATCCTGCCGCTGGTGAGCTCGCTCTCCGAAGACGCGCTGGCGGCGGTCCCCGACTCACTCAGGCAGGCGGCCTACGCGATGGGCGCCTCGAAGTTCGAGGTCTCGATCCGCATCGTGGTGCCTGCGGCCCTCTCCGGCATTGCTGCCGGTTGCGTCGTGGCCATGTCGCGGGCGGTGGGGGAGACGATGGTGGTGACGCTGGCGGCGGGGGCGTCGCCCCGCAACTTCAACCTAGGCGAGGACTCCCTATTCGGTTTCATCCTCAACCCGTTCCAGGGTGCACAGGGCATGACCGGATATATCGCCATAACCGCCAGCGGCGACCTGAGCTACAACACCATCGACTACAACTCGATCTTCGCGGTCGGCCTCGCTCTCTTTCTCATCACGCTCGGGCTCAACTCCCTGAGCCGACGGCTCGTCAAGCGCTACCGGCAGGAATACGAATGACCGTCGAGGCGCCGCCGAGAGAGCCGCTCGACCTGTTCCCCGATGGCGACGGCTACCGCCGTCTCCTGAAGGGCCGCTCGCGCAAGGCTCAGTATTTCAAGCTGGCCTGCCTGGTCTCGCTGACACTGGCCGTCGTCGCCCTGGCAACCTTGCTCTACACGATCATCAACGACAGCTTCGGCCTGGTGGCGGTGGTCAACGAGAACGAGCCCGACGCATTGCTTGCCTCTCTCGGCTATGACCCGGCCCAGACCTCGCTGGAGGACCTCAGCCAGGAGGAGCTGGTGGGGCTGCTCCAGGCCTCCGTGACCAGCGGCGTAGGTCGCCGGCTGGAGAGGGACCAGCGCTTCTTCGCCGACCGGCTCGCTTTCGAGTCGGAAGCCACCTGGGCCGAGATCTGCGCCTCCGACGAGCCTCCCACCGGGTGCACGATGGCCCCCCGCGACCAGGCCAACATCCTCCAGCTGGTCTACGAGCGGGTGGTGGTGCCCGACATCATCGCTACCAATGAGCTCGTTCCGTCGCTGTTGAAGCCGCAGGCTTTCAATGACGAGATTGCCGCCGGGTTCGAGTCCGGCCGGTTCCCCGAGTATTCCCCGGAGCAGGTCAGCATCGAGTGGCGAGCCTGGTTCAACCCGACCTTCTTGCGCTCTCCGGCCAGCGCCACCGCCGAGACGGCTGGGATCCGCACGGCCATCCTCGGGTCTCTCTGGCTGGTGGTGATCACGATCCTCTTCGCCCTCCCGGTGGGGGTGGGGGCGGCGATCTATCTGGTCGAGTACGCCAGGCCGACTCGGGTCAACGACATCATCCAGACCAACATCAACAACCTGGCGGGAGTGCCGTCGATCGTCTACGGGATGCTGGGATTGGCGATCTTCGTCCGGGCCCTGGAGCCGCTCACGTCCGGCTCGCTGTTCGCCTCCAACCCGGCCGACAACGGGCGGACCCTCATTGCGGCCGGGCTGACGCTGGGGATCCTCACCCTCCCCGTGGTGATCATCTCCGCCCAGGAGGCCTTGAAGGCCGTGCCCGACTCGCTTCGCCAGGCCGGCCTGGCGCTTGGGGCGACGAGGTGGCAGACCGTGCGAAGCCAGATCCTCCCCGTGGCCCTTCCCGGCATCCTCACCGGTGCGATCCTCGCCGTGGCCAGAGCCATAGGGGAGACCGCCCCCTTGATCCTGGTCGGGGCGGCAGGCTTCATCACCGCCGATCCCACCGGGCCGTTCTCCAAGTTCACGGCCCTGCCGATCCAAATCTTCCAGTGGACCTCGCTACCGCAGGAGGAGTTTCGCAATCTGGCGGCGGCGGCCAGCATCGCCCTGCTGATCCTGCTGTTGACCCTCAACGCGGTGGCCGTGATACTCAGGAACCGATTCTCCAGGAGAGTGGAATGACCAATGAGACGTCGACCGAGGATGTCGTGGCCGACCTGACCGGGGAATCGACCCTGCCTGATCCGACCGAAAAGGACATCGTGATCGAGACGCGGGGCATGAGCGTCTACTACGGGGACTTCCTGGCGGTGGCCGACGTCAACCTCAGCTTCGCGGCGAGTGACATCTCGGCCCTGATCGGCCCGTCCGGCTGCGGGAAGTCGACCGTGCTCAGGTCCTTGAACCGCATGAACGACCTGGTCCCCTCGGCCCGCACCGAGGGCGAGGTCCACTACCACGGGGAGAACATCTACGACTCGCAGATCGACCCGGTGGCGGTTCGCCGCACTATCGGGATGGTCTTCCAGAAGCCCAACCCGTTCCCCAAGTCCATCTTCGACAACATCGCCTGGGGGGCCAAGATCAACGGTTTCAAAGGGAACAAGTCGGAGTTGCAGGATCTGGTCCATGAAGCCCTCGATGCGGCGGCACTGTGGCATGAGGTCAAGGACAAGCTCGACGAGAGCGGCTATTCGCTGTCGGGTGGCCAGCAGCAACGACTGTGCATCGCCAGGGCCATCGCCACCAAGCCCGACGTCATCCTGATGGATGAGCCATGTTCCTCCCTCGACCCGATCGCCACCCTGCGCATCGAAGAGCTAATGCTCGAGCTGAAGCAGAAGTACACGATCATCATCGTGACTCACAACATGCAGCAGGCGGCGCGCGTCTCGGACAAGACCGCCTTCTTCAACGTGAGGCTCTCCGAGACCGGAATGCGGACAGGTCGACTTGTGGAGTTCGACACCACCGACAAGATGTTCACTTCCCCAGGCGACCATGAAACCGAGGACTACATCACGGGGCGATTCGGATGATGAACGACCAGCGCTCGCACTTCCACGAGGAGCTTGCGGCCCTGGAGCAGACGCTGGTCGACATGTCCGAACGGGCTGCCCAGGCGGTCAACATGGCCGTGGAAGCCGTGGTCACGCCCGATCTGGAGGCCGCCGCCAGGGTCCTGCAGACCGACGTCCAGATCGATCGCCTCTACTTCGAGGTCCACAACCGCTGGCTCTTGTTGATGGCCCGCCAACAGCCGATGGCCTCGGACCTGAGGCTGATGTCGGCGATGCTGCATCTGAACACCACCATCGAGCGGATGGGCGACCAGGCAGTCAACATCGCCAAGATGGCCCAGGTCACGCACGGCCTGCCTCGGTCGGAGCGGATCGTCTCTCAGATCCGCGAGCTGGGTGACCTCGTCCGGCCCATGGTGCGCACCGCCATGGAGGCATTCGTGCGACGCGACCTCGACGAGACCCGGCTCTTGCCGGCCATGGACGAGCCGATCGATCGCATCAACCGCC
This sequence comes from Acidimicrobiia bacterium, assembly GCA_036555105.1. Lineage (GTDB taxonomy): Bacteria > Actinomycetota > Acidimicrobiia > Spongiisociales > ZC4RG35 > DATBMA01. Next base: position 26,290 of record DATBMA010000015.1, read on the forward strand.
GCATGGCCCATGAGGTGGTGGCGTGCAGGGATGATCCGGAGTTGCTCGAGTGGGCGACCCGGATGCTCCTGGTGAGCCGGGCCCTCGAGCGTATCGGCGACCAGTCTGTCGACATCGCCGAGCAGACCGCCTTCTATCTGACCGGTGAGCTGGCCGAATTCGATGAGAAGGGCCTAGGTGGCGTCAAGGCCTGAGACGTCGGTGCTGGTGGTCGAGGACGAGTCGGCTCTGGCCGAGTCGGTTCGCTACGCCCTCGAGTTGGAGGGGTTCGACGTGACGGTGGCCGGGACCGGCCGGCTCGGTCTCGACCTCGCCAGGAGCCTTCGCCCATCACTGGTCCTACTCGACCTGATGCTGCCGGAGATGTCGGGCCTGGATGTCTGCCGCCAGATCCGCCGGACCTCAGACGTCCCCATCATCATGCTCACCGCCAAGGACGCCGAGGCAGATCGTGTAGCCGGCTTGGAGCTCGGGGCGGACGACTACGTGACCAAGCCGTTCTCGATGCGGGAGCTGGTGGCGCGCGTGCGCGCCCAAGTCAGGCGAGCGAGGCGGAGCGGGGGCCTTGAGGACACCAACGAGGTGCTCCGAGGTGGCGGCATCGAGTTGGACCTGGACGCCCACGAGGCTCACGTCGGGGACTCGGTCGTCCCACTTCGGCCGAAGGAGTTCGAGTTGCTCGAGGCCCTGATGAGGCGGTCGGGCCGGCTGGCTACCCGAGAGGCCCTCATTGACGAAGTATGGGGACCCAACTACTTCGGCGACACCCGGACCCTCGACGTGCACATCAAGCGCCTCCGCCAGAAGCTCGAGCCTGATCCGACCCGTCCCCGCCACATCGTCACGGTGCGGGGATTGGGGTACAAATTCGTCGATGCGTAGGTCCATCCTCCTGATTGGGGGACTGGCCGTGGTGGTGGGGGCGGTGGTGGCGGTCGCCCTCGATGGGTGGTGGGCGGTGGTGGCCGGCGCCATCGCCGGATTTCTGGTGCTCTGGCTGGGCACCCGCCCCTCCCTGGCCCGGATGGAGGCCCACGCCAGTTCAGCTGCCGGGGCGGCCCAGGAGGCAACGCGGCGGGCAGGCGACTACCAGGAGCGCTGGCACGGCCTCGACCTGGTCCTGGCCGCCGTCCCGCAGGGATTGATCCTGGTGGAGGGGGACGACGTGACCTACGCCAACCCGGCGGCACGGGACCTCCTGGGGATGGTCCCGGATCGTCTGGGCGGAGTGAGCCCCCTGGCACTGCAGCGGATCGTGCGGGAGGCCCGCACCCAGGGCCGGCAGGTGGCCGCCAATGTCGAGCACGGCCTGCCGCCGCACCGCTTGCAACTGATCGCCGTCCCACTCTCCGAGCGGGATCAGGTGGTGGCCTTCGCCTCCGACATCACCCGCCCCCATCGGACGGATGCCATGCGTCGTGACTTCGTGGCGGCCGCGTCACACGAGTTGAAGACTCCGGTGGCCGCCATCCTCGCCTCGGCCGAGACACTGCAGCTGGCGCTCGACCATGAGCCCGAATCGGCCCGTAAGTTCGCAGCGCAGGTCGAATCCTCTGCTCGTCAGCTGGCCGGGCTGGTCAACGATCTCCTCGACCTATCGAGACTCGAGAGCGACCTGTCACCACGGCACCCACTGCGCCTCGACTTGCTGGCCGAGGACGAAGCCGAACGGGTGGCGGCCTCCGCCAAGCAGAGCGGCGTCCATCTCGACGTGGAGGCAGACGAGGTGACCGTGACGGGGAACCCGGCCGACCTCGGTCTGGCGGTTCGCAATCTGTTGGAGAACGCAGTTCGTCACACCCCACCCGAGGGCAACATTCGACTGGGGGTATTCGTGGACGGGCGCGATGCAGTGGTATCGGTGGCGGACACCGGTGAAGGCATTCCTCAACGCGACCTGCCTCGCATCTTCGAGAGGTTCTACCGGGTCGACACGGCCAGGAGCCGGGCGACCGGAGGTACCGGCCTCGGCCTCGCCATCGTCCGCCACGTGGCCGAGGGCCACGAGGGGTCGGTGACCGTTGAGTCCGAGTTGGGGGTCGGTTCGACGTTCCGGCTTCGCCTGCCTCTCCCTGTCTGAGTTACCCTTGTCGATGGCCCTGCTCCCGCCGGGCCGATCCAACAGGAGGAATCAGGGCATGAAAGCTATTAGGTGGTCGCTGACGGCAGCGGCCTTGGCCTTGCTGGTGGCGGCCT
>DATBMA010000020.1:0-11900 GCA_036555105.1 Acidimicrobiia bacterium
CGTAGGTGAGGAGTGCCCGCATGCCTTCCGAGTGGCACTTCTGCAGCATCAGCATGCGGCGGACGTCGGGATGGCGGAGGATCGGGACCCGAGGCGACGACTTGTCGGTGGCCAGAGCCAGGTCGGGCCCCTGGACCCGCTCGCGGGCATAGCCGAGGGCGTTCAGGTACCCGGTGGAGAGGGTGGCGGCCGATTTGGCCCCGATCGTCATTCGGGCGTGCTCGATGACTCTGAACATCTGCCTGATGCCGTCATGGACGCCGCCCAGCAGGAACCCCACCGCCGGGCGGTCCTGCCCGAAAGTCAGCTCGCAAGTGGCAGAGCCCCGCAAGCCCAACTTGTGCTCGAGGCGGGTCGCCTTGACGCCATTGCGCTCCCCCAGAGTCCCATCCACCTTGACCAGGAACTTGGGTACCACGAAGAGCGAGAGGCCTTTGGTGCCTGCGACGGCGCCCACCGGTCGGGCCAGCACGAAGTGGATGATGTTCTCGGAGGCGTCGTGCTCGCCCGAGGTAATGAAGCGCTTGACACCCTCGAGGTGATAGGTGTCGTCCCCGACCGGGATGGCCTTGGTGGTGGCGGCGCCGACATCCGATCCGGCGTCGGGCTCGGTCAACACCATCGTGGCCCCCCATGCCCGCTCGACCATCAGCCGGGCCAACTGTTTCTGCTCGTCGGTGCCCTCGGCATACAGGATGCTGGCGAAATAGGGGCCGGTCGAATAGAAGGCCGCCGCCGGGTTGGCCCCCAAGAACAAATCCTGCAGGCACCAGAACAAGACGCTCGGAACCGGCACCCCGCCGAGCTCGGACGGAAGACCCACCCGGTCCCAGCCCCCCTCGAGACCCTTCCGCAGGCTCGACAGCAGGGCAGGAGGGAGGCTCACCTCGCCGTCGTCGAGGAGGAGCGGCGCCCGATCCGAGGCCTCGAAAGACTGGGCCCAGGGCCCGGCAGCGAATCGGGCCGCCTCCCGGACGAGATCCTCAGCCGTGGAGCGGTCGATCGGCGAGTACTCGTGGACACGGTGAATCTCGAAGAGGTTGAACTCGAGATCTCGGAGGTTGGGCAGGTAGTGGCTCACCTGCGCGTCAGTCTAATTTGAGTGTCGACTCAAAGAAACAGATCCAACCCTCCTTCTGGCGCGGGAAAGTCGCCCTTTAGGTCTGGATTCCCGCGCCAAGACGGGGCTTTATCGTCCCCGCGTGACCAACCGGGCAGGAGCCGCAACCAGACAGCGGATATTGGAGGCGACCCGCGACCTGCTGGCCGAAGGGGGGCTGGAGGCGGCCACGGTCAAAGCCATCTGCGAACGGGCCGGTGTCCTCCCCGGCAGCTTCTACAACCTGTTCGACTCCAAAGAGGAAGCGATCTTCACGATCATTCGAGAGGCGATCACTGCGGTCGATCCCGACCCAGAAGGTGAAGGCTCCGACACCCTCACCGGGCTGGTGGACAGCTATGTGAAGTTCGTAACCGGGCGCCCTGACCTCGCCAGGGTGTACCTGATGCTGGCAGTGACCGGCAGCCTCACCGACCCGGCCATGGCCAAGCGGGTGCTCCGCCACCACGGCGCCAGGGTGGAGCGATTCCGGGACGCTGCGCTGCATGCCGATCCCGGCCTGAGCCGCTCGGAGGCCGAGCGGAGGATGGAAGGCCTGCTGGCGGCCCTCAACGGGTATGCCCTCCACTTCCTGCTCGATCCTGACTTCGACTTCGGAAGCCACGCCATACAGCTTCTGGCGGAGTGACCAATGGAGATAGCTCTTCAGAAACGTGGAACCTACGAGGAGACTTTGGCGTTCGCCCGTTGGTGCGAGTCCAACGGCATCGGCTGCCTGGCGTTGGCTGACCACTACCTGTCGGGCGAACGGCACCTTCCTGCTCTCGACAGCCTGGTCGCCCTCGGAGGCTTGGTTCGCGAGACGACCGTCCTCGACTTCGCATCATTGGTCAGTCCGGTCACATTCCGGCACCCCGCGGTCCATTTGAAGACGGCCGCCACCCTGGCGGAGATGTCAGGGGGCCGGTTCGCTCTCGGGATAGGCACCGGGTGGTGGGAGGAGGAGCACACTCTCTTCGGCCTGCCGTTCTTCGATCGGCGGGAGCGCTTCGCTCGTACCGAGGAGACCCTCGCCTACCTGACCTCTCACTTCCGGGGCGACGGGTTCGAAGGCAGGTACTACCGGTTGGAACCATTCGAGTCGGCCCCTTCCGCGGTGGTGCCGCTGATCGTGGGAGGCAGCGGCCCGACCAGAACCCCGGAGTTGGCCGGCCGCTACGCCGACGAGTTCAACGCCTACCCCAGCGCCACCGGTGACCTCGCCGAACGGATCTACCGGTGCCGCCAGGTCGCAGCAGACTCCGGACGGGACCCCGACCGGATCCTGATCAGCAGCGCCTTCCCCGTGGTTGCCGGTACCACCAAGTCGGCATACAGGACAGCGCTGGCCGCGGCCGCCTCCGATAGCGGCCGAACTGCTGAGGACATCGAGGAGACCTACGCCAAACGTGGCATTCCGCACGGTTCACGAGAGCAGGTCCAGGAGGGCCTGGCGGCCATGTCTTCGGCCGGGGTCACCAGGGTCTATCTGCAGCTGGGACGGACCGGGATCGATGGGGTCGCCGATCTGGTGGAGGCCTTTCGAGGCTGATCAGGTAGAGGCGACGGCGTTCTTGGGCGTGATCTCGATCCAGGGGCCGCCCGCCCGGCGGGCGAGGGTGGCGAAGTCGGTGCGCTCGAGGATGGCAATGGTTGCGTCACGAACTTCGGCCCAGGTCTCCTGCAAGGAGCATCCGATCTCCATCGGGCATGGCTCGGGCTCGACCCGGGTGGCGCAGGAGATCGGGGCCAGGGGGCCTTGGAAGATGCGAACGATCCGCTCCAGTGTGATCTCGGAGGGTGGGTGGTTGAGCCGGTAGCCCCCGGCCGGCCCGCGGTCGGAGCGGACGATGCCCGCCCCCCGCAATTGCGACATGATCTGTTCGAGGAAGCTGGGGGGGATGTGGGTGCGGCGGGCGATCTCCTGGCTCTTCAGTGACCCCTCATCGGCGGCCAGGGTCAGGGCCAGGATCGCTCGGGTTGCGTAGTCGGTCTTCTTGCTGATCCACATTTCTGACTTCTGCACTAGAGATTATCGGTATTGACAGCCCGGAGGTGGATGCCTAGCTTGCCGCCTCGACATCCCAATTAAGTTGACTTGGTAAGTCGACATTAATGGGTCGAAGGGTGGGGGCAAGGAGGAGTGGGAGACATGGGGAACAAGCGATTGGGCCTGTTGTCCGTGTTGGTGCTGACACTGACGGTGCTGGCCGGGTGCAACGGCCAAGCGGAGGACGACGTACCTCTCCGCCTCGGCTACTTCCCCAACCTCACCCACGCCCCGGCGTTCGTCGGCGTGTCAGAGGGCTATTTCCAGGACGAACTGGGAGAGGCCGAGTTGCAGACCTTCAACTTCAACGCCGGCCCCGAAGCGGTGGAAGCCCTCTTCTCCAGCGCCCTCGACATGTCCTTCATCGGGCCCAACCCTGCGATCAATGCCTTCGCCGAGTCGGATGGGGAAGCGATCAGGATCGTGGCCGGCACCACCTCTGGCGGCGCCTTCCTGGTGGCGAGAGACGGGATCGAGGCCCCCTCCGACCTCGCCGGGACGAAGATCTCCACTCCCCAGCTCGGCAACACCCAGGACGTGGCCTTGCGCTGGTGGCTGGAGGAGCAGGGATTCACCACCACCCTGGAAGGGGGCGGTGACGTTGAGATCTTGCCGCAGGCAAATGCTCAGATCCTCGAGACCTTCATCTCGGGCGAGATCGATGGTGCCTGGGTGCCGGAGCCCTGGGCCACCCGCATGCAGCTCGAAGGCGGCGGCCACGTGCTGGTCGACGAGGCAGACCTGTGGGAGAACGGGCAGTTCGTGACCACCCACCTGATCGTGCGCACCGAGTTCATGGAGCAGCACCCCAACGAGGTGAGCGCGGTCCTCAGGGGCCTGGTCGATGCAGTCGACTTCCTCCACGGGGATGCCGCGACCGCCAAGCAGGCGTTCAACGACCACTTGGCCGAGCTGACAGCCAAGCCTCTTCCCCAGGAGACCCTCGAAGCCGCCTGGGAGAACCTCGAGTTCACAGTTGACCCGATCGCCTCCTCGCTGCGAGTCTCGGCCGAACACGCCGAGGCGGTCGGCCTGCTCGACCCGGTCGACCTCGATGGCATCTACTCGCTCGATTTGCTCAACGGATACCTGGTCGAGGCGGGCCGGGACGAGGTTTCGAGTTGACCGTAAGGGCGGGGGCTGTGGCTTCGTCCGCCATCAGCAAGCCGGTCACCGCGATCTCGATTCGCAACGTCTCCAAGACGTATGGGGACGGTCGATCGGCCGTGACCGCCTTGGAAGAGGTGTCGTTCGAGGTCGCCAAGGGTGAGTTCGCCTGCCTGCTCGGCGCCTCCGGCTGCGGGAAGAGCACCCTCCTCAACCTGATCGCCGGGATCTACCGGATCGATCAGGGCTCGATCGATACGGGCGAGAACCGCATCGGGCTGATGTTCCAGGAGTCGGCTCTGTTCCCTTGGCTGACCGTGCGCAAGAACATCGAGATGGCGATGAGGTTCCAGGGGACCGAGAAGACCGCCCGGATCGAACGGGTGGACGAGCTGCTGGCGCTGGTCCAGTTGGAGGCGTTCGGAGAGAAGCGGCCCCATGAGCTGTCAGGGGGCATGCAGCAACGGGTGTCTCTGGCCCGGGCACTCGCCCAGGACGCCGACATCCTGCTGATGGATGAGCCGTTCGCCGCCCTCGACGCGATGACCCGGGACATCCTGCATGACGAGTTCGAACAGATCTGGGCCAGGAGCGGAATGACGGTCCTGTTCGTGACGCACAACGTCCGCGAAGCGGTGCGGCTGGGCGATCGGGTGGTGCTCCTATCCAGCCGGCCCGGCAAGGTGGCCGCCGAGATACCTACCAACCTCGAGAGGCCGCGCAACATCGATGCTCCCGAGGTGGGCCGCCTCACCGCCGAGATCACCGACCGCCTGCGCCAGGAAGTGAGGCGCCATGTCGGCGACTAGCCCATCCCGTCTCGACGAGGACATCCGCGGGCTCGACGCGCTGGAGACCCCTCGCCTCGAGGAGCCGAGCCTGGCGAGACGCGCCTGGTCGATGACATGGCCGATGCTGACCGCCTTCGGGCTGTTCGTGGTGGTGTGGCAGCTGGTGGTCTGGTCGGGCTGGAAGCCGAAGTTCGTCCTTCCTCCGCCGGCTGACGTATTTGCCCACCTGGGCGAGATGTTCTCCACCCCTCGGTTCTGGAATGCGGTCACCAACACCATCGGAAGAGCCGCCATCGGCTTCGCCGTCGCCATCCTCATCGGGACGGCACTGGGTCTGGTGGTGTCGCAGAGCCGGGTGATGCGGCGGGCAATCGGATCCGGACTGTCGGGGTTGCAGAGCATGCCTTCGATCGCCTGGTTCCCCCTCGCCATCCTCCTCTTCGGCCTGACCGAGACCGCCATCCTCTTCGTGGTGGTCCTGGGGGCCGCCCCTTCGATCGCCAACGGCCTCATCGGCGGGGTCGACACCACCCCACCGATCCTCCTACGGGCGGGCAAGGTGTTGGGGGCCAAAGGGTGGTCCTCCTGGCGGCACGTCGTGCTTCCGGCGGCGATGCCCGGCTATGTGGCCGGGATCAAACAGGGTTGGGCATTCGCCTGGCGGTCGCTCATGGCCGGTGAGTTGTTGGTGATCATCGCCGCCCAGCCATCACTCGGCGTCTTCCTCCACCAGGCGCGGGAGCTGGCGGATGCCGAAGAAGTGGTCGCCACCATGATCGTCATCTTCGTGATCGGAGTGGTCGTCGACCTGGTGATCTTCTCGAACCTCGAGCGCCGCCTCCGCCGCAACCGCGGGTTGCTGACCACCACATAGGGCGACGGAGGGGGCGGCCCACCTATCTCCTCCCCCGGAGGGGGAGGTGTCGCCGCTTTGGGCGACGGAGGGGGCGTTCCGCCCAGCCCGCGCCGCCCCGCTCAGCCGGACTGGTCCCAGGTCTCGGGGTCTCGGCCCCGTCGAAGGGCGGCCACCCATATATCGACCGTCTGGTGAACCTGATCGAATGTGAAGGCGACTTCCCGGTTGGTGAACCGAAGGATCCGAAACCCGACCGACTCGAAGTACCCGGTACGTTCTGACTCGTCCCTCCATTGATGGGAGGTGTCGTCGACTTCGATCACCAAACGGATCTGGAGGGAGGCGAAGTCGGCGATCCAGGGACCGACCGGTACCTGGCGGCGGAACCGCACCCCGGTCTGTGAGCCTTTCAGGAGCGACCACATGCGGGCCTCGGCTGGGGTCAGCGACGCCCGGTTCGCCCGGGCGAAGCCGTCGGCGGCGCTGGTATGCCGGGGTCGGGCCACCCGGCCAGCATGCCTTCCGGCGGCAGGTGGGAGAAGAGCCATCTTCCTCGGGCGCAACGCCCCCTCCGGCGGCCCAACCAGTTGGACCGCCACCTCCCCCTCCGGGGAAGGAGATCAACACCCTCCTCAGGCTCAACGCCCCCTTTGGCGGCCCAACCAGTTGGACCGCCACCTCCCCCAAGGCGCCCACCGGCGCAGGGGGAGGAGACAAACCCAGCACGTTCTCCGGCGTTGAGGCCCGTCAGAAACGGATGGTTGCGATCTCGTCCAGGGTGTCGAGGTTGCTCGCCATCACCCCGCCGTCGGCAATCGAATAGATCACGTCGCCGACCACGATCGTCCGACGGACCTGGCCCAGATCCGTGGTCAGCTCACCCAACTGGGAGATGTGATCGCCGGTGACCTGCAGGGCGATCGAGCCCGACCACCACTTGGTCCCGTCCGACTGTTGGACCGGGATCACGGTGAGGCCATCTGCCGGCCAGTAGAGGAAGGCGTGGTGGTCCCACTCCACCTCGGAGTAGCCGCCAGGGAGAGTGAAGCTGTCGAGCCTCCGCGGGCGGGTTGGGTCGGCAATGTCGAACACCGAGACCTGGGTTCCGAGCACTCGTCCATCGGGATCAGCGTCCTGACCGACGCCGAGGAGACGGCCGTCTGCCAGCGGATGCAGATAGGCGGAGTAGCCAGGGATTTCGAGCTCACCGGCCTGGCGGGGATGCCTTGGATCGGAGAGGTCGATGACGTGAAGCGGGTCGGTCCGCCGGAAGGTCACGACATAGCCGGTGTCGCCGATGAAACGCACGGCGTAGATGTCTTCGTCGCGACCGAGGCCGGAGATCTGCCCGGTCGGGACCAGGCCGTCGTCGGCAACCTCGAGGACGGTCACCATGCTCTGCGACTGCCCCGGCTGCCATCCCCACCAAGGGCTGGCCGTGGTCGACGCCACCCGTAGGAATCCATCTTCTTCTGACATGGCCCATTGCGAATAGAGCATGCCGGGAACCACACCGGACCCGGCGAACTCCACCCGGTCCTCCCAGGAAGAGTCGAAGCGATGGATCTGGGTCGTCATCACATCTGCCTGCATCTCGGGCGCTTGTGCCCAGTCGACCCAGCGGGGGCTGGCGATGTAGAGCGAGTCCTGCCCCGCGTAGACGGTGGAACCATCGGTCACCAGGCCAAACGCGTCGGTGGGCGCCAGGCCCTCCCGATCCAAGTCGATGGTCACCACCGACGCGATGTTCAACCCTGAGAACTGTGAGGGGTGAGCCATGCGGTCACAACTCGCCAGCGACCCGGTCTGCTGGACCCGGGGAGGGCCCTCTCTTTCGACCGTGAAGGATGGGAACCACTGCTCGATCGTCGAATTGATGATTACCCGGCGGTTGGCTTCGGTCGCCTGGCGCTGGGCCCACTCCCAGGGGTCTGCGGGGCCGCGGCCCTGAGGCAACTGCGCGATGAACACATCGGGCGTGACGAACGGGAGATGAGTGGGCGGGCTGGAGATGACCAGGCGAGCCGACCCCTCGGCCAGTCGGCCTGCAAGGAAGGAGCCTTCGAGCCGCAGCCGACCGGTGATGCGGGGTGCCGACCAATCGGACAGGTCGACCGCGGTCAGCACGGTCTCCCCGCTGCCCGGCGCCATGCGCACGTCGTCGACAGCCAGCTCGGGAAACATCGAGAAGGAGAAGCTGATCACCAGGGCTGTGTCCTCATGGAGGAACATCTGTTGACCTGCGCCCGAACCGAGGTCGACCGAGCCCACCAGCCGGGGGCGGGCGCCGGCGACGTCGATGACATGTAGCCGACTGCCGGAGAGGGCGATGATGCGGTTGCCATCGGTTTTCACCAGATCCGGCTCGTCGATCCCCAGCTCCTGGACATTGGTGGTGGAGAAGACCGGTGACGCCGCCGTGTCCCTTGCCGCACCGGCGACATCTTCGGCGGCAAAGAAGACCGGGCCCCCATTGAGCCCCCACGGCCCCACCTGCGAGAGAGCGTTCTGCTTCAAGTAGGCCAGCACATCATCGCATGAACCGAAGAGGTCCAGGTCGATCGGGTCGTTCGACGCAACCTGCACGACTTCCACCTGCGAGGCGGTCGTAGCGGGAGGGTCGGTCGCTGGAGAAAGGCACGATGCGGCCAGGACCGCCAGAGGGATCGTCGATATCAGCCGTTGCCGCACACGCGACCTCCTTGTCGCCGATCAGACGGTGCCCGTCTCGCTACGGTTCCCGACCGTGGAGCTGGCCTTGATGACAGAGCCCCAATTCGGTGGCACCTATGACCAGTTGCTGGCCGCCGCCAAGGCAGCCGAAAAGGCAGGGCTGGTCTCGTTTGCCCGCTCCGATCACATCTACTGGGAGCGGGAGCCTGCTGCGGCCGCCTTGGATGCCTTCACCAGCATCGGTGGGCTGGCGCGCGACACGAAGGACATCCGCCTCTGCGTGATGGTGACGCCCGTCACCTTCCGGCACCCGTCAATGATCCTGAAGGCGGCGACCACTGCGTCCGCCATGTCGGATGGTCGCTTCGACCTCGGAGTCGGAACCGGCTGGAACGAGTTCGAGCACCGCGCCTTCGGCCTCGACTTCCCCGATTGGACCGAGAGGTTCGCCAGGCTCGAGGATGCACTGAGGTACATACGAGCCGGGCTCAGCGGCGAGTCATACACCGGGACCCACTACTCGATCGAAGCCGACTCGCTCCCCCGTCCCGAGCGGATGCCTCTGATCGTCGGGGGGTCGGGCAAGGAGCGGACTCCACGTCTGGCGGCCCGCTATGCCGACGAGTACAACCACTTCATTGCGCTCGCTTCTGAGATCGGGCCCAAGGTCCAACTCCTGCGGGAGGCGGCAGCAGAGCTGGGGAGATCCAACGGAGATGTGCTGATCTCGGTGATGGGGCCGGCCCATGTCCGACCCAGCCGGGAGGAATACGAGCAGGCGCTTTCCACCACCGCCGCCTCCCGAGGCATGCAGCCGTCCGCGTTGCAGGAGCGGTGGGACAGCATCGGTGTCCCCTGTGGTACGCCGGAGGATGCAGCTCCGGTCATCTCGGCACTCAGGCAGGCGGGGGTCGACCGCTATTACCTGCAGTGGGTCGACATCACCGACACCACCGGACTGGAGGCGAACATCGCCGCCATGAAAGAAACCATCTCCCTGGCCTCCTAGCTCGAGGCAGGCTCGGTGCTCAATGCCACCCAGGTCGGCCGGCTGACCATCTCCAGGGACTCGAGGCTGATCTCGAAAACGGTGGTGGGGGTACCGGCGGCCGCCCACACAGGATCGTGCCGCCTCAACGCGACATCCGCAAAGATCTTCAGCCGGCCCGCATGGCCGAAAGGCGGAGTCCCGCCCGCGGCGAAACCGGTGAAAGACCGGACTTCGTCGAGCGTCGCCCTCCTCACCTCTGCTCCTTGGGCGGCTCCGGCCAGCAGATCGGGATCGAGCCTCCGATCGCCCGGCACTAGAGCCAGCACCGGCCAGTCGTCCACCATGAACACCAGCGACTTGACGATGGCACCCACCGGGCAGCCAATGGCAGCCGCGGCCTCGGATGCGGTCTTGGTGCCGTCGGGGAACTCGGATACGTCGATCTGCAGCCCCGCCTCACGGGCGGCATCGACGACCTTGAGGGTTGACCCGGGCAAAGGCATGGAGGAAGTCTCACAGACGCACCGTCGCCCGGTCGCACACTTTCGGAAGGCTCGCGGCCGGCCGTTAGGGTGCGCGTCGTGCTCGAAGCTGCGCTGATCGACTGGCTACTCGACTCCGATCCGGCCCTCCGATGGCAGGTGGAGCGAGACCTGGTCAAGGCGCCTGCGGAAGTCTGGGAGGCCACACGCGCCCGGATTGCCACTGAGGGGTTCGGAGCTGAGTTGCTGGCAAAGCAGGACCCCGACGGGCAATGGGCCGGCGGCGCCTTCTTTCCGGCCGATTTCGACTTTCATGGCCCGGAGGCGGGAGAAGGGGCAGGCCAGCCCTGGACCGCAACGACCTGGACCCTCAACACCCTCCGGGAGTGGGGCCTCGATTCCATGGTGCTTCGCACCCGGCGGACCGCCGAACTGCTCGCCGCCAACAGCCGTTGGGAGTACGACAACCTTCCCTACTGGGGAGGCGAGGTCGACTGCTGTATCAACGCCTGGACCCTGGCCAACGGACTGTGGCTGGGAGCAGACGTCGCCGCCCTGGCCGATTGGTTCGTCGAGCACCGCCTGGCGGACGGCGGCTGGAATTGCGAGTGGGTGGAGGGCGCCACCCGCTCCTCCTTCCATTCGACCCTGAACTCGTTGAAGGGCATCCTCGCCTACGAGGAAGCCACAGGTGGCACCGAAGCCACACTTGCGGCGAGGCGCAGCGGCGAGGAGTACCTCCTCGCCCGGGGCCTGTACATGCGGCTGTCGACCAGGGAGCCGGTTGCCCCGTGGGCCCTGCGATTTGTGTACCCCTTTCGCTGGGTCTACAGCGTCCTCAATGCCTCCGAGTACTTCCGTCAGGTCTGGCTGCTGAACCACACGCCCCCGGACCCGCGCATGGCAGGGGCCATCGAGCGCATTCGCGACGCCAGGCAGGCGGACGGGACCTGGATCCAGGCGGGGCGCCACCCCGGCCGAGTCTGGTTCGAAGTGGACGTGCCGCCCGGCGAGCCCTCCAAGTGGCTCACGCTCTATGGGACCAGAGTGCTCGACTGGTGGGACATGCGTCCAGCGGAACAGTCGGGTTCCTGACACCCGGATCTGATTGCCGATGTGGGGTTGTTGATCCGAGGCCAAGACCCGTACGGGTGATGGCACGTCCCTCGAACCGACGCCCCCTCCGGCGCTTCAACCAGTTGAAGGCCCGATATCTCCTCCCCCAGGCCGGCACGCCCCCTCCGGCGCTTCAACCAGTTGAAGCGCCACCTCCCCCTCCGTCTCGCTTCGCTCGCCGGGGGAGGAGATAGGCACCCCAGGGCCGGCACGCCCACATCTCCTCCCCCAGGGCCGGCAGGCCCGTTGGGGGAGGTGTCGCCGCCTTGGGCGACGGAGGGGGCTAGGGGAGGTGCCGCCTGCGGCGGCGGAGGGGGGAGTAGGCGCAACCACAACTGGTGGCCTCGGTTGCTCGCCGGCCACAGCCAGGGCTCTTTCCACTACCTGGATGATGGAAATTAGGCTGGCGATGTGGCTGGCTCCGCTCCTCTATTGCAGGTCAAGGGACTAGAGGCCGGGGCAGGAGAAGTCGAGATCCTGCGCGGGCTCGACCTCGAGATGGACCGTGGCCAGGTCCACGCCATAATGGGGCCGAACGGCTCCGGCAAGTCCACCTTCGCCAACGTCCTCATGGGCCACCCCCAGTACAAGGTGACGGGTGGAAGCATCCTGGTGGACGGGGAAGAGATCCTCGGGCTCCCCACCTATCAGCGGGCCCAGCGCGGGATGTTCCTGGCATTCCAATACCCGGAGGAGATACCGGGGGTTTCGGTGGTGCAGTTCCTCCGCCAGGCC
>DATBMA010000021.1:0-5888 GCA_036555105.1 Acidimicrobiia bacterium
TTGGAGGAGTCGACGAACGGATCGTTCTCGGCGAAGTGGCCCAGGAAGGCCACATCATCCGGTGCAACCATGCCCCCGTAGATGTTCACCATGGCGGTCACCTCGGGCCTGGCCTCGGCCACCTGGGTCCCGTACCAGACGCCGAAGCTGAATCCGATCACAGCCGCCTTGTCCCCAGTGACGTCCTGGCGGGCAAGCAGGGAGTCGAGAGCGGCGACGACGACCTCGGCGTATCGGCCAGACATCGCCTCCTCGTCCTCACCGTGGGCCTCCGCCTCCTCGATAGTGGTCAGCACCGTCCCGTTGAACAGGTCCGGGGCCAGCACGGTGAACCCGGCGGCGGCAAAACGATCGGCCATGTCCTTGATCTGCTGGGTAAGGCCCCACCAGGCGTGGAGCAGCAGCACCGGGGGACCGGCCGGGTCGGCCGGTGCCACATATGCGTCGAACTCTCCGCCCTCCGCCTGAATCCGAGTCATTTCACCCATGGAGGCCCCCCTTTGCCGTCGGCGGGATGAGGGTAAATCATCTCCGGTCCCACGTCTCACGTCGCTGTCGACACTCGAGACCAATACTTACCGAACCGAACCCACCTCAACGCGCCGGCCTAGGGCCCTTCGGGTGGCGGCGGTTCGGAGTCATAGAGAGAGAAGGCCGTCTCTTCGATCGGACCCATGCTCTCGTGGTCGCCATAGTGGGAAAGGACCTCCTGCTGGAAGTCGATGAGAAAGTCAAGATCCGCCGGCCGATCGAGGGCGGACGCAACATTGGTCATCTCGGTCCCGAGCTCCGCACCGCATGCACCTACAAAGACAATGCCGCCATCTCCTTCGACCTTCACGCCTCTGCGAAGAAACCATATCCCTTGATGGTCGGGTTGATTGACTGGCCCGCTGCCACCTAAGAGCAAGAGCACAGGAGAGGAACCATCAGCCACCGCCTGCAGCTCCTCGAGTGGGGTGGTCTGCAGGTCGGGCAACAGCACTACGCGAGTATCCGCACCAGGATTCAGCGACGGTAGGGGATTGTCGGCCCCTTCAATCGCGCGGTCGAAAGAGCCTTCCACCACTTCGGAGACCAGCAGATCGATGATCCAGAATTGGCGGCCCTCTTCGAGTGACAGGGCTTCATCAGGCGGTTCACCGACATATGGGCCTTCTATCTGTTCGATCGTTCCCAAGGCGGCCCCAAGATTGATCCGAAGACTTACCGGCAGCTGACATGCAAACGGGTTGCCGTCTATGGATGTCGTGCCGGTCACGTCTCCTGTGACCTCGACGAACGTGGATGTGGTGGGTCCGCCGGTGGTCCCCGACCCGGTGGTCTCCGAGCCGGCGGGTGTGGCGTATTCGCCACAGGCAGCCAAGACCACCACTGCAACCACCACGGTCAATCGCGGCGCGGTACTCATCGTTCCTCCAACGCCACGTTGTCGACCAGGATGTCGACGTTGGTGTTGTTGTAGACCCACACCCCTCCCCGGATACCTTCTGACCCGCCAGTGATCGGGTCGAAGTCCCCGTCGCTGGCCGGCAGCGCCTTCCATGCTGTCGTGGCGTCGTACTTAGCCACGTCGACCGGGTTCTGGGAGGGGGAGCCTTCGGAGAAGTTGTTCAATGCGGGACAGCCCGCGTCGGGTATCGCAGCGGTGTAGTCGACCCCGACCAGCGACGTTCGGAACCGAATCGACCCGCTCGTAGGAGCCGTCGAAGCCGCCCGGTATCTGGCAACCATCCGATAGTTCACGGGCTCAGAGACTCTGATCCGGGCGTAGATCCACTCACCAGGTGGGATGCGGGCCGATCCGGTGCCGGCATACTCAGTCGAGGACGCGACCACCGCGTTCGACGACGTTGTCCACCAGCTCAGACCGTTCTCGAAACCCCAATTAGGTGTCGCCCGAGGACCGAACCGGTTGAAAGCCTGAGCTACATCGTCGCCGCGTGGTCCTGTGGGTTCGCTCGCGGGTAGCGGCATACAGCCCATCAACGGAAACATCGGCGTCGTAGGGAGGCTCGGCGTCAGGTTGTCGTCATGGCCCGAATGCCGCATCCCGTGTGCGTGGCCGGCTTCGTGGGCCGATACGTAGGCGATGTAATTCTGATCCCCCCCCATGGGGTCCAGGGTGATGACTCGGACGCCGTTCGCTGAACAGGTGGTGTTGTTCAAGCTCCCGACCACCCATTGGACGTCAGTGTTGGTGTTGGCGGCCGCCTCGACCGTCGACATGAACGAGTTCCCGTTGTGGTCCTCGAGGCTGTCCCAGTCGTCAACGTTGCTTCTGAAAGAAGCGAGATCGTCAGCCGCCGACTGGCCCAGAACCGTGAACCGCCAACGCACAGCAGCGCGGGGTGTGCAGGAAAGGTGGTTCGGTTGCCGATAAGCCTGGGTGGGGGCAGGTGTCAGGAGCGATGTCAGGCCGACGAGAGCCGCGAAGCCGATCAGGGGCCATCGAGCCTTGATGAATCGCACGGCCACCCGAATAGGAGGCCTCCTCGCTTGTCTAACGAGAATGTATGCCCGTTCACACCGGCCGTCAATGGATCGTTAGGCGTCCTTGCTCGGGTACCGGGTCCTCCGCCTATCGCCTCGTAACATCAACCGGGATGGACTTTGCCGCTCTCTACGTGTTCGTCCTGGCTGGCTTCGTCGGGTTCCAGATCATCACCAGGGTCCCCCCGCTCCTCCACACCCCGCTCATGGCCGCCACCAATGCAATCTCCGGCATCTCGCTGGTGGGGTCTCTCGTCATAGCCGGGGCCGGGCACTCCCAACTGGCCGAGGTGCTCGGGTTTATCGCGGTGACGGCGGCCATGGCAAACGTGGTTGGCGGATTCCTCATCACCGATCGCATGCTCCGAATGTTCCGCACCGACAAGCGGACAGGTGAGGATCGAGATCAGTGAACGCTGAGTTCGTAACTCAGCTCACCTATCTGGCCGCCTCGATTCTCTTCATCCTGGCGCTGCGCAGCCTCACCCACCCCGATCGCGCTCGCCGCGGCATGTTCCAGGCGGCGATCGGGATGGTGCTCGCCATCGCCGGCACGTTGATCAAGGAAGAGATCGTCGACTACCGCTGGATCATCGGCGGCCTGATCTTGGGGAGCATCATCGGATACCCGCTCGGGATGTGGGTCCCGATGACGGCGATGCCCCAGCGGATTGCCTTCTCCCACATGTTCGGCGCTCTCGCAGCCACGCTGGTGGGGATTGCTGAGTATCACACCCGCTTCCACGAGGGCACTCTGGAGAGGGGAACCATGGCCGCGCTCGGCTTCGAGGTGCTCTTCGGAGCGCTCACGATCACCGGCAGCTTCATGGCCTTCGGCAAGCTGGCCGAGTTCCTGCCGGGAAGGCCGATCACCTATCGCGGGCAGAACGTCGCCAACCTCGCTCTCTTCGGAGTGACCGCCGCCATGCTCGTCTACATGGTGGTGAATCCGCAGAACGACACGGTCTTCTACACGATGGTCGGGCTGTCGCTGCTCATCGGGCTCTCGCTGGTGCTGCCGATCGGTGGCGCCGACATGCCTGTGGTGATCTCGTTGATGAACTCATATGCGGGCCTGGCCGCCGCCGCCACCGGCTTCGCCATCGGCAACTACGTCTTGATCATCGCCGGCGCCCTCGACGGCGCCTCTGGCTTCATCCTCTCGATGGTGATGTCGAAGGCGATGAACCGCTCATTCCGGAACATTCTGTTCGGCGCCTTCGGTCAAGCCCAAGTAGCGGGGGGCACGAGCGCGACCGAAGGCGAGGTCCGCCCGATCAGCCCGGAGGACGCCGCCCTCCAGCTGGCCTATGCCCGGAGCGTTGTGATCGCTCCCGGCTATGGAATGGCCGTCTCCCAGGCTCAACAACAGGTGCGAGAGCTCGCCGAGCAGATCGAGAAGAACGGGGGCGAGGTCAGGTACGCCATCCATCCGGTGGCCGGACGGATGCCAGGGCACATGAACGTGCTGCTGGCCGAAGCCAACGTCCCCTACGACCGGCTGTACGACATGGAGGACATCAACCCGGAGTTCCCCCAGACCGAGGTGGTGCTGGTGATCGGAGCCAATGACGTGGTCAACCCGGCCGCCCGCAACGACCCCAAGAGCCCGATCTACGGGATGCCGATTCTCGATGTCGACCAGGCCAAGACCGTCATCGTGCTTAAGCGCTCGATGGCGGCTGGGTTCGCCGGCATCGACAACGCCTTGTTCACGGCCCCGAACACCCGCATGCTGTTCGGCGACGCCAAGGCATCGCTCACCCGCCTCGTCTCGGAGATGAAACGGCTCTAGGCGCGGGTGAACTGGAGAAGGCGGGCGCCATCTCCGTCGAAGAGATCGAGGAGGCGTCCCTGTCTCACCGAGTACTTCCTGACCTCTGGCAACAACTCGAGGTAGCGCGTCTCCATGTCCATCACACCCGGCGGATCCATGCAGAACATTCGAGTGGCCGCAGCCGCCCCGATGCCGAGCGTGTCGCCATCGACCGCGTACGAAGCGACGTAACGATTGCACCCGGCCTTGCCGGCCAGGTTCCCGTCACGAAACAGCGCGGTGAACTCCATGCCGGCCGGGATCGACTCCACGCCCTGGCGGCCGTTGTTGTACGCCACCAACGACCACTCGCCCTCCAACGACTTGTCGAGCGGAGCCAGGGTCAGCAGCACCTCATCACCCAATCGCAACTCCAGCAAACCCTCACCCTGCGTGAAGCCGTCGACTCTGGCTAGGTGCTCGAGGAACCGCTGTTCCTGCTCCATCACCCCGATGTCCGGGCAAGCCATGCGGGTGGTGATCAGCGGCCCGAACGCGATAACGCCGTCGCTCTCGTGCAATCTTCCCCGGTAGGTGTTGCAGCCACCGTGCCCGGCCACACTCCCTTCGGAGACCTCGAGGGTGACCACCGCGCTTGGCACCGGTGCAACGAGCCCACCATCACCCGACAGGCCGGTGAGTGTCCAGGCGCCGTCCGGGATCATCCAGCGAGGCTATCGCCTCAGACCAGGTCCTGTTCCCTGATGCCGAACGATGGGTGCCGGAGGCGACAGAGGGCGAGCTTCTCCAGTTGGCGGATGCGCTCGCGAGTCAGATTGAACTCCTCACCGATCTCTTCGAGCGTGCGGGGCACCCCGTCATAGAAGCCGTAGCGAAGAGCCAGGATCCGCCCTTCCCGCAGTGGGAGGCGCTCGATCGACCGGCGCAGCGAGTCGGCGACATCCATCTCCTCGGTCATCTGCACAGGGTCGGCGGCATCCTCGTCCTCGATGAAGTCGCCCAGCTGGGCGCCGTCCTCCCCGACGGGTTGTTCGAGGGAGACCGTGTCGGCCACTCCCAGGGCCAGCTCCACCTTGTCGACGGTGACTCCGGCCTCTTCGGCGATCTCCTCGGGCCTGGGGTCACGGCCGAGCTCGGCCTTGAGGCTGGCCTGGGCGGCCCGCACCGCGGCCAGTGTGTCGTGAAGGTGGACCGGGATGCGGACGGTGCGCGATTTGTCGGCGATCGCCCGGGTGATGGCCTGGCGGATCCACCAGGTGGCGTAGGTCGAGAACTTGAAGCCCTTGGTGTGGTCGAACTTGTCGACCGCCCGCATCAGACCGAGGTTGCCCTCCTGGATCAGATCGAGCAGCTGCATCCCGCGCCCCGAATAGCGCTTGGCGATGCTGACCACCAGCCGCAGGTTGGCCTGCGTCAACTCGCTCTTGGCCCGCTCGCCGCGCTGCACGCACCGCATCAACATCCGCTGCTCGGTCGGATCGGCCACGCCCTCGTCGATCTTCTGGGCCGCGGTGTGACCCTCCTCGATCAACTGCGCCAGCCTGCGCTCGTCCTCGGTGGACAGCAGGTCGACCTGGCCGATCTCGCGCAGGTACAACCGAACGGTGTCGCTGGTGCC
>DATBMA010000036.1:0-28842 GCA_036555105.1 Acidimicrobiia bacterium
CGGTCCTTGTACTCGGAGGCGTCGAACGGGGTGCTCATCGTGTCGATCAGCAACTCCGCCATCTTCGACTCCTGCGGGCTGATCTCGACTTCGAGCTCGAGCTCCTCGAACTCGGCGTCGCGGATCTCATCCGGCCAGTACATCGTCTCCAGCACCAGCACTCCATCCTTGGCTCGAACGGTGGCGAGCTGCTGCTTGTCCCGGAGCGAGATCTTGGCGATCCCCACCTTGCCCTTCTTGCCGAGAGAATCGAGGAGGATCTGGTACGCCTTGACTCCGGTCTTCTCCGGTGCCAAGAAGTAGGACGACCGGTACATGATCGGGTCGATCTCCGATTCGTCGACGAACTGGACGACTTCCACGAGGCGAGAATTGCCGCCCGCTGAGGCCGCCTCGAGCTCCTCATCGGTGAAGATGACGTAGCGCCCCTTCTCGACCTCGTAGCCCTTGACGATGCTCTCCCAGGGGACCTCGGCCCCGTCGGCTTCGGCTACCCGTTTGTACTTGATGGCGGAGCCGTCGCTCTCCCGCAGCATCTTGAACTTCGGGGTCTTGGACTCGGTGGCCGTGTACATGCCCACGGGGATCGTCACCAGCCCGAAGGAGATCGCCCCGTTCCAGATCGAGCGCATGGGCCTAGTTTAAAGATTTCGCGAGCCGGATGGGAAAGGTCGGCGCCCCCGGCAGGACTCGAACCTGCGCACCTGGCTCCGGAGGCCAGTGCTCTATCCCCTGAGCTACGAGGGCGGACCGCGGATTCTACCGATGGCCGGTTCGGCCATATGGGCGGCCTTACCATCACGCAGCCATGGCGGTAGGCGTCGGCATCCTCGGCGGCGGTGTGGTGGGTGGGTCGTTGGCCCGCCGGCTTCTGGATGATCGGGCCGGGATCGCTGCCAAGACCGGACTGGACCTGGCGCTGGTCAGGGTCGGAGTCAGGGACGCGGCACGCATCCGCTCGTTTCCGTCCCAATACGTGACCACCGATCTGGCCGGCCTAGTCGAGGATCCCGAGGTCCAGCTCGTGGTCGAGCTGATGGGCGGTCAGGAGCCGGCACGAGCCTTGGTGATGCGGGCACTGGACCTTGGAAAGCCTGTGGTCACCGCCAACAAGGAGTTGGTGGCGGCCGATGGCCCCAAGCTGTTCGATCAGGCGGCCGAGCGCGGGGTCCCGCTCCTGTTCGAGGCGGCGGTGGGGGGTGGCATCCCGCTGATCCGGCCCCTGATGGAGTCCCTGGCCGGGGAGAAGATCAGCCGGGTGTTGGGCATCGTCAACGGGACAACCAACTTCATCCTCACCGAGATGGACGAGAGCCAGGCATCCTTCGCCCAGGCACTGGCCCGCGCCCAGGAACTGGGGCTGGCCGAATCCGACCCAAGCGCCGATGTCGGGGGGGCCGACGCCGCCGCCAAAGCCGCCATCCTCGCCGGGCTCGCATTCGGGACGTGGGTAGGAGCCGACAACGTCCATCGGGAGGGAATCGAGAAGCTGCAGTCCGCCGATCTGGCCCATGCCCGCCGGCTTGGGTATGCCGTGAAGCTGCTGGCAGTGGCGGATGAGCTGCAGGGCAGAGTGGTGGTGAGGGTCCACCCTGCCTTCATTCCACTCGACCATCCGCTGGCAGCGGTCCGCGGAGCCACCAATGCCGTCTTCATCGAGGGCCCGGCCGTAGGGAGGCTGCTCTTCTCGGGACCTGGGGCGGGCGGGGAGCCAACCGCCACCGCGGTCCTGGGGGACGTGATCGATGCCGCCCGCGAGCTGCTGGCCGGCTCCAAAGTCACGGCCCGCATCCGATTCGGCGACAAAGAGGTCGGGGACTTCGCCAAGTCGAGCACTCGCTGGTACCTCAGAGTCGAGGTGGCAGACGCACCGGGTGTCCTCAGCCAGGTGGCAGGTGTTTTCGGGAGCCACGGGGTGAGCATCGGCTCCGTCTGGCAAGACGGGCGGGGTGACGAGGCCACTCTCATACTTGTGACCCACGAGGCGACCGAGGCCGCTCAACGAGCCGCCGCCGCCGACTTGGCCGATCTGGCGGTGGTGGGACAGGTGGCCGCCGCCATCCGAGTGGAAGCTCCCGACCCGCGGTGAGGGCGACGCCACCCCACTTGTCCTGATGCGATATGTATCCACACGAGGCGGGGGAGAGCCCCTCGGGTTCGAGCAGGTGCTGCTGCAGGGCCTTGCCCCTGACGGCGGCCTCTACCTCCCCGAGGAGTGGCCGTCACTGCCTGAGGGCTGGCACCAGATGCGCTATTCGCAACTCGCCGCGGCGATGCTGGAGCCGTTCGTCGCGCCAGATCCGCTCGCCGACGACCTCGAGACGATCTGCGATCAGGCCTACCGGTCTTTCCGCCACCCTGAGGTGACCCCGTTGCGAGCGCTTCGAGGCGATGCTCTGCTGGAGCTGTTCTGGGGGCCCACTTGGTCCTTCAAGGACCTCGGACTGGCAGTGGTGGGCAGGATGCTGGCCACCGTCCTGGCTCGTCAGGGGAGGCGGGCCGTGGTCCTGGGAGCCACCTCGGGGGACACCGGGGCCGCCGCCATATCCGCCTGCGCCGGCTTGCCGGGCGTCGGCGTGGTGATCCTCTATCCCGCCGGTCGGGTGACCGAAGTGCAGCGCCGGCAGATGACCACCGTCGCCGAGGACAACGTGTGGGCGGTAGAGGTGGCCGGCACCTTCGACGACTGCCAATCGCTGGTCAAGCAGGCCTTCGCCGAGGTCGGGGTGGCCGCTGAGGAGCTAGTGGCGGTCAATTCGATCAATTGGGGAAGGGTGGCGGCCCAGATCGTCTACTACGCATGGGCGGCGGCCCGCACCGACGGTGCCCCCGACGTGGCAGTGCCCACTGGGAACTTCGGCAATGTGTTCGCCGGCTGGTGTGCAAAACAGATGGGAGTGCCGCTCCACCAGCTCCTGGTCGCGAACAACCGAAACCATCTCATCAGTGATCTGCTGATGTCGGGTCGGATCGAGCCGGAACCCGTGACCCCGACGGTGGCGCCGGCCATGGACGTTGGGGTGCCCTCCAACCTGGAGCGCTACCTCTTCGAAGTTGCCGGCCGCAATCCGGAGCGGCTCGAGGCCATCCGCAAGTCGGGGTCGGTCGGCGCCACCGAGCTGGGAGCCATGCGCGAAGACTTGCGGTGTGGGTGGGCCGCTGACGAGGCGGCCCTGTCCACGATCCGGGATGTCTTCGAGCACGACGGTCTCTTGATCGACCCCCACACAGCCATTGCCTGGCAGGTGGGCCGGCGTCTCCGGTCTCCCGGGCGCCCGCTGGTGGTATTGGCTACCGCGGACGTGGCCAAGTTCGGTCCGGCGGTGGAGGCGGCGATCGGGCACGAGCCCCCTGTCCGAGAAGAGGTGGCGGCCCTTCTGGCCAAGCCGGAGCGGGTCACAAGGATCGATTCCTCGATGGTCGAGCTGCGGCCGCTACTGCGGTTGGCCACCGATGGCTTTGCCTAGGACACCGGACCGGCTACTATCCGTCTTACCGCCCACCTCCAGGACTCCGGGCACGTTGGCGCGGCCGTGTCCCACTCCAACGCAGGAGGGCGATTCCCCTAGCCAGGTCGACTCGCACCCATGACGACCAGAGCACAACTACAGACAAAGTCGATCACCGAGTTGCGAACCATCGCCGAGGCGGTCGGCATCGAAACCGATGGACTGCAGAAGTCCAAGCTCATAAGTGCCTTGATGGCAACCGGCAACTACACCGCCGGTGACGAGGAGGAACCCATGGTGGATCTGCCCTCAGCGACCCCCCGTACCGAGGAGACTCCCGCCCCACCCGAGGCCGACGGTAGGCCCCATTCAGACGGGACCGACAACGGCGCCAGGGAGGATCGGCAGGACGGCGATCGCCGCCCGTACGGAGGAGACGACTATCGCAACCGCCGCAAGCGGCGCCGGGGCGGCCAGGGTGGCCGGCCCAGCGATGGCCCGGCCGAATACATTCCCGAGGGTGACCTCGAAGTCAGGGAGGGCTTGCTGGACATCCTCCCCGAGGGCTACGGATTCCTGCGCACCAGCGGCTACTTGCCCGGCGACCATGATGTCTACGTATCCGCCACCCAGGTCCGCCGGTTCGGGCTACGCAAAGCCGACATAATCGCCGGCCCCATCCGCCCGCCCCGCACCCAGGAGAAGTTCCCTGCCCTGGTCAGGGTGGACTCCGTGAACGGCATGCCCTTCGAGGAGGCGATGCGCCGTCCTCGCTTCGAGTCTCTCACCCCACTCTTTCCCGACGAGCGGTTGCCGCTCGAAATAGATGGGAAGGCGAATGGGGTCCTGACCCGGATCGTCGACCTGATAGCCCCGATCGGCAAGGGTCAGCGTGGTCTGATCGTCTCACCGCCCAAGGCGGGAAAGACCACGGTCCTCAAGGAGATCGCCCAGGCCATCACCACCAACAACCCCGAGTGCCACCTCATGGTGGTCCTGGTGGACGAACGGCCCGAGGAAGTCACCGACATGCAGCGCTCGGTGAAAGGCGACGTCGTCTACTCGACGTTCGACCGGCCGGCCGAGGAGCACACCCAGGTGTCGGATCTCGCTCTCGAGCGGGCCAAGCGCATGGTGGAGGCCGGCGAAGATGTGGTGATCCTGCTCGACTCGATCACCCGACTCGCCCGGGCCCACAACCTGGCGACCCCGGCGTCGGGCCGGATCCTGTCCGGTGGTGTCGACTCGACAGCCCTCTACCCACCTAAGCGCTTCTTCGGAGCCGCCCGCAACATCGAGGAGGGAGGGAGCCTCACCATCCTCGGGACCGCCCTGGTTGAAACCGGCTCGAAGATGGACGAGGTGATCTTCGAGGAGTTCAAGGGCACAGGGAACATGGAGCTTCGCCTCGACCGGAAGCTGGCCGACAAGCGGATCTACCCTGCCATCGACCTGGAGTCGTCCGGCACCCGCAAGGAAGAGCTGCTCTTCGATCGCAAGGAGCTGGCGCAGGTCTGGAAATTGCGGAGGGTGCTGCTCGCCCTGGAATCAGGAGCCGCCCTCGAGTTGTTGATCGACAAGCTGAAGAACACCAAGTCAAACGAGGAGTTCCTGGCCGAGGTGGCCAAGACCGGGAATTGAGCGATATCCGATGAAGACCGAGATCCATCCAACGTACGAGGAGACACACGTGATCTGCTCGTGCGGCAACACGTTCGTAACCCGGTCTACGAAGCCGGGAGAGCTGCACGTCGAGCTCTGCAACGTCTGCCATCCCTTCTACACCGGCAAGCAGAAGCTGGTCGATACGGGGGGCCGAGTGGAGCGCTTCCAGAAGCGCTATGCCAAGGCCAATGTCCCATCCCGCAAGAAGGCAGTGGCCGACGCCGAGGTGGCAGCCGAGAGCTGAGCCCTCGGCATGCCTTCCCCCCCTCCCGAGAACACAGTCGGCGGCCAGGCCGTCATCGAGGGCGTGATGATGCGCGCCCCGACCGCCTGGGCAGTGGCGGTGCGGCGGCCAGACGGGACCATCGAGGCCGTCCGCCATCCTCTCCCGCGGTTGTCCGCCCGCTCGCGTGCCGCCCGGATCCCATTCATCCGTGGGGTCATGGTGCTGTGGGAGTCGCTCACCCTCGGCTTCCGCTCGCTGTCATGGTCGGCTCAGAAATCTCAGGGTGAGGAGGAGGAGCCACTGACCAGTCGGCAACTGGCCGCCTCGATGGTGCTGGCCTTGGTGGTCTTCCTGGCGATTTTCGTGTTGGTGCCCGCCGCCGTGGCCGGGGCCATGACCCGGGGCTCGGACGCAATATTCAGCCTGGTGGAGGCAGTGCTCCGCCTCGGGCTCTTCGTCGGCTACCTATGGCTGCTGGGGAGGTCAGGCGAGATCCAGCGGGTCTTTGCCTATCACGGCGCTGAGCACATGGCCATCCACGCCTATGAGGGGGGGCGGGATCTCTCGGTGGAGTCGGTCGCCAAGTTTCCGCCCCAACATCCGCGCTGCGGCACCAGCTTCCTGTTGATCGTCGTGTTGGGCTCGATCCTCGTGTTCTCTTTCCTGGGAAGGCCGGACTGGCCGATCTTGATCCTGAGCCGGCTGATCGGGATCCCCGTCATCGCCGGAGTGGCGTACGAGATCCTCCGCTTCTCCGGCCGTCGGCAATCCGACCTGCTCGGTCGGGTGCTAGCCGCTCCCGGCCTGTGGCTGCAGCGGCTCACCACCCGCGTGCCCGCGGAGGACCAGATCGAAGTGGCGGTCACCTCGCTCCTCTCCGCACTCGATGACGAGGCGGCGACCGAGGTCATGAGCCGGGGCCCGGTCCCCCCGGTCGCCACCGCTGCCCGGGCCCGCTGATGGACCCAGGGCTCGAAGCCCGCTTGGCTCAGGTCGAGGAGAGTCTTGCCCAGGTGGAAGCGGAGCTCGCCTCCCCTGAAGCGCTGGCCGACCCTCGCAAGCTGGCTGAGCTCGGCAAGCGCCATGCCGGCCTGGAGCCGGTGGTGGCACTTCTCCGGCGCTGGCGCCAGGCCGTAGCCGACCAGAAGGAGGCCACCGAGCTCGCCGCTCAGGATGCGGCGATGGCGGAGGACTTCGCCCGCATGGCCAAAGAGCGGGAAGAAGAGGCTGCAGCTCTAGAGGATGCCCTACGGGCCGCCCTGGTCCCGGTCGACCCCCTCGACTCGAAGGATGTGATCGTTGAGATCCGGGCGGCAGCGGGAGGTGATGAGGCGGCCATCTGGGCAGGTGACCTCTTGCGCATGTACCAGCGGTTTGCGGAGCGTCACCGTTTCGAGGTCGAGCCGCTCGAGTCGGCACCCTCGGAGGCCGGCGGTTACTCGCGGGTGACCGTCGGGATCTCCGGGCGAGGCGCCTACTCCCGGTTCCGCTACGAAGGCGGAGTCCATCGGGTTCAGCGAGTGCCGAAGACCGAGGCGGCCGGCCGGGTCCACACCAGCACAGCCACCGTGGCGGTGCTGCCGGAGGCCGAAGAGGTCGAAGTGGAAGTGGCACCCGAGGACGTTCGCATCGACGTCTTCCGTTCACAGGGCCCAGGGGGCCAGTCGGTCAACACCACCGACTCGGCCGTGCGGATCACCCACTTGCCTACCGGCCTGGTGGTCACGTGCCAGGACGAAAAGAGCCAATTACAGAACAAGGCCAAGGCGTTTCGGATCCTGAGGGCGCGGCTCCAGGAGATCAAGCTCGACGAGCAGGCAGCCGCTACCGCCGGCGCCCGCCGCTCCCAGGTCGGCACGGGTGAGCGCTCGGAAAAGATCCGCACCTACAACTACAAGGAGAACCGGGTCACCGATCACAGGCTGGGGCTGACCCTGCACCGGCTGGCCGAGGTGCTCGATGGCGACCTGGACGAGCTGGTGGAGGGCCTGGCGGCCAGACGCCAGGCGGAGGCATTGGGTGGCTGAGCTGAGGGGCGGATCCTGGCGGATCTGAGCCGGCTGCTCACCTCCAGCGGGCTGCCGCTCCACGAGGCCAGGCGTCTGCTGGCTGTTGTCCTCGAGACCGAGCCGGCCTCCCTTCCGATCGATGGAGAGATCGGCGACGATGCGGCCGAGCAAATGGCTGCACTTGCCGCTCGCCGCATGGCGGGGGAGCCCTTGCAATACCTCGAGGGCTTCGCCGATTTCGGGCCCATTCGGATCGGCGTCGATTCGAGGGCGCTGATCCCACGTCCGGAGACGGAGCAACTCTGGGAGTTGTCGGTGATCGAGCAGCCCAGCCCATCGCTGGCCGCCGATTTGTGCACAGGCACAGGGGCTCTGGCGCTTGCCATCAAACATGCCGTACCTGCTTGTCGGGTCATCGGGACAGACCTTTCCAGCGCCGCCCTCGACCGCGCAGCCGAAAACGCAGTGCTGACAGGGCTCGCAGTCGATTGGCGGCTCGGAGATCTCTACACGGCACTGCCGGATGATCTGGTTGGCTCGATCGACCTGATCATCTGCAACCCGCCCTACGTGGCCGAAGCCGAGTGGCCGGGGCTGCCGATCGACGTCCGCTGGGAGCCCCAATCAGCCCTCAAAGCAGGCGCGACCGGTCTGGAGATGATCGAGCGGGTGGTGGAGGGCGCGCGGCACTGGCTTGGTCCTGGCGGGGTGATCGCCTGCGAGATCGGGGAGACCCAGTCGGACGCGGTCGCGGCGCTTCTGTTGAGGGCAGGCCTTGAGGGGAGGATTGAGGCGGACCTGACCGGTCGCCCCCGATTTGCCGTCGCTCGGCCGGCGATAGGCTCCCCATCGTGACTATCGGCGCATCCGCGGAGGCGGCTCTGGCCGCCAAGCGATGGTCGGAGGCATACGAGCTTTTCGAGGCGGTCGGCCGGGACAACCTCGATGGGAATCAATTACGACTTCTAGGCGATGCGGCTTGGTGGTTGGGCTTGGTCGATGACGCCATTGATGCTCGACAGCGGGCTTACAGGACATTCCTCGAGAAGAACGAAATCGAGGAAGCAGCAATGGTTGCCCTGGCCCTGGGCGAGGACCACTTCCACAAGCTCGAAGGCTCGGTGGCGGCCGGATGGATGCGAACCGCAACCCGCTTGCTCGAGGGCCGGCCGCTGTCGGCGGCTACGGGCCGCCTACGTCGCACGGAGGCGATGATGGCCATCGAGGCCGAGGGCGATCTGGACAAGGCCATGACTCTGGCCAAGGAGACCAGTGACATCGCCCGCACGTTCGAGGACAAGGAGCTTCTCTTTCTCTCCATTCAAGACCAAGGCCGCATCCTCATTGCAGAAGGACGCGAGGCCGAGGGCCTGAGTCTGATGGAGGAGGCGATGGTTGCCGCCATGTCGGGGGAGCTCGATCTCAGGGCGACTGGGCGGATCTATTGCAACATGGTCGCCACCTGCGAGGAGTTGGCCGAATACAGGCGGGCTTTCGAGTGGGACGATGCCGCCCATCGGTGGTGCAACACGCTGGGCGATGACGTCTGCTTCCAGGGCATCTGCCGGGTGAAGCGCGCCGAGCTCAAACGCTATCGCGGCGAGCTCGAGCTGGCTGCGGCGGAAGCCGCGCAGGCTGCCATCGAGCTTCAGGGCTTCTCCGACTTTGTGGCCAAGGCTCATGCAGAGATGGGAGAGATCCGGAGACGACAGGGTGATCGGGCCGGGGCGGCAGCATCATTCGCCCGCGCAATCGAGATCGGACATGAGCCGCTCCCGGGCCTGGCGCTGCTCCGTTTGGACGAAGGCGACCCGGAAGCCGCCCTCGAGCTACTCGAAGACGGGTTGCGCGAGTCGAGGTTGCCCTTGCGGAGAGGGCAACTCCTACCCGCAATGGTCGAGACCGCCCTTCGCCTTGGTAGGACCGATCTGGCTGAGCGGGCCCAAGCCGAGCTCGCCGAGATTGCCGCCAAATTCAGGTCCCCAGCCTGGGCGGGGGCGGCTACGGCTGCAGCCGGGCGGGTCGCCCTGGCCGAGGGACAGGTGGAAGTGGCCATCGAACAGCTAAAGGCATCCGCCAGGGCGTGGAGCGAGGCCGAGTGCCCATACGAGCTGGCAACGGTCCGGGCCGAGCTCGCCCTGGCCTACGAGACAGGAGGGCGAAGCGAGCGGGCCCGCCAGGAGCGTGAGGCAGCCGTGGCCGCGTTCGAGAGGCTCGGCGCCAGGGGACAGTCGTCCCGGCTGGCTGCCGCTCCCAGTGCTCACACCGCGGCGATGATGTTCACCGACATCGTCGGTTCGACCGCCTTGCTCGAGGCTATGGGTGATGAGGCGTGGTCGGGCGTGCTGGCCTGGCACGACGCCACGGTGCGCAGGCGGCTCGAGGAGTTCGGTGGCAAGGAAGAGGACCACACCGGCGACGGCTTCTTCGCCGTCTTCGGGGACTCGGAGGCGGCGGTGGCATGTGCCATCGCCATCCAGCAGGACCTGGCCGAGCAACGACGCTCCCATGGATTCGCCCCGCCAATGCGGATCGGCCTGCACGAGGACGAGGTACTCGAGTCGGGCGGCGGGTTGAGGGGCATGGGGGTCCACACCGCCGCTCGCATCGGGGCCACGGCCGCCGCCGGGGAGATTCTCATCAGCTCGAACGTGGCTGCCGTGATCGGGCCCAGTTTCAAGCTGGGCGAGACCCGGCGCCTGGCCTTGAAGGGCCTGTCGGAGCCGGTCGAGGCATCATCGGTCGTCTGGAGCTGAATTCGGCCCTGAAAGTGGCTCAGCCCTGACCGGTGGCGAGCCGTGTAGCGATTGCGGCCTCCACGGCCTCCCGCATCTCCTTGATGTCCTCGTCGAGCACGACGAACTCAGGGCCGAAGATCACCACCAGCTTCATGTCGGTGTCGGCGATGACGTCAGCTGTGCGGTAGTGGGTGCGGAGCAGACCGATCTCACCAAAGAACTCGCCGGGGCCCAGCGTGCGAATCACCTTGCCATCCCGGCTGACGGTGGCCGTTCCCTGCTCGATGGCGATGAACTCATGGGCGCCGTCACCCTTGTGGATCAGCACGGTCCCCGCCTTGACCTCCACCTCGTCGGCGTGTCGAGCGACCTGCTCCATGTGCTTGTTGGAGAGGTTGGCGAACAGCGGAATGGCCTTGAGTCGGCTGGCATCCATTAATTCGAGACTAGCAATGGCCTCCGACCCGGGGCCCGGCCGCAACTCTCTTACCCTTGGAGGCATGGATCCCCGCGACCAGGAAGCCTTCGATCGCTTGCAGCGGAAGCTGGTACCGCTGTGGCCCTCGATCGAGTCGTTCAACAATGACGATCAGACGATCGTCGTGGTCCCATCCGTTGATGTCGACTATCCGCTGACCTCAACCGAAATGCAGGCGTACGAGGAGCGCGACCTCTTCTTGGTCTTGCTACTGCGGCAACCGAGAGCCCGAATGATCTACGTGACCGGCCAGAGTATCGGCGCAGGCATCATCGACTATTACCTGGATCTGATGCCTGCGGCAATGGCAAGTCATGCCCGGCGCCGGCTGTTCCTCGTCTCACCACAAGATGGGTCCGCTCGTCCGCTCACGTCCAAGCTGCTCGAGCGTCCTCGCGTGATTCGAACGATCAGGTCCCTGATTCCCGATCCCGACCGAGCCCATATGGTGCCATTCGGGAACACTTGGCCAGATCGTGCGCTTGCCATGGAACTTGGCATACCCATGTATGGCTGCGATCCCCGTCTGTTGCACATGGGCACCAAGAGCGGAAGCAGACGGCTGTTCGCCGAGGAGGGCGTGCCTCACCCGGCCGGTAGGGAGAACATACGCACAGAGAGCGAGTTGATCGCTGCTGTCTCATCGATGCGCCTAGACGATCCCGGCATTTCCTCTGTAGTCGTGAAGCTCGACGACGGTGTGGGAGGCGGAAGCAACGCCTTGCTCGATCTGTCGTCTCTACCTCTGAATTCTGATGCCTCCGACGTCGAGGCGATCCGGGGACTTCTAGCGGGGATGGTCTTTGAGCTGCCGGGGCTGAACCGCGATGGCTTCTTCGAAAAGCTTGGGCTTCAGGGCGGAATCGTCGAGGAGAGGATCGAGGGAGATCGATTCGCAAGT
Organism: Acidimicrobiia bacterium; assembly: GCA_036555105.1. Taxonomy (GTDB): domain Bacteria; phylum Actinomycetota; class Acidimicrobiia; order Spongiisociales; family ZC4RG35; genus DATBMA01. Next base: position 11,467 of record DATBMA010000036.1, read on the forward strand.
CCAAGCGTCCAACTGCGTGTGACCCCGAACGGCAAGGTCGAGATCCTGTCGACTCACGATCAGCTACTCGGCGGGCCTTCCGGCCTGACATTTCTCGGGTCGCGATTTCCGGCAAATGCAGAGTACGCGTCGCGAATAAGCGAGCACGCAGAGACCATTGGCAGGCGCCTGGCCCGGGAGGGAGTTCTCGGCAGGTTTGCCGTCGACTTCGTGGTTACGAGGTCCGACAGTGGCTGGAACGCGAGAGCGATCGAGCTCAACCTCAGGAAGGGAGGGACGACTCATCCCTATTTGACCCTTCAGTTCCTGACCGGCGGCGCGTACGATCCGGCCGCCGGGCTCTTCACGACCCCTTCCGGCAAGCAGAAGTTCTACGTAGCCTCAGATCACCTCGAGTCGGACGCCTTCAGGACCCTCACTCCTGATGACCTCTATGACATGGCCCTGACCACCGGCATTCATTTCGATCCGACGAGACAAACGGGGGCCATATTCCACATGATGAGTGCGCTACCAGATCGCGGCCGCGCGGGGCTAACGGTGATCGGCGACTCACCCGAGGAGGCAGAGGAGCGATACCAGCAGGCGGTCGCCGCGGTGCACGCCGAGGCCGCCGCCGCGCGGGCCGGTGCGTGACTATCTCGCCAGCCGATCTCCGCAGGGCCGTCCAGGCGATCGAGTCGGCGAGAGTGGTGGGGGTCCCCACCGACACGGTCTATGGCATCGCCGCCGACCCGTTCCACGAGAAAGCAGTCGAGTCGCTGTTCCGGATCAAGGGACGCCCCGGAGAGAAGCCGGTGAGCCTGCTGGTGGCCGACCTGGTGATGGCCGGGTCGCTCGGAGTGTTCGGACGACAAGCCGAAGAGTTGGCAGTCATTCACTGGCCCGGCCCGCTCACTCTGGTGGTGAGGAGGCAGGAAGGGCTGCCGGACTGGGTGGGTGACTCCTCCACCGACACGATCGGGTTGCGGGTGCCGGATCACCCAGCCATGGCCGGGTTGCTGCGGGGGACCGGGCCGCTGGCTGTCACCAGCGCCAATCGGTCTGGAGAGCCTGCCCCCTTGGACGACGCCGCGGCTCGTCGGTTGCTCGGCGATGTGGTGGCGGTGTATCTACCCGGGACCTGCCCGGGAGGGGAGTCGTCGACCGTGGTGGACGTCACCGGGCCGGAGTTGAAGGTGCTGCGATCGGGACCGATCCGCTTCTCGGGTTGAGCTGGGCACCGCCGGCGGCGATCGGACTTCCCACACGTAGACAGTTCAGAGGCCGCCATCGGGGGTGATTGATTCCAACTGGTCGGCATGCTGTTCGAGGTGGGAGATGATGAACTCGTCTATCGCCTCCCAGGCCGCCATCTCACCCATGGTCGCATGGGCTCCGATCGACACCAGCCCGTTCTCCGGCATCCCCTGCAGCCAGGCCCCGAGGTCGGCCAACTGGGTGGTGAGATCGGCGAACTGTTCCTCAGGTGTCCGGGCGAGACCTGCCTCGATCCCCTCAGCGCGGGCCGTACTGCCCTGGGCGCGGCCGAACGGCACCGGGTCGCCCTGGTAGGTCCGGATCACGTGGTCGATCTGGCCCGTCCAGAAGGGGACGAACTCGGTCATGTGCCCCCAGACTTGGCCGTCCTCCCATTGCTCACCTGACTTGGCGTCAGGCGTCGTCAGGCCTTCGATGGCCATGGCCAGACCGGCGAGACGCGCTTCCACCGCCTCGAGGCGCTCGAGGAAGTCACGATCGGATTGATAGGTCCGCATTCGCCGAAGCTTACGGCCACGGATCAGCCCTCGGCTCGGAGTCCAACAGGATCTGGCAATATCGTGTCTCCGGTGCGTAGGGACATAGCCATTGAGTGAGGCCGGAACCAACACCCATCAAGGCACCTTCACGATTCTGTTCACGGATCTGGAGGGTTCCACCGACCTGAGGGTCAGGGCGGGTGACGCTGTAGCCAACGAGATCATCAATCTCCACGACGATTTGGTCCGCTCTCGGCTCGAGATCGCTGGGGCCGTAGAGACCAAGTCACTCGGAGACGGGTTCATGGCCCTATTCACCTCTGCCAATCAGGCGATTCAGACGGCGGTGTCAATCCAGAGAGCCATCGAGGAGCACAACCGGTCCAACCCGGACAAGCAGCTGTCGGTCCGGATGGGCCTCAATAGCGGTGACGTGACCAAGTCGACCGGGGACGCCCACGGAACTGCGGTTCACGCCGCCTCGAGAATCGCCAACAAGGCTCAAGGTGCTCAGATTCTGGTCTCCCAAGTGACACAGGACCTGGCCGGAACCCTGAGCGACGTCAAGATCGTCGATCGGGGGCTCTTCTGGCTCAAGGGTTTTCCCGACCGATGGCGCCTCTACGAGGTGTTGTGGAGGGACAAAGGGGCTGACGGTGACCGGGTCACGAAGGAGACGAGGGCCGCCTCAGCGGCAGCGTTCGACCTCAAGTCCGCCCGAGCCCGGGCACCGGTGGTAGGGCGGAGCCGGGAGCACGAGGCCATCCATCAGCAACTGGAGTCGACCCCGACAGCAGGGCTCGGAGCGGTGGTTCTCGAGGGAGAGGCAGGCATCGGCAAGACCCGGATGCTCGAGGCCGGAGCCGACCTGGCCCAGGACATCGACCCACCCTATTGGGTACTCGAGGTCACTGCCGACGAGGAGCTGAGAGGCCCGTTCCTACTTTTCCGCTCGCTCCTGACCTCGCCACGTACGGCTGCGATAGCCAAAGAGGCAATGGCACTCGAGCACCTCGATCGGGCACAAGAGGCGATCTCCGGACGAGGCCCCCGCACGGAAGGACTCTCACCTCAGGAGCAGATGCTGCGAACGTTCGACGAGGTGGCCGCCACGATCCTCGCCCTCACCCGGGAGCGACCGCTGCTCATGACGCTCGACGACCTTCAGTGGGCTGACGACGACAGCATCCAACTGGTCAGGTATCTGGTGAGGACCGTCTCATCCGCTCCCATCTTCCTTCTGATCAGCCTCCGTCCGCATTCCGACTCGGCCGCAGGTGGGGCTTCCAAGTTGATAGCCGACCTGGATCGGATGCGCGTAACCCAAGTTCTGCGCCTTCAGCGACTGACCAAGCGCCAAACCTCAGAGCTCCTCCAGAACCTTCTGGGGGCTCCGGTCGACGAGTCGTCGCTCAATAGCCTCCACTCGCGCTCGGAGGGCGTGCCGTTCTTCATCGAGGAGCTGGCTCGGGCGTACCGGGAGGCGGAGGCGCTCCAGCTCATCGACGGCACATGGACCATCACCAAGCTGAGCGGACCGGCGGTGCCTTCCTCGATCCAGTCGCTGGTGGAGCGGAGATTGTCCCAACTCTCAGAAGACTGCCGCTCGACTCTGGCTGACGCCGGGGTCCTGGGCCGAAGGTTCCGACTTGCAGATCTGGCCCGCATCCTGGCAAGGGTGGATGAAGGGCCACCACGACAGGAATGGGAGCTCGGCGCAGAGTTGTCGGACGCAGTCGGCGGGGGATTGATTGTGGAGGAGCGTTCAGGATCCGGTTTTGACTACTCCTTCTCACACGATCAGATCCGCTCCTCGCTGCTCGCATCGATCCCGCGGCAGCGAAGACGGGCCATCCACGGTGCCATCGCCGAAGATCTGGCAGGGCAAGGAGGCACGGAGAACCTGTCGATGCTCGCCTATCACGCTCTGCAAGCCGGTGATCAGGCATTGGCAGTCTCGAGCACGCTGGAGGCAGCTCGGGCGGCGATGGCCATATCGGCCCCCGAGGAGGCGGTTCGTCTGGTCGACGCCACTCTCACCGCCGCCTCGGAACCCAACGATCGCATCGAAATGCTCCGCATCAAGGACGACGCTCTCGCCGTTCTCGATCGTGGGGTCGAGCGGATGGCCAATCTGGCCGAAATGACCGCTTTGACCGCGGCCGTTTCCTCGCCGTCATTGGATGCCGAGGTCAAGCTGAGGCGGGCTTCAGCGGCGAGGGCCAACGAGGACTTCGACCTGGCCATCGACCTCGCACGAGTTGTCCGTGACTCCGCCTCAGCGTCCGGCGACCGTCGGCTGGAACTGCAGGCCTGTCTCGAACTCGGGCAGGGAATCACAAGGTGCCCGATAGGGGAGGGCTACTGGCCGCTGGTGGAGGTCGACCTCGACCTCGCGGAAGAGCCATTTCGACGGGCTCTAGAGATAGCCGGAGAGATCGGGGCACGCACGGAAGAGGCGGATGCCCTGCGGGAATTGGCGGTGATCGAGTTGGGAAGGGTCAAACACAGGGCCATTGGGCTGGAGGAGGAAGGCACCTCCAGGTTGGAGATCCTGATGCAAGCCCCCGAGATGATGGCCAAGGCCAAGGAGACCGCCGAGCAGGCATTCCGCATCTACAACGAGCTCGGCGACGAGCGTGGCTCCATGTCGGCCCTGATCTCGATGGCATACGCCCACGTGGCCGACCCGACTGCGCAGGGCATGGCAGGTCGGATGGAGCACATCCGAGCCCTTCATCACAGCCGCAAGGGCGAGGTCACTGAAAGTCAGATGGCCACCGACGACGCTCTCATGCTTTACAGCATCCACTCCTACGCGCGGCTCAACCTGCAGCCGGGTTTGGCGATCGAACGAGGGCGTGAGGCCTTCGATGCAGCGCGGGCGCTCGGCGACCGCTGGCTCGAAGCGCTTGCGGCCGGGGGCACGGCGATGGCATGGCTGACCGTCGGCGGTAGGGATGAGTGCGCGGCCTGGCTCGATCGGGCGGCGGTCGCTGCAATGGCGGTCGCTTCTACGTCCATGGCCCGACGGCTGGAGATGTGGCGTGGAGCTCATGCGGCGGCGGCAGACGATGTGGAGGCCATGACCCGCCACTTCCAGCGGGCTGCCGAGCTCGCAGGGCAGAGAAGTCTGGGCGAGTGTTGCGAAGCATGGGCCAACCTCGCCCTCGAGACCGCCCGCATTGCGGTTCTCAGCGGCGACAAAACCTTGATCGAGAGTGCGAAGGCGGCTGCCGAGGAGACTTTGGCGAGAGCCCATCGATTGAAAGGCAGACTCCCGTGGGAGGCCGTGGCCCATGCCGCACTGGCCCTGTCGGCCGAACTGGAAGGGGATGCTGCCACCGCCGCCGAAGAGACCCGCGCTGCCCTCGACATCGAAGGGGACACCCACTTGCGCTACTACGTCCCCATCCTCTGGACCGCGGCCAGAACCCTGATCGCTACCGGGGAGCCCGAAGCTGCCGGCCTCAGCGCCGAGATAATCGGGGGGTTGTCCTACCTCGCCATGAGCATCGGCGACGCGGAGATAAGGGAGAAATGGTTCGCCAACCCGATGCATCGGCAAGTGAGCGAGATCGTGGGCTTCAATCCCAGTGGTGCTTTCGATGGAGAGCTCGCGTCGACAGAGCTGACCACCGAGGATCTCGGCCTACTGCGTGAGCTGGCGGCGGGCTCAGTCGGGGCCCGGGCCGCGCAGACAGCGACCGACTCGGGGAGGATGAGCGAGCTCCTCACCAAGCTGGGTGTGCACAACGAGAACGAGGCGATCGAGTACGCGATCCGGGCCGGTGTCACGTGGCAGTGAGGGTGGTCATCGATCGGCGGCGATGCATAGGCGCGGGCACCTGCATCACCCTTGCACCTTCTGCCTTTCAATGGAGGAAGGGCGATTTCATCAAGCCGGAGCTTCTCGACCCCACCACTGTCGACGAGGACACGCTGCGGGAGGTGGCTGCCGCCTGCCCCACCCAAGCCATCGTTCTCGAGGAAGTCGTCGAGCCGCTTTTTGGCTCGGGCACCCCAGGCTGATTCGCTCCACGGGTTCCGCACCAACATGAGGGCTACCCTGCCCGGCCATGATCGACACCTCGCCGATCGAGCGCTCCGATCCGGAGATGGCTGCCCTGATCCGGCGCGATGTCGAGCGGCAGAACACCCATATCCACCTGATCGCCTCGGAGAACTTCGCATCACCTGCGGTCATGGCTGCATCGGGATCGGTCTTCACCAACAAGTACGCCGAGGGTTATCCGGGTCGTCGTTACTACGAGGGTTGCGAGATCGTGGACGAGATGGAGAGCCTCGCAATCGACCGCGCCAAGGCCCTGTTCGGGGCCGAGCACGCCAACGTGCAGCCCCACTCCGGAGCCCAGGCCAACATGGCCGTCTACTTCGCGCTGCTCCAGCCGGGCGACACCGTCCTGGGGATGAGGCTCGATCACGGCGGCCATCTCACTCACGGATCACCGGTCAACTTCTCCGGCCTCTACTACCAGTTCGCTGCTTACGGAGTTGATTCCGAAACCGAGCAGATCGACATGGAGGAGGTGGGCCGCCTCGCCCGTGAGCACCGGCCTCGCATACTCCTGGCCGGTTACTCGGCCTACTCGAGGCGGCTCGACTACGAAGCATTCCGGGCCATCGCAGACGAGGTCGGCGCGGTGTTCATGGTCGACGCCGCCCATTTCATCGGCCTGGTCGCCGGCGGGGCCTATCCGAACCCGGTGCCACACGCCGACATCGTGACCGGTACCACCCACAAGGCTTTGCGCGGCCCCCGGGGCGGGATGGTGATGTGCAAGGAGAGCTTCGCCAAGGACATCGACAAGGCGGTTTTCCCCAACGCCCAGGGCGGCCCGATCCAGAGCCAGATCGCGGCCAAAGCCGTGTGCTTCAAGGAGGCATCGACTCCGGCCTTCGCCGAATACTGCTCGAGGATCGTTGCGAATGCGAAGGCGATGGCCGCCCGCCTGCAAGCGGAGGGCGCGCGGGTCGTATCGGGCGGGACCGACAACCACCTGATGCTCGTCGACCTCCGTTCGATCGACGAGGAGCTCACGGGTCGGGACGCCGCCAAGATGCTCAACGAGGTGGGGATCACGCTGAACTTCAACACCATTCCCAATGACCCCCGCCCGCCCTACCGAGCGTCGGGGCTCAGGATCGGGACTCCCGCCATGACCACCCAGGGGATGGGAGAGCAGGAGGCCCACGAGGTGGCGGGGCTGATCGTCACAGCCCTCAAGGAGCAGGCAGACAATGAGGCGCTGGCGGCGGTGGGGAAGCGGGCCGGGGAGCTGGCAGCGGCCTTTCCTCCCTACCCGGCCGACTTCAGCGGCCATGTCTGAGCTGGTAGCTTTGTGAAAGCATTCACAAGAGCCATGCCATGAAGAGGAAAACCGCCACCAATCAGATCGCTTCGGCCGTGAGCGAGGGCTGGGTACAAGCCGGTTCGTTCCTTGGCTCCATCCTGTCGGGGACGCTTCTCGGATGGCTGGCCGACCGCTGGCTCGGGACCAGCCCATGGCTACTGGTGATCGGGATCGTGCTCGGCTCCTACAGCGGCTTCATGGTGATGTGGCGTCAGTCGGCCGCAATGGAAGCTCCCCGTGAGCATTGATCGCCCGCTCACGCCCGGCCCCGTTCCATCGAGCTCGACGCCGGTGGAAACGATCCTCGCAAAGCACATCGCCAAGCGGGCCCTGTACGTGGGACCGGTCGTTGTCGCACTCGCTTGGGCACTGCGCGGTTCCGACGGTGCATGGGCGGCGGCCCTAGGCGTGGCGGTGGTGGTTGCCAACTTCCTGCTGGCCGGCGCCGTTCTGTCCTGGGCGATTCGAGTTTCCCTCACCATGTATCATGCCGCCGCCCTCATCGGCTTCCTGCTGCGCCTGGGCCTCATCGCGGGATCGATGCTGGTGGTGGTGCAGTTCGTGGATCTCGATCGGCTTTCGTTCGGGATCGCGGCCGTAGTGAGCTATCTGGCCCTGCTCACAATGGAAGCGCTGGCGGTGGCCCGTGGACGTGAAAGGGAGCTGGATTGGTTGCGTTGATCCTGGCGAGCGAGGAGTGCGACGTCGTCAACGAGGTCATTTGCGCTCCCACCAACGTCACCGAGCTCTTTGAGTACAAGGATCCGATCTGGATGATCGGCAACTTCCCGATCACCCGAACGATTCTCCTCATCTTCCTGGCCGCGCTGATCTCCTGCCTGTTGCTCTACTTCGGGTTCCGCAAGCCGAGGCTGGTCCCTTCCAGGTTCCAGGTGGCGATGGAGAGCCTGGTCACGTTCATCCGCGACGAGGTGGCGATCGCGATCATGGGGCCAGAGGGCATCAAGTACGTGCCCTACCTCCTCTCGCTCTTCATCTTCATACTGGTCGGGAACCTGTTCGAGGTGACGCCGCTGATCAACTTCCCGATCACCTCGCGCATGGCCATCCCGCTGTTCCTGTCGCTGCTGACCTACTTCATTTTCGTGATCGTCGGCTTCGCCAAGAACAACTTCCGCTACCTGATCGACATCGCCTGGCCGAAATCTGTCCCCATCGGGCTGCGGTGGTTCGTGGGGTTGATCGAGATCTTCTCGGTGTTCTTCCTGCGGCCGCTCACCCTGGCAGTCCGGCTTTTCGCCAACATGGTGGCCGGCCACTTGATGCTGACGTTGCTGCTGGGGTCCGGGATCATCTTCATCGCGTCAGTCGGCGAGATTGGGGCCAAGGCCGGCCTCGGCCTGGTTTGGTTCGGCTTCGGCCTCGGCATCTACGTCTTCGAGATCGTGGTGGGGGTGCTCCAGGCTTACGTGTTCACGCTCCTTTCCGCGGTCTATATCCAGTCTTCGATCCATCCAGAGCACTAAGGAGGAATCAATGGAAGGCAATATCGAGGTCCTGAAGGGTGCCATCGCCCTGATGGGTTACGGCCTCGGAACCATCGGGCCCGCCATCGGCGTGGGCGTGGTGGTCGGCAACGCCATCAGCGCCATGGCCCGCCAGCCCGAGATGGCCGGGACGGTCCGGGTCACGATGTTCCTCGGCATCGCCTTCACCGAAGCGCTGGCCCTGATCGGGTTCGTGCTCTTCTTCATCGCCTGAGGAGTCGCACGTGTACGCACTGATCGCATTCGCACAGGAGGAGACCGAGTCGGGCTCGAACGCCGCTTTGGTGCTGCCCGACCCATACGAGCTCGTCGCCGGCGTACTGGCCTTCCTTATCGTCTTCTTCTTCGTCTGGAAGTGGGCATGGCCGGCGATCAACCGGATGCTGGAAACCCGCCGTCAGGCAGTGGCAGCCGAGCTCACCGCTGCAGAGACCGCCAAGCAGGAGGCCGAGAGCCTGCGGGCCGACTACGAGCGCCAGATGGCCGAGGCCAAGAGTCGGGGCAACGAGATCATCGAAGAGGCGAGGAAGACCGCCGACCAGATGAAGTCCGACATGGTTGCCAGGGCTCAGTCAGAGGCCGACCAGCTGGTGGTCAAGGCGAGGGAGGAAGCGGCAGGGGAGAAGGCGAGGGCGTTGGCCGAGGCCAAGCAAGAGGTGGCCGGCATCTCCGTCGACCTGGCCGAGAAGGTGGTGGGGGCCAACCTCGACGATGCCGCTCAGCGCAGGCTGGTCGATCAGTTCCTGGCCGAACTGGAGCAGATGTAAGTGGACAGGGTCGACGGCTACGCCGCCGCCATCTTCGACCTCGCCCGGACCGAAGAGGAGCCGGAGAGGATCGAGCAGGAGCTGCTGGCGGTTGCCCGCGCCGTCGAGAGCTCCAACGAGCTCCGCTCGACCCTGACCGATCCTCAACTTCCCGCCGAGCGCAAACAGGGCATCGTGGACGACCTGATCGGTGGGCGCGCCTCCTCGCTCACCGGCGGGATCGTCTCGTTCATCGTCGGCCAGGGGCGGATCGGTGACTTCCCGGCCATCGTCGATGGGTTCATCGAGCGCGCAGCCGCCTCCCGCTCGAAGGCGGTGGCAGAGGTGCGGTCGGCAGTGGCACTCGACCCGGCCGTGCTCGAACGCCTGGAGCGCGAGCTGAGCCGGGTGACGGGCAAACAGGTCGAGGTCAAGGCATCGGTTGATCCCGCGGTCCTGGGCGGGGTGGTCGCCCAGGTCGGCGACGTCGTGATCGACGGTTCGGTGGCGAGGAAGATGGCCGATCTCCGCCGGGTAATGAGCAGCTAGGAGAAGCAATGTCTGATCTGACCATCACCGCCGGCGACATCACCGAGGCACTGCGCCGCAACCTCGAGGGCTGGTCACCTTCGATCAGCCAGGAGACGGTCGGCTACGTCACCTCCATCGCCGACGGGGTGGCCAGGGTCAAGGGTCTGCCAAACGTGATGGCCTCCGAGTTGCTCGAGTTTCCCGGCGGGCTCCAAGGCGTGGCTCTCAACATCGACGAGGACGACCTCGGCGTGGTGCTGATGGGTGAGTACTCCCACATCGAGGAGGGGAGTGCCGTCAAGCAGACCGGGACTGTGCTCTCGGTGCCGGTGGGAGATGGCCTGCTCGGCAGAGTCGTCAATCCATTGGGAGTGCCTCTCGACGGGAAGGGCCCGGTGGCCTCCACCGAGCGACGGCTGCTGGAGACGCAGGCGCCATCGGTGGTCGAGCGGCAGCCTGTCAAGGAGCCGTTGCAGACCGGGATCAAGGCGATCGATGCCATGACCCCGATCGGCCGCGGCCAGCGCCAGTTGATCATCGGCGACCGCCAGGTTGGGAAGACGGCCCTGTTGGTGGACACGATCATCAACCAGCGGCAGTACTGGGGGACCCCCAAGGCGGTGAAGTGCATATACGTCGCCATCGGCCAGAAGGCCTCGACCGTGGCCGAGGTAGTCGACGCCCTGACCCAGAACGGGGCGATGGAGTACACGGTGGTCGTCACCTCTCCCGCCTCTGATCCTGCCGCATTGCAGATGTACGCGCCTTACGCCGGTTCCGCCATCGGGCAGTACTGGATGTACAAGGGTGAGCACGCCTTGGTGATGTTCGACGACCTCTCCAAGCAGGCCGACGCCTATCGCCAGATCTCCCTGCTGCTGCGGCGGCCTCCAGGTCGTGAGGCCTACCCAGGCGATGTCTTCTACCTCCACAGCCGCCTGCTCGAGCGTTGCGCCAAGCTCTCAGAAGAGCTGGGAGGAGGATCGCTCACCGGCCTCCCGGTCATCGAGACCAAGGCCAACGACGTGTCGGCCTACATCCCCACCAATGTGATCTCGATCACCGACGGCCAGTGCTTCCTCGAAACCGACCTCTTCTATCAGGGGGTCCGCCCCGCCATGAACGCCGGCATCTCGGTCTCGCGGGTCGGGGGCAATGCTCAGATCGGCGCGATGAAGAAGATCGCCGGCCCGCTTCGACTCAACCTCGCCCAGTTCCGCGAGCTCGCCGCATTCGCGGAGTTCGGGTCGGAGCTCGATGCAGCCTCTCTGGCCCAGTTGGAAAGAGGGCGCAGGGTGGTTGAGGTACTCAAGCAAGGCCAGTACGCCCCGGTGCCAGTGGAGGAACAGGTGCTGGTCATCTACGCGGTCACCAACGGCTTCATGGACTCGATCCCGGTGGACGAGATCAGCCGCTTCGAGCATGAGATGAGAGCCTTCGTTGGTGAGCGCTACCCCGACATCTACGACCATGTGGGGAACAGCGGCAATCTGCCCTCCGAGGACCGGCTGGCGGAGGCAATCAACGCCTTCAAGGAGTCCTACCAGCCGGCGGCCACCGGATAGCCCATGGGCAGCGCCGAGCTGAGGGACACCCGCCGCCGCATAAAGAGCGTGCAGGCGATCCAGAAGATCACTCGGGCCATGGAGTTGATCGCGGCCTCACGCATTCCCAAGGCCCAAGGGCGGGTCTTGGCCTCCAAGCCATACACCGCCAAGCTCGTGACCGTTATCCGCAACGTCTCCAAGGGCGGTGAGGCCAAGCACCCTCTCCTCGAGCAGCGGCCGGTAGGCACGGCTGGAGTCCTCGTCGTCTCTTCTGATCGCGGCTTGGCGGGGGCCTATGCCTCGACGATCATCCGAATGGCCGAGCAGCGCCTCATCGCACTGGAGCGCTCGGGCGTGGGGACCCAGGTGTTCGCCATCGGCAAGAAGGCCCAGGCCTACTTCCGCTACCGCGGCTATCGGATCGAGCGCTCATTCCTAGGGATGACCGACACCCCCGGATATGGCGATGCCAGGGCGATCGCCGCCACCGTCCTCGAGGCCTTCGCCTCCGGATCGGTGGATGCGGTCGAGGCGTTCTACACGCGTTACCAGTCGGCGATGACCCAGGTTGCCACCCACTTCCGCCTCCTCCCGATCGAACCCCCCGAGGAGGGCGGCGGGGGCGTCTCCTATACGTTCGAGCCTTCAGCCGGGGAGATCCTCGAGCGGATCCTGCCCCGCTACGTGGAGACGATCATCTTCAACATGCTCCTGGAGGCCTCGGCCAGTGAGCACTCGGCGCGGCGCCGGGCGATGAAGGCTGCCACCGACAACGCCGACGAGCTCATCAAGGTGTACACGGTGCAGGCCAACCGGGCGAGGCAGGCGGAGATCACCACCGAGATCAGTGAAATCGTCGGCGGGGCCGAGGCCCTGACGAAAGGGTGAGGAGTTCAGATGGCTGAAACGCTTTCAGAAGGTCGCATTACCAAGGTGGCGGGGCCGGTGGTGGACGTCGAGTTCCCACCGGACGGGTTGCCGGAGTTGCTCTTTGCGCTCGAGGTGGAATTCACCCTCGAAGGGGATACCAAGACGGTGCTGGCCGAGACCGCCCAGCATCTCGGCAACAACCGGGTGAGGGCCGTGGCCATGGCCCCCACCGATGGCTTGGTGCGGGGATCAAGGGTCAAGAACCTCGGTGCTCCGCTCACGGTTCCGGTGGGCGACCAGACCCTGGGCCACATATTCAACGTCTGGGGCGCCTCGCTCGACGCCCCCGACCAGGTCTTTGGGGACCCTCGTTGGCCGATCCATCGGCAGCCACCGCCCTTCGAGGACGTCGAGCCCCAGAAGGAGATCTTCGAGACTGGCATCAAGGTCCTCGACTTGATATGCCCTTACCTCCGTGGCGGAAAGATCGGCCTGTTCGGTGGCGCCGGCGTGGGCAAGACGGTCCTCATCCAGGAGATGATCCGCCGCGTCGCCCAGCAGCACGGAGGTGTGTCGGTGTTCGCGGGGGTGGGGGAGCGAACCCGGGAGGGAAACGACCTCTATCTGGAGATGATCGAGTCCGGCGTCATCGAGAAGGCGGCATTGGTCTTCGGGCAGATGGACGAGCCGCCGGGCGTACGGCTACGGGTGGCACTGTCGGCCCTGACCATGGCCGAGTATTTCCGCGACGTGCAGCGCCAGGACGTCTTGCTCTTCATCGACAACATCTTCCGATTCACCCAGGCAGGCTCGGAGGTCTCGACCCTGCTTGGCCGGATGCCCTCCGCTGTCGGCTATCAGCCGACTCTGGCCGGGGAGATGGGGTTCCTGCAGGAGCGCATCACTTCTCTCAAGGGCCGTTCGATCACGTCCCTGCAGGCGATCTACGTCCCCGCCGACGACCTCACCGACCCGGCCCCGCACACCGCCTTTGCCCACCTCGATGCCACCACGGTCTTGTCGAGGCCTCTGACCGCACTCGGGATCTACCCGGCTGTCGACCCGCTCGACTCGTCCTCACGTGCGCTCGATCCCCAGGTGGTCGGAGACGCCCACTACGAGGTTGCGATCGAGGTTCAGCGGATCCTGCAGCGCTACAAGGATCTGCAGGACATCATCGCCATCCTCGGGATCGATGAGCTCTCCGAGGAGGACAAGCTGGTCGTGGCGAGGGCCCGCAGGATCCAGCGGTTCTTCGCCCAGCCGATGTTCGTGGCCGAGCAGTTCACCGGCCAGGCCGGGGTCTACACGCCCCGCGACGAGACCATCGCCTCGTTTCGGGCCGTCATCGACGGCGAGCTCGACCATTACCCCGAGCAGGCCTTCTACATGGTCGGTGGGGCAGAGGACGTGGCCGCCAAGGCCCGTGAGCTCGAGAAGTCGGGCGGCGTGTGAGCAAGTCCTTCCACGTCGACGTCGTCTCCCCGGAGGCGACGGTGTGGTCGGGGGAGGCGACCTTCGTCGTCGCCCGCACCCCGGACGGCGAGATCGGAATCATGGCGGATCATGAGCCGGTAATGGCCGCCCTGGTGACCTCGGCGGTGCTGATCGAAGGGGCAGATGGCAGCCGCACCACGGTCGGGGTCCACGGCGGGTTCCTCCAGGTGGTGAACAACGAGGTGACCCTCCTCACCGATCGAGCGCAGGTGGCGACCGACCGTGAGGCCGCCGCCACCATGGCCAAAGAGCTCGCTCAGCAGTAGGACGGGCCGATCGGTTAGCCCAGGCCCGCCACGAACTGATTCACGGCTGCGGGGAATCCCTTCGCCACCGCTCCGGAGATGATGGGGAAGACCAGGGCCGACAGCAGCCCGACCGGCTCCATGGTCAGGTTCACCTCTACCTCGGATCCGGGCCCGGCCGGCTCGATGGTCACCACGATCCTGCCCCTGACTTCGGTCGAGCTGATCGACATCTCCATCTGCTTGGGCGGGTCGGTCTTGGTGCGAATCGCCGAGCCCTCATAGTCGCGGCCGGCTGTGTTGACGATGAACCGGTAGGCGGACAGGCCCATCTCGTCATGGCGGACATCGAGGATGCGCTCGACGCCGCCTATTGCCCCCCAGGTCTCGGCCCGCTGCAGGCCTTCCCAGCAGGTTTCGGGAGGGGCGTCGGTTTGGCGCCTCTCTTGGTACCGCTCGCCTGGCATGGCGAGAAAATAACCGTCGGGGCGGCGTTTCCGCCGCCCCGTGCCCTTGGGAGGAGGGAATCCGGTTGTGGAACCAGTTGTACCCCGGCCATGAGACCGCCGGATTAACGGGGCCGAGAGGCTGGGTGAACGTTTCTGGGTACCCTCGGCGGCCATGCCGGGCCTGCTCTCCTTTCATGCGCATCCGGACGACGAGGTGATCTCGACGGGTGGCACCCTCGCCCACTACGCCGCCTCTGGCGAGCAGGTGGTGGTGGTGACCGCCACCGACGGGGCCGAGGGAGAGATTCACAATTACGAGGATCCCGACTCCCTCAAACCTCAACTCGCCGACCTGCGGCGGGAGGAAGTGAAGGCAGCGCTGGGAGTGCTCGGCGTCACCAACCACGAGTTCCTGGGCTACCGCGACTCGGGGATGATGGGCAGCGAGGCCAATGACCATGCCGACGCCTTCTGGAAGGCGCCGTTCCTCGAGGCCACCGGACGCCTGGTGACGATCATCCGCCGTTACCAGCCCGAGGTGATGACGATCTACGACCCCTTCGGCGGTTACGCCCATCCCGACCACATCCAGGTCCATCGGGTGGGCCTGGCGGCTTTCTTCGGAGCCCATGATCCCGGCTGGTTCCCGCTGGCCGACGGCGAAGAGGCGTGGGAGCCCAAGAAGCTCTACTGGTCGACCTGGCCGAGGAGCCGCCTCCGCCGCTTCGCCGAGTTATGGGAAGAGGAAGAACAGACCGAGGAGGATGAAGAGGAGGACCGGCGGTTCCGCGAAGGCGGAATGCCGGATGAGGACATCTCGGTGTGGATGGAGGTGCCTGATCAGGTGGAGCGGAAGCTGGCCGCCCTCCGCAAGCATCGCACCCAGATCCCTGACGACTGGTTCCTGTTGAAAGTGCCTGAGGAGCACCAGGCCGAGCTCATCGGACGTGAGCCATTCCTCCGGGTCTTCAGCCGCGTGAGATCGCCCCTGCCTGAGGCCCACCTGTTCGCGGGCCTGCGTTGACAGCCGCCCAGAACTGGGAGCAGCAGCTCCGGGCCTGGGCCCTCCCCGAGGAGTTGCTGGCAGGTGCCGAACAGTCGCCTTACGGGCACCCGCCCCAGCTGTGGAAACGCCGCACCGAAGGGTTCGTCAACCGGGGTGAGTCGACCCCGTCCCTGGATGCAGTGGAGAGCCTGGCCGGAGCCGCTTGCTCGGTCCTTGACGTCGGGGCGGGGGCAGGCCGCTACTCGGTCTACCTGGCCGGCCGCGGACACCGAGTGACGGCTGTAGAGCGCAGCCCCGGAATGGTCGCTGCCTTGGCCGATGCCTGCACCGGGCTCGATGTGGGAATCGTCGAGGGTTCCTGGCCTGAGGTCGCTGAAGTGATCCCTGAGCACGATGTGGTGCTGTGCGCACACCTGGTCTACGACGTCCAGGACATCGCTCCCTTCGTTTCCGCCCTTGGGGCGCGGGCCGGGGCCGGGGTCGTCATCGAGATGACCCCCTCTCACCCATGGTCGAACCTCACCCCGCTCTATCGGGCACTGCATGACCTCGACCGCCCCGCCGGGCCGACCGAGGCCGACCTGGTCCCGGTTCTTCGGGAAGAGTTGTCAGTGGACCCCCAGGTCCAGACCTGGTCGCGGCCGGCCGACCTCTGGTACGAGTCGTGGGACGAGCTCCTCGACTTCTACGGGCGCCGGCTGGTGCTTCCAAAGGCGCGCTGGGGCGAGCTGCGGGCACTGCTGGAGCCGGACGTGGTCGACATCGATGGACGTCTCACGGTCGGCCAAGCCGAGCGGCCCCTAGTCACATTGTGGTGGGCGAAGTAGCGGGATGCCTAAGGAGGCTCGGGGAGGTTCGAGTAACGGTGACCGAGCGGGCTGGTCCAGATCCATCGGCCTGACTCATCGACGCCCAGCGTCCACCCGCCATCGTGCTTGAGTCGATGGTCATGCCGGCACAGCGGCACCAAGTTCTCTTCTGAGGTGGGCCCGCCCTCCGACCACGGTTCCCGATGGTCGAGGTCGGACTGGGTAGCGGGCATGCGGCATCCAGGGAACACGCAAACCGGATCCCGGGCTTCGACCAGGTGGCGGAGGTGATTGCCCGGCCTCCGGCGGGCACGTCCTGACCAGAGGGGCTGACCCGAGCCATCGGTCACCGCCAACTTCCATCCCTTGGAGGCGGTAGCGACCTCTCGAGCCAGTTCGGCAATCATCGGGCCGAACCCTCCGAGATCGCCTGGTTCGTCGTTGAGGTGCATGAGCGTCTCGAGCCCTACCCGCACTTCCACTTGGGCATCGAGTGCAGGCAGGTGCCGGCCGTCCCCGCCGCTGAGCAGGCTGAGGAAGACATCGGCCAGGACCTGATCTACTGACCTCGAGTCTCCCGAAGAGCGAGCCCGGCGGGCCAGGGCATGAACATTGTTCATGGCCATCTCAGCCCGGTCGGAAGGAAGGTTGAGCCCGAAGATGCTCGCGGTCCCGTCGGAGTTCGCCTCGATTGTGAGCTGGCGGTCTGCCACGCCTGCCCGGTATCGCTTCTCGGCAGAGTCGGGGTCAGCCGCAAAGGTGAGACGGCGCACCCGAGCTCTGATCTGGCCGGTGGTCAATTGGTGGGCAACAGGCAGGATGTGAGCGGTGACCGCCCGCGCTTCGCCGGCGTCGAGGTGGGAGACCTCGGCGCAGATCGCCTTGGCCTTGGCAAGATCGATGTCGCCACGGGCAAGAGCCTCTCCCACCTCCGGATGGTTCTCGATCAGGTCGTAGGCCCAGCTCAAGTTGTGTTCGGCCGCGCGCCGGGTCCAGGTGAGTGCGGCGCGGATCTCGTCGGCGCAATACGCCCAGCGATCCTCGGGTGAGTCGT
>DATBMA010000068.1:0-19813 GCA_036555105.1 Acidimicrobiia bacterium
GCGTTGGGCGGGCAGGCGGCGGTGGCCAACGCCCGCATCGCCTATGAGATGTTCGAGGAGGCCTTCGGAGCCGTGCTCGATCAGGCCGACGAGCCCAGGGTGCAGCGACCGCTATGGGCGTCGACTTCCACCAAGAACCCCGCTTACCCCGACACCAAATACATCGACGAGCTGGTGGCGCCTCACACGGTCAACACGATGCCGCTCGACACGATCGATGCCTATCAGGACCACGGCAACCCCTCTCCCGAGGCCTTTGGCGACCAAGACATCGAGGATGCCCACCGGCGGCTGGCTCGGCTCGAGGATCTAGGCATCAGCTACGACGACGTCGTTGCGACCCTCGAGCGTGAGGGCGTCGAGAAGTTCGCGGCCTCGTGGCAGCAGTTGATGGACGACGTGGAGAGGAAGGTCCAATCATCATGACCGATCGGCTCCGCTTGGCCGGCGTCTTCTTCGACGTGCCCGCCGATCTGGAGGAGAGGGCCGTCAACTTCTGGTCGGACGCCCTCGGCGCCGACGCGGAACGCTCGGAGATCAGAAATCCCTACACGCTGCTCAAAAGGCCGGGTCAGGAAATCGGGCTCGAGGTCCAGCGGCTCGGGGATGGCATGCCTCGCATCCACATCGACTTCGAAGTCGACGACGTAGACGCCGAAGCGGACCGACTGGAGGGCCTGGGGGCAACCAAGGTCTCCCGGATCGAAACCTGGTGGGTCATGAAGGACCCGGCCGGCATTGTCTTCTGCTTGGTTCCGAAGTAGAGCCTCCCGCCCCAGACCGGATAGAGCGGCCGCCCGGCTAGCATGGTGCCCAGCCGCATCGGGCGGAGGCCGGCGTTAATTCGCCTCCCCGGTGTTGACACGGCTTCATCTCTCAAACGGCAGGACCGCCTTCGTCGGCCGATCTCGATCCCCAGGGAATGACCAGGGTCGAGCGAGACATCGGCAACCAACGAGCGGTCCCACCCGGGGCCAGGAGAGAACATGCAAAAGACATTTGCCCAACTTGGGCTGCCCGATCCTCTATTGCGGGCACTCACACAACACCAGATCAATGAGGCCTTCCCGGTCCAGGAGTCGGCGATTCCCGACGCATTGGCAGGCAGGGACGTCTCTGCCGAGGCACCCACCGGCTCGGGGAAGACCCTCGCCTTCGGCCTGCCGCTGATCGCGAGGGTCGCCCAGGGGACCCGCAACCAGCCAAGGGGGCTCGTCCTCGCGCCCACCAGAGAGCTGGCCGAACAGATCAAGTTGGAACTGGCGCCATTCGCCCGGGTGATGCATCGCCAGCTGCTGGCCGTCTATGGGGGGGTGGGATACGGGGGCCAGAAGTCCGCAATGCGAAGAGGAGTGGACGTGCTAGTCGCAACCCCCGGCCGTCTCGAGGACCTCATCGAGCAAGGGATCGTGGACCTGAGGGCCGTGGATCTCGTCGTGGTCGACGAGGCGGACCGTATGGCCGACATGGGATTCATGCCGGCGGTGCGCCGGATCCTCGACCAGACCAGCCCTGGAAGGCAGACCCTCCTGTTCTCGGCCACGCTCGATGGGGACGTCGCGGCCTTGTCACGTCGTTATCAGCGAGACCCGGCCCGCCACATGGTGGCGACCACCAGGCCAGAAGCAGCCCGCGCCAGCCATCATTTCTGGCTGGTACCCGATGAGGATCGAGTCAACCAGACCGCCCGCCTGATCACGGAAGCCGAGAGTTCCATCGTCTTCACCCGCACCCGTCACCGGGCGGAGCGCCTGGCCAAGCAACTCCACCAACTGGGAGTCCAGGCTGTGGCATTGCACGGAGGGCGGACGCAAGGCCAGCGAACCCGGGCCTTGAGCGACTTCTCCACCGGTCGGGCCCAGGCGCTGATCGCGACCGATGTGGCGGCGCGCGGCATCCATGTCGACGCCGTCGGATCGGTGATCCACTTCGATCTTCCTGCCGACTCGAAGGACTACCTGCATCGCTCAGGAAGGACTGCCAGGGCCGGGGCCAGCGGCACCATCGTCAGCCTCGTGACCGGTGAGCAGAGGCGAGTGGCCCAGCGCATCCAGCGTGAGCTCAACCTCGAGGCACGAATCGAGAAGCCGCCGGCCGGGGGCACTCATCCGCATGTCGCCACAAGCCCGGAAGGCGCCCTCCGACGGCGCCCCACCAACACCGGACAGGTGCGTTCGAGCGAGCCCGGGGCAGCGGTATATGTGTCGAACCTCCCCTGGAACACGACCACGGCCGACCTCCGCAAGCTGTTCGGCCGATACGGCGAGATCACAGATACAACGATCATCACCGATCGCAAGGGCCGTTCGAAGGGCTTCGGTTTCGTCTCACTGCCCGCATGGGCCGCGCCGAAGGCGATCTCCGACCTCCACGGCTCCAGCCTCGGCGGCCGGGACCTCACGGTGCGCATGGCTCGCCCGACGGTGGAGAACTAGACCGATCCGCCTGCTGCCGGCAGCTGCAGCCAGGACCTTCGTCCCTTCACCAGCGCTTGGCAGCCAGCCGAGCCTCAGGTCCAGTCGAGGATGACCTTGCCGGCTTGGCCGGCATGAACGACCTCGAAGGCGGCGTCGAAGTCGTCAGCGGCAAAGCGGTGAGTGATGACTTGTGAGATGTCCAACCCGCTCTGGAGCATCGCCGCCATCTTGTACCAGGTCTCGAAGATCTTGCGCCCGTAGATGCCTTGAAGGGTCAGGCCCTTGAAGATCACAGCCCCCAGATCGAGGGATATCTTCCCAGGGGGTATGCCTAGCACCGCTACCCGGCCTCCATGGTTCATCACGCTCAGCATGTCGTTGTATGCCGCCTGGGCGCCTGACATCTCCAGGCCGACGTCGAAGCCCTCGGTCATGCCCAAGTCGTCCATGACCGGCTGGACCGGCTTGTTGTTGACGTCGAGCACCCGGTCGGCACCCATCTTCGAGGCCATCTCCAGCCGGTAGGGGTTCAGGTCCGTCACAACCACGAACCGTGCCCCGAGGTGGCGGACGATGGCTGTGGCCATCACCCCGATCGGGCCGGCTCCCGTGATCAGGACATCCTCCCCGACCACATCGAAGGCGAGGGCGGTATGGGTAGCGTTGCCGAGCGGGTCGAGAATCGCACCTACCTCGTCGCTGATGTGGGCCGGTAGCGGAAAGATGTTCTGGGCCGGCATCACCAGGTATTCAGCAAAGGCGCCCGGCCGGGTGACCCCTACCGAAAGGTGGTTGTGGCAGAACTCGCGGCGCCCGGCACGGCAGTTACGGCAATGGCCGCAGGTGAGATGACCTTCGCCTGACACTCGCTGGCCGACAGCCAGCCCTTCCGCGCCCTCACCCAAGGCCGCGATCTCACCCATGAACTCATGCCCGATCACCAAAGGGATGGGGATGGTGCGAGCCGCCCACTCGTTCCATTCGTAGATGTGGAGGTCGGTACCGCATATCGAGGTCTTCGCCACGCGAATCAGCACCTCGCCCGGGCCCGGGGAGGGAGTCGGGATTTCCAGCATCTCGAGCCCCGGCCCGTTGGCGGTCTTGACCATGGCCCTCAACCGACCACTCCCATTTCCCGGCCGACCCGGGTGAAGGCGTCGACCGCGGCATCGATGTGTTCCGAGGTGTGGGCAGCGGACATCTGAGTGCGGATCCGCGCTCTTCCCTCCGGCACGACGGGGTAGGAGAACCCGATGACGTAGATCCCCTCATCGAGCAGTCGTGCAGCCATCTCACTCGACAGCTTGGCGTCACCCAGCATGACCGGGATGATGGGGTGTCCGGCGCCGGTCAACTCGAAGCCGGCCTTCTCCATCCCGGCCCGGAACCGTTGAGAGTTGTCGGCGAGCCGGCCCCGAAGCTCGGCGGCCTCATCTATCAGGTCGAGCACCTTCAGGGTGGTGGCCGCAATCACCGGTGCGAGGCTGTTCGAGAAGAGATACGGCCGCGACCGCTGGCGGAGCCAGGCGACCACCTCGCGGCGGCCCGACGTGTAACCACCGGAGGCGCCGCCAAGGGCCTTGCCCAGAGTCCCGGTGATGATGTCCACCCGGTCGGACGTCCCGGTGAGCTCGGGGGTGCCGCGCCCGCGCTCGCCGATGAAGCCCACCGCATGGGAGTCATCAACCATCACCATCGCCCCGTATCGCTCGGCGAGATCACAAATGTTCGGCAGGTCGGCAAGGACGCCGTCCATCGAGAACACGCCGTCGGTGGCGATCAGCCGGTGCCTGGCGTCGGCCGCGTCTTTGAGCTGCAGCTCGAGATCGGCCATGTCGTTGTTGGCGTATCGCAGCCGCCGCGCCTTGCAGAGCCGGATCCCGTCGATGATCGAGGCGTGATTGAGCGAATCGGAGATGACCGCGTCCTCCTCGTCGAGGATGGTTTCGAACAGCCCGGTGTTGGCGTCGAAGCACGAGGAGTAGAGGATCGTCTCCTCTGTGCCGAGGAAGGAGCTGATCCGCTCCTCCAGCCGGCGATGGACGATCTGGGTCCCGCAGATGAACCGGACCGAAGCCATCCCGAATCCGTACTCACCCAGGGCGCGTTGCGCCTCGGCTATGAGGTCGGGATGGTCGGCCAGCCCCAGGTAGTTGTTGGCACAGAAGTTGAGGACCTGGCGCCCGTCCTCGAGGGTGATCACCGCGTCCTGCGGTGAGGCGAGGAGGCGCTCCTCCTTGTAGAGGCCGAGGCCGACCAGTTCGCCTGTCCGGCGCTGAAGGTCCGCCAGCCAGCCGGCGTCCGTCAAGGCTCCGCCCTCTGCAGGGGCGCCCACACGAGCAGGAGCCGCTTGCTCCCGGCATTCTCGAACAGGACCTCGGCCTCGGCCCTGTCGCCCTCACCGAGGATCGCCTTGACCGTACCGACGCCCCATTTGTCGTGGACGACCCTCTCGCCCGGGCTCAGGTCGGTGAGCCCGCTCTCACGGGCGCCCACCACTCCCTCCACCTTTGGATCCCGCTTCCGTCTTGGGGCCTTCTCGACGAGATCGGTGGGCACCTCGCCCAGGAACCGCGAGGGCGGGTTGTAGTTGGTCACGCCGAAGAGCATCCGGCTCCAGGCAGAGGTCAGATAGAGCCGGTCCTGAGAGCGGGTGATGCCGACGTAGCAAAGGCGGCGTTCCTCCTCGAGCTCCTCGGGGATACCAAGGGTGCGAAGGTGGGGGAAGACTCCGTCTTCCATGCCTGCCATGAACACGACCGGGAACTCGAGGCCCTTGGCGTTGTGAAGGGTCATCAGGGTCACAGCCCCCGCCCCCTCCTCGAGCACGTCGACCTCGCTCTGCAGTCCCACCATCTCCAGGAAGAGCTCGAGCCTGCGGAGGTTGGGGAGGGAGTCCCACTCCTCACCGCCAATGGCCTTGCCCTCGTTGGAGGTCTCGAACTCGGCGGCGACCGAGAGCAGCTCTTTCAAGTTCTCGACCCTGCCAAGCGCCTCGATCGTTCGCTCGGCCTCAAGAGCTGCCAGGTAGCCGGTGTCGGTGAGGACCGCGTCCACCGCGGCTTCGATCCCGCCGACATCGGCCTTGGTGCGGATCACGTCGAGCAGGCCGGAGAACTCGAGAACCTGGCGCTTGGCCCGGGCGGTCAGCTGGGGGATGTCGCCGGCCTTGTGCAGGGCCTCGCCGAACCCCAGCTGATTGGCCTCGGCAAACCGATCGATGTGGCCGACGCTGGTATCTCCGATGCCGCGCTTGGGCTCGTTGATCACCCGCTTGATGGCAACCTGGTCGTCGGGGTTGACCACCGCTTTCAAGTAGGCGAGGGCGTCCTTGATCTCTTTGCGCTCATAGAACCTGACCGAGCCCACCACGATATAGGGAACGCCCCGGCGGACCAGCACCTCCTCGATCACACGGGACTGGGCATTGGTCCGGTAGAAGGTGGCGAAGTCGGCGAGGTCGAAGCCCTCGCCGCGTAGCCGTTCGATCTCATCGGCAACGAAGGCCGCTTCGTCGTGCTCGTCCTCTCCTTCGAACCGAACTATCGGCACACCGGCCCCGCGGTCGCTCCACAGGTGCTTGGGGGTTCGGCGAGGGTTGTTGGCGATCACCGCGTTGGCGGCACTGAGGATCGTGTCGGTGGACCGGTAGTTCTGGTCGAGGATGATCACTCTGGCGTCTGGAAAGTCCTGCTCGAACTCCAGGATGTTGCGGATGTCGGCGCCCCGCCAGCGATAGATGCTCTGGTCGGAGTCGCCTACGACACACAGGTTGCGGTGCTGTTCCGTGAGCCTGCGCACCAACTCGTACTGGGCCCGGTTGGTGTCCTGATACTCGTCCACCAGCACGTATCTGAACTTGTCCTGGTATTCGGCCAGCAGGTCGGGAAAGGCCCCGAAGAGCTCGACGCTCACCATGAGGAGGTCGTCAAAGTCCATGGCCGAGGCCTCGAGCAGCCGCTGCTGGTAGAGCCTGTAGACATCGGCGACCTGTTCATGGAAGAACCCGCTATCGCTCGAGGCGAAGCTCTCGAAGTCGATCAGCTCGTTCTTGGCCTGCGATATGGCGGCCTTCAGGCCCTTGGGGGGGAAGCGCTTGGGGTCGAGCTCCAGGTCGCGGACGCAGATGCCGAGCAGCCGGATCGAATCATCGTCGTCGTAGATGGAGAAGCCGCTCCGGTATCCGAGGCGGGGCGCCTCCCGGCGGAGGATGCGGGCACACGCCGAGTGGAAGGTGGAGATCCACATCCCCCGCTGCGCCGCTCCCACCAGCCTGGCCACGCGGTCACGCATCTCTCCCGCCGCTTTGTTGGTGAAGGTGATGGCGAGGATCGACTCAGGGGCCACTCCAAGATCGCGGATCAAGTGGGCGATGCGATACGCCAGCACCCTGGTCTTGCCCGAGCCGGCCCCCGCCACCACCAGCACCGGGCCCTCGGTGGCGGCCACCGCCTCTCGTTGCGATGGGTTGAGGTCGGCGAGTAGGGGGGAGTCGGCTAGAGCGTCATCACGGAGCCACTCCGCCTGCACAGGTTGATGGTACCGACCGCCACCCGGTTTCAGCCCCACCCTGTCTAGAAGGAGTGAGCTCTCTCCGGCATAGGGAGGGCGACTCCCTCCTCGTCCACCTGCAGGCGGGCCGGAAGGGAGAAGCAGAACCTGCTGCCGCGGGGGAAGCGGCGCTCATACCAGACGTCGCCGCCCATGGCCCTGGCAAGTCGGCGCGCGATCGGGAGCCCAAGGCCGATACCGGTGGCATGCCTGGCATCTCCCTTGGACAGCTGCTCGAAATGCTCGAAGATCCGGTTGACCGAGTCGTCAGGCACCCCGGGACCGTTGTCGCTCACGACGACGACGTACTGGTCATTGTGGGCGATCCCTTCCACCAGCACCTGCTCGCCCCCGTACTTGCGGCAGTTCTCGAGAAGGTTGCGGAGCACTTGCTGCACCCGCTTGGGATCGGCGTGGATGTAGGCGCCGAGTGGCATGGACACGGCTGCCTCTCGACCAGAGCCCGGCGGGAAGATCAAGTTGGAGACTTCATGCACAAGCGTCCCCAGGTCGAGGGTCTCTGGACGCAGCCGCAGCCTGCCGGCTTCCAGGCGGGGGATCACCAGGACGTCGTCGACCAGGTCTCCCAAATACTGCGCCTGTTTACGCATGATCGCCAGGAACTCGTCGACCTCCGCAGCAGGGAGGTCGCGCCAGCTGGCCGAGAGGGTCTCCGCGAATCCGGCGATCGAGGTGAGCGGAGTTCGGAGCTCATGGCTGACCATCGCCACGAAATCGTTCTTGATGTGCCTGGCCTCGTCCGCCTCGCGGTAGGCAGCCTCCTCCCTGCGCTTGGCCCGTCGCACGGCCAACAGCGAGAAGGCGAGCACAGCGATCGCCACCACCGTCAATGCCAGAGTCGCCCAACTCGGCATGCTCAGCCCTCGGCTTCCTCGGTCACTTCGTCATCTCCTCCCAACAGGGCTCGAAGAGTTGCAGTGAGGGCGCCTTGGCGGAGGTCGGATTTGTCGAGATAGGCGTCCACTCCCGCTTCCCATGCCGCCACCTGTTCCTCGGCATTGGCCACTCCAGACACCATCACGATCGGCAGGTCGAGGTTACCGGCCCTCAGGGCCCTCACCAGCTCCACCCCTGAGGAGCGGGGCATCGAGTAGTCGACCACGAGCGCATCGAAGCGGCCCCCGGCCAAGGCCAAAACCGCCTCGCGCGCCCCGGGGGCCACTTCGACGTCGTACCCGCGCCCACTCAGGGTCGCCGCAATCAGCTGGCGTACCCCGGCGGAGTCATCGACCACCAAGATCTTGCGTCGGCGACCCCGAGCCGGCGGGAGGGAGCGGGCGTAGTCGCCCAGGTAGTTGGGATCCACCACCACCAGGACCTCTCCTCCTCCGAGCAGGGCGGCGCCCGTGAGATGGCGGGACCCGCCGAGGATCGGACCGAGTGCTTTGACCGCCACACGCCGTCTGCCCAGCACCTCGCCCACCATCACCGCGATCGGGCCGGCCCTGGTCCCCACCACCACAACCTCGTCCTCGCCTTCGCGGGGGCCGAGCCCCATCGCCTCTGCCAGGGAAACCACCGGGACATCCCGGCTCTGGAAGCGGGCCCGGCGCACCCCGTCATCGCCGACGGCGACGTCGGCTCCGGCGGTGGCGATGCTGGCCTGTACCGAGGCCTCAGGCAGGCCCCAGAAGTTCTCGCCGTCCGCCACCACCAGCACGTTCTGGAGGATCAGAGAGACCGGCAGGGTCAATGTGACGGTGGTTCCCTCGCCGGCTCGGGATTCGACCCCGACCCCTCCGTTGACCCGCTCCATCATCTCAGCCACCGCCGACAGGCCGTCCCCGGCGCCGGAGAAATCGTGGGAGACCTCGACCGTCGAGAACCCGGGCAGGAAGAGGTGGGCACGCAGGTCGTCGCTTCCGGTCCCGAGCTTGCGGCGAGCGGCTACCTCCCCCACCGCCTGCCAGTCGATCCCGCGCCCGTCGTCGGACACGCTGATGAAGACCCGGTCGCCGTCGCGCCGCGCTTCCAGGAGGACGACACCCGTCGCGGACTTGCCGCCTGCTACCCGCTCCTCGGGCCGCTCGAGCCCATGGTCGACCGCGTTGACCAAAAGGTGCCTGAGGGGCTCTCTCAGCATCTCGACGATCTGGCGATCGAGCTCGAGGCTCTCACCGTTCGACTCGAATCGAACGTCCTTGTCGAGCTTCCTGCCCAGGTATCTGACGAACTGGGGGAAGGTCTCGGTTGCGTGTGACAGAGGGGCGTTGGCCAGCGCCACCGCCTGTTGCTGGAGCTCGAAGACGGACCCGCTCAGACGCTGCAGCTGGGATCGCCACGCCGCCATCAGCCGGGCCGGGTCCGCTCCCTCGAACTGGACCATGGCCAGATCCGAGAGGGCGTCGGCATCGAGGCTGACCTCAACCGCCTGGTTGATCAGCCGGTAGAGCTCGATGGTCTCCACCCGACTGGCGCCGGTCATCATCGACCTGTGCACCTCGGCCAGCAGCCCACCGAGAGCGGTGAAGCCACCGAAGTCCATCCTCTCCAACGGGGGTGCCTGGGCCGGGACGGAGGCGGCGGCCTTGCTGGGAGCAGCCTCTCCCGCCAGCATCCCTTGCAGCCGGGTCACGGCCTCTTTCAGCTCCGTCACGTCGCCGGCCGCCTCGCGTTCCGCCGCCGAGGGCAACAGGCGGGCGATGGCCTCCAGGTAGCGGGCGATGGCATCGGACCGCAAGGTGTCGTCGAACTGGAGCCGCAGCCAGGCGTGCTCGAGGGCAGCTCCGGCGTCACCAACCTCGGGCAGCCCGACCACCCGCGAAGAGCCCTTGATGGTGTGGGCATCCCTCACCAGGTCGGGGATTTCGGCGACGTCGAGCGAGGCGCGTCCCAGTGCCCTCGCCCCCTCTTCGAGGCGAGCGGCTCTCTCCATCAGTTCGTCCTGATAGAGCTCGAGCAGATCTGGAGGCAGGCCCGAATTCACCTTTCTCCCCGGGCGCGGCGGGTACCACCTCATATCGGCAGCCACCTGGGGATTGTGAAGCCCCAAGGGGCCGTGGAAGTGGGCCTATTTCACTCCCACTCGATGGTGGCGGGCGGCTTGGACGAGATGTCGTAGGCCACCCGGTTGACCCCCGGCACCTCGTTGATCACTCGCGACGAGATGCGTTCCAGCACCTCGTATGGCAGCCTCGCCCAATCGGCGGTCATGGCATCCTCACTGGTGACCGCTCGCACGATCAGCGGATACGCATAGGTGCGGCTGTCGCCCTGGACACCCACCGTCTTGATCGCCGGGAGGACCGCGAAAGCCTGCCACAGCCGGCGGTAGAGCCCGGCCCGCCTCACTTCCTCGAGGACGATGGCGTCGGCCGCCCTCAGGACCTGCAGCCGCTCCGGCGTCACCTCGCCAATGATCCTCACAGCCAGCCCGGGGCCGGGGAACGGCTGACGCCATACGATCTCCTCAGGGAGGCCCAACTCCTCTCCCACCGCCCGCACCTCGTCCTTGAACAGGTCGCGGAGGGGCTCCACCAGCTCGAAGCGCATGTCCGCCGGCAACCCGCCGACGTTGTGATGTGTCTTGATGGTGGCCGCCGACTCCCCGCCCGACTCGATCACATCCGGGTAGAGGGTGCCCTGGACCAGGTAAGCGGCGTCCGACACATCCTTCGCCACCTCTTCGAACACTCTGATGAATGTCTCGCCGACGATGCGCCGCTTCGCCTCGGGGTCATCGACCCCACGCAGTGCCTCCAGGAAGCGGTCGCCCGCCTTCACGTGGATCAACTCGATCCGGAAGTGGCTGCGAAAGGTCTCCTCGACCTGTTCTGCCTCGCCTTCCCGCAGCAGGCCGTGGTCGACGAATATGCATGTGAGCTGATCGCCCACGGCCTCGTGGACCAAGGCGGCCGCCACCGCCGAGTCCACCCCGCCCGATAGCCCGCATACCACCTTCCCCGAGCCCACCTGAGCCCGCACGGCGGCAACTGCCCCTTCGATGATCGAATGGCGTGTCCAAGTTGGCCTGGCCCCACAGACCTCGAACAGGAATCGCCGGAAGATCTCGCCCCCTACCGGGGTATGCACCACTTCCGGGTGGAACTGGACGCTGAAAACGGCGCGGCCGCGATCCTCCATGGCGGCCACCGGCGAGCCGGGAGTGGTGGCGGTCGGGTCGAACCCGGCCGGAGGCTTGACGACCGCGTCGCGATGGCTCATCCACACATCGAGGCCGGGATCGAGCCCATCGAAGAGGACCGAACGCCCGGTGACCGACAATGCGGTCTTGCCGAATTCGCTTCCGCCGGTCGCGGCCACGGTTCCCCCCAGCAGGTCGGCTATCAGCTGGTGGCCGTAGCAGATACCTAGCACCGGGATCCCCAGCTCGAGGATGGCCGGATCCATTCGGTAGGCGTCCTCGGCGTAGACCGAGGCAGGCCCCCCGGACAGGATGATCCCGGCGGGCCGCCTGGCGGCCACCTCGTTGGCAGCGATCGTGCGGGGAACGATCTCGGAGTGGACGTGGGCCTCCCGCACCCTGCGGGCGATCAGCCGGGAGTACTGGGCCCCGAAGTCGAGAACGAGAACAGTCGCACGGTCTCGAAGGCTCGAGGTCTCACGTTCCTCCACTGTCACGACCTTGCGACTGTGAGACCGTGCGACCGTGCAACCGTTATCACCCCATGCCCACCCGCTGCGACCGCTGCAACGACTTGCCTTCGGTCTGCAAAGAAGGGGCGATCATCACCTCCGCCTTCTGGAACTCTTTGACGTCCGAGTAGCCGCAGGTGGCCATCGACGTGCGCAGGGCTCCGAACAGGTTGCGGCGGCCATCGTTTTCATGGGCCGGCCCCACGAGGATCTCCTGCACGGTCCCCAACTCCCCCACCTGCACTCGTGCCCCTCGCGGCAGGGTGGGGTGGAAGGCGGCCATGCCCCAGTGGAACCCACGGCCGGGGGCTTCGGTGGCGGCCGCCAGCGGTGACCCGATCATCACGGCGTCGGCCCCGCAGGCGATCGCCTTGGCGACGTCGCCTCCAGTTCGCATGCCCCCGTCGGCGATGACATGCACGTACCTGCCGGTCTCGTCGAGATGACGGATGCGGGCGCCGGCGGCATCGGCGATGGCAGTGGCCTGCGGCACCCCCACTCCGAGCACCGCCCGCGTCGTGCATGCGGCTCCGGGACCGACACCAACCAGCACCCCCAGTGCACCGGTCCTCATCAGGTGGAGGGCGGCGGAGTAAGACGCGCACCCTCCAACGATGACGGGGACATCGCAGTCGGAGATGAACTGGCGCAAGTTGAGAGGCTCAGAGTGGGTCGAGACGTGCTCTGCCGAGACAACGGTGCCCTGGATCACAAGGATGTCGAGGCCGGCGTCGAGAGCGGCCGGCGCCATTTGCAGCACTCGCTGCGGGGTGAGGCTCGCCGCCGCCACCACGCCTGCCTCTTTCAGGGAGGAGACCCGCTTCGCCACCAGATCGGGCCGGATGGGCTCGAGGTATATCTCCTGCATCCGCCTGGTGGACTTCTCGGCCGACAACTCTGCGATCTCGTCGAAGTAGGGATCGGGATCCTCGTAACGGCTCCACAGGCCTTCGAGGTTGAGGACGCCCAACCCGCCAAGCCTCCCGATCTCGACCGCCGTCGCCGGGCTGATGGCCGAGTCCATGGCGGAGCCCAACATGGGCAGCCGGAACTGGAAGCCCCCGAAGCTCCAGGAGATGTCGACGTCGTCGGGGTCGCGGGTCCGGCGGCTGGGGACGATGGCGATGTCGTCGAGGCCATAGGCCTGCCTCCCGGACTTGCCGATTCCGATGTCGACTTCCATGTAACGAGGGTAGTGCTCAGTCTCGAGTCTCCAGTCGCACGTTCGCACGGTCATGCGGTCGGGCAGCGTCCCACCGTGAGACTGTGAGACTGTGAGGCGTGAGACCGTGAGACGGGAGACTGTCACACCTTTTCAGCCTGGGGACTGGTCCTGGGCCGAGTTCCTCCTGGTGCTCGTGGCGGGCGTGGTCGGGGCGGTGGTGCTGGGGCTGCCAGCGGCGCTGCTCGGCCAGCAGGCGACGATCGTGCTCACCGGCATCGGCCAGTACGCCGCATTCCTGCTGGCCATCTGGTTCGTCCTCCGGCGCCACCAGCAGGGGCCCTCGGCCCTGCGGCTCGACATCGAGGCCTCTGACTTGGTCTACATGGCACTCGGGGTGCTCCTCCAGCTCGGCCTGGCAGCGCTTGCACTGCCGATATGGCGGATGGCAGGGGTGGAGGGCCCGCCCCAGGAGCTCTCCGGCGTCCTGGCGCAGCTGGAGTCCCCGATGGCGAAGGCGGCCATGGCATTCATAGTGGTGGGGCTCGGTCCTTTCACCGAGGAGCTGCTGTTTCGGGGAATGCTCCTTCGGATGCTCGAGCGTCGTTACTCGACCACCGCCGCCATCGTCGGCTCATCGGGCGTGTTCGCGTTGTTCCACCTCGTCGGAGTGGACAGCAGCCAGATCCTGGCGGCGGTGGTGGTACTGGTCACGACTTTCATCGTCGGCCTGATCCTGGGCCGGATGGCGATCCGGCGCGGCAGGCTCGGCCCCGGCATCTTCACCCATGCCGGCTTCAACCTGCTCGCTCTCACCGTCCTGTATGCAGCGCCGGAGTTGTTGCAGTCTGCGGCGTAGCCTGCGGGAATGACCGCCCACGAACCGTCCGTAGGCCAAACATTCGCACAAGCACTCGTTGCCATGTCATTCGTGGGCGCCATGTTCCTCATGTCGATGGGCTTGAGTGGACTCCTGGCGATTGGAGCATCAGAGCTGGTGGGCAAGCCATTTGTGGCAGGCGACCTTCCTGGGGTCACGTACACGGTTGAGCGTTGTAGCGACTATTTCGAGTATCACCCGGAAGCGGTGAACTGCGCCGAGGCGGCGGCCGACCACCACTATGACGAGTTGGTTGGCAATCGATTGACCGAGGGAGTTCTTGGCCTGGTACTCCTCGTCTCGTGGTGGCTCGCCCGATCGACCTTCCGCGGCCGCCTTGGTCGCGAGGTAGTTCCCCCCTCGTTCGAGCCGACCGCTTGTGCAGCCTTGTTCACCGCCTCCGCCATCTTGCTTGGCGGCCCCGGCACCATCCAGTTGCTCGTAGTCGGAACCGCCGGCGGCGCCGGAGCTCTCTTGAGCACGGCTCTGGTGTCGGCGATGGCCGCCGTCGCCTTCTGGGCCGTCCTGATCAGGCGCCTACGAGAGCAGGGGCGGCTGCTTGTCTAGCGGAGCCCTACCCGCTTTCGGACAGATTCCATGGTCCGCTCCGCCATCTCCCTCGCCCTTGCTGCACCATCCGCCATAACCGCCGCCGCCTCTCCCTCCGACCAGCCTTCGAAGGCCTCCCTGATGGGTGCCAACCGGTCGACCACAGCCTCGGCCACGGCTGCTTTGAAGGTGCCGTAGCCCTGATCTCGATACTCGGCCGCCAACTGGTCAATCGGGCGGCCGGAAGAGAACGAGAAGAGCTCGAGCAGGTTGGATATTCCCGGCTTCTCCTCCCAGTCATAGGCAACCTCACGTCCTGAGTCGGTTACCGCCGCTTTGATCTTCTTGGCCACCAGCTGAGGGGGATCCGAAAGATTCACCCGACCGTCGGGATCGGGGTCCGACTTCGACATCTTGGCGGCGGGGTCCTGGAGGGACATGACCCTCGCACCCACTTTGGGGGTGATCCTCTCCGGCACAGGGAACTCCTCCCCGAACCGATGATTGAAACGCTGCACGATGTCCCGGGTGAGCTCGAGGTGCTGGGTCTGGTCGTCACCCACCGGCACCGCGTGCACACGGTGTATGGCGATGTCGGCCGCCTGCAACACCGGGTAGGCGAGCAGCCCCAGCGTCTGGCCGGAACGGTCAGCCTTCTCCTTGAACTGGGTCATGCGCTCGAGCTGACCGAGGCCGGCGAGCGTCCCGAATATCCACGACAGCTCGGCGTGCTGGGGGACCTCGGATTGGAAATAGAAGAGAGAGCGCTTGGGGTCGACCCCGCACGACATCACCATCCGGGCAGTCGTGAGGCGCGCCTTTGCCAGTCCTTCCAGGTCGTACACACCGGTGAGAGCGTGCAGGTCCACCACGCAGTAGATGGTGTCGTACTCCTCCTGCATGCTCACCCAGTTGTCGAGCGCCCCCACCAGGTTGCCGAGGTGGAGATCGCCCGTGGGCTGGATTCCCGAGAAGACCCGCTTGCGCTCTGGCATCGGGCGATTCTCACCGCGCCCTGGTTCGGTGCCAAGTCATCGGATCGCCGCCGCCGTCTAGGGTCGAAGCAATGGACGTCGAACGCTTCCGGGCCGATGCCCATCAACTGGTCGACTGGGTGGCGTCGTATCTCGAGACGGTGGGCCGGCACCCGGTCCTCGCCCAGGTCGATCCGGGATGGGTGAGAGCCCAGCTCCCATCGCATCCCCCCGAGTCGCCGGAGCCTTTCGCCGGGATCCTCGCCGACGTCGACCGCATCATCCTCCCGGGTGTGACCCACTGGCAGTCCCCCGGTTTCTTCGGCTATTTCCCTGCCAACTCCTCCGGGCCCGCCATCCTCGGGGATCTACTGTCGGCCGGCCTCGGCGTGCAGGGAATGCTGTGGTCGACCTCCCCCGCCTGCACGGAGCTCGAAACCCACGTCCTCGACTGGCTGGTGGAGATCTGCGGGCTGCCCGCCGCCTTCCGGTCGGACTCGGCGGGGGGAGGCGTGATCCAGGGCTCGGCCTCCGAAGCGAATCTCATCGCGGTCCTGGCCGCCCGGGAGTCGGCCACCCACTTCGCGTCTGACCGGCACGGCACCGGCGGCGACCTCATCGCCTACACCTCAGTCCATGGTCACTCTTCCATTGAGAAGGCAGTTCGGATCGCCGGGCTCGGCAGCCGCCAGCTGCGGCTGCTCCCGGTGGACTCCGGCTTCGCCATGAATGCGAAGGCGCTGGCCGACCAGATCGCGGTCGACCGGGCCGATGGCCTGACCCCTTGCATCGTGGTAGCGACGCTTGGCACCACCTCGACCACGGCGGTGGATCCTCTCCGAGCCATCGGCGAGATATGCCGCGAGGAAGGCATCTGGTTCCATGTCGACGGCGCCTACGCCGGCAGCGCGGCGGTGCTCCCCGAGATGAGGAAGTGGTTCGACGGCCTGGAGCTGGCCGACTCGTACTGCTTCGATCCCCACAAGTGGCTGCTGACCAACTTTGACTGCACCGCCTTCTACGTCACCGACCGCCAGAAGCTGATCCGGGCCCTGACGGTCATCCCCGAATACCTGCGCAATGCCGCCACCGAGTCGGGGGCGGTGATCGACTACCGGGATTGGCAGGTGCCGCTGGGCCGGCGCTTCCGGGCACTGAAGCTGTGGTTCGTGATCCGGCAGTTCGGCGTCGCCGGGCTCCGCCAGCACGTCCGTCGCCACATCGAGCTGGCCGCCACGCTGGCCGGCTGGATCGAGTCCGACCCCGGCTACGAGGTGGTAGCCCCCCATCCATTCGGGCTGGTGTGCTTCCGTCGCAAGGGCGGGGATGAGGTCAACCAGCAGATCCTCGACGGGCTCAATCGATCGGGCGACTTCTTCCTCACTCACACCAGGCTCGACGACCAGCTGACCATACGGGTTGCCGTCGGATCCCCGCAGACCACGCTCGACGACCTCGAGCGGCTGTGGGAGGCGGTGCGAGAGATAGCCGGGCCGCGATCAGGCACCCAAGTCGAGCAGGGCGCGCACCATCGCGGCGGTGGCACCCCATAGGACCTCGCCGTCCAGCTCGAAGAACCACACCTGGTGCTCGTGCCACATCTCGAAGCGCCACATGGCTTCGTCGGCCAGGTCTTCAAGGCGTGGCGTGAGGACCTTCGCCACTTCCCGAGAGCTCGGATGGAGTTCAGGTTCGGTGGCAAGCCTCCCTACCACTGGCACCACCATGAGCGAGAACTCCACTGTGTGGATCGCCGGCAGGAATCCGAGCACCTCGACCAGCCCTGGATCGAGGCCGACCTCCTCTTTGGCTTCCCTGAGGGCGGTGGCCACCGGCCCGGAGTCCTCGGGGGAGGGCCTGCCTCCCGGCAACGCGATATGCCCGGCGTGGGTGGGCATCGTGTCCGGGCGCTTGGTGAGAATCAGCCTCAGGTCTTCCACCTCATCCGGGTAGATGGCGGCCAGCACCGCTGCCCTGGGGAGGTCGCCGGCAGGCGGCTCCTCGGCCTGCAGTTTGAGCCTGTCCCACACTCCGCGCACGTTATAGGCTGCCGAAGGTGACGGCTCCCGACCGTGTCGAAACCGCGCGGCTCGTGCTCGAGCGCTTCAACCGACGGACGGGCGATGCCCTCTACGAGGCGGTGTCGGCGTCGCTGCCCGAGCTGCACGAGTGGCTTCCCTGGGCACACCCCGGATACAAGCGTGACGACGCGGCGGCATTCGTCCGTGACTCGCTGGAGGCCTGGAAGGAGGGTCGGGCATTCGACTATGCGATCCGCACCCGGAACGAGCCCGGGCTTCACCTCGGCAACGTCTCGATCTGGCCGGTTTCGAGGATGTCGCGAACCGGCGAGATCGGCTACTGGGTGAGGACCGACCGGGCCTCGCAGGGACTCGCCACCGAAGCGACCGACCGCATCATCAGGCTGGGGTTCGAAGACCTGGTTTTCCACAAGGTGACGCTCCGGATCGCCATCGGCAATCGGGCATCAGAACGAGTGGCCGAGAAGCTGGGATTCACCCGGGAAGGAGTCCTTCGAGAGGAGCTCCTGATCAGGGGCCGGTGGATCGACCACACCCTCTACAGCCTCCTCGACCACGAATACCGGCCACTTTCGCGTGCGGCCGGTCAACTTGGTTGAGCGAGCGGGTTGAGTACGGCCCTTGATCACAAGTACGCTCATGCCGATAAGAGCGGGTAGGCCAGGAGGATCCGAAACATGACCAGCATGACTGTCTTGTGCCGCGGGGCTCGCGGCTCGGTGGCGGTCAGCGGCGCACAGTTTCAGCGTTACGGCGGGGGCACCACCTGCTTCGAGATCTGCCTCAACGAGGAACACCGGCTCTTGATCGACGCCGGCACCGGGGCCCTCTCGATCAATGCCGAGCCTCTGCACACGCCCACGACCTATTCGATCCTCCTCACTCACCTCCATTGGGACCACACGCTTGCCCTCCCCTTCTTCGCCCCCCTGTACAACCCCGCCAACCGCTTCGACTTCTATGGCCACACGGCCGAGGGCATGCTGATCGAGGACGCCATCAACGCGGTGATGAAACCGCCGTGGTTCCCGGTGTCCTTTCGCTCGTCTCCCTCCCGCAAGAGCTTCACCTATCTCGACGGCGACCCGATCCAGATCGACGACATCACCATCCGCCACGCCCGCCTCTATCACCCCCAGGGCGTCACCGGATACCGGCTGGAGCGCAACGGGGCCGTCCTTGCAGTGTGCACCGACGTCGAGCATGGGGATGCAGTCAGCGACGCCGCCGTACGCAGATTGGCGGAAGGGGCCGACGTCCTGCTCTATGACGCCCAGTACTTGCCCGACCAATACCTCGCCTCCAAGGTCGGGTGGGGTCACAGCACCTGGGAAGAGGCAGTCAAGGTGGCGGAGGATTGCGGTGTCGGTCGGTTGATTCTCACCAGCCACGATCCGCTCCGGTCCGACACCGAGGTCGACCACATCCTCGCCCTCGCCCGCGAGCGGTTCCCCAACACCGAAGCCGCGGCCGAGGGCATGAAGTTCGACGTCGGGTAGATGGGCCAAACTGAAGTTTGACGCTTCGCGCGGGGACCTACTCTCCGCTCCAATGAACTGCCCGAGTTGCGGCGTCGAAAACCAGGCTGACCACAAGCACTGCTGGAGCTGTGGGGCCAAGCTCGAAGTGCGATGTCCGGGGTGCGGGAAGCCCAACCCGGTCGGCCATCGCTTTTGCTCCGACTGCGGGGAACAGCTGAGCCTGGGAGATCCAGTCGAGAGGACCACCCCCAAAGAGGAGCGGCGATTCATAACGGCTCTGTTCATGGACCTGGTCGGCTTCACTCCACTCTCGGAGGCGAGTGATCCCGAGGAGATCCGCAGCCTGCTGACGACCTACTTCGAGCGCTCCAAAGTCGTAATCGAGCGGTTCGGCGGGGTGGTCGACAAGTTCACCGGAGATGCGGTCACGGCGTTTTGGGGTGCTGTGACCGCCACCGAGAACGATGCCGAAGTGGCGGTGCGGGCCGGGCTGGAGTTGATCGACTCCGTCACCGCCCTGGGCAGTGAGCTCGAGATGCCCGGATTGGCCGCCAGGGTTGGCATTCTCTCAGGGGAGGCGGCGGTCGGTCCAGGCGGCAACGAGAAGGGACTCGTGGTCGGTGACATAGTCAACACCGCTGCCCGCCTCCAGGCAGTGGCCGAGCCAGGCACTGTCGTCGTGGGTGAGTCGACTCAACGGCTGGCCGCGCGGGCGATTTCATTCGAGTCCTTGGGAAGCCGCGAGCTCAAGGGCAAATCGGCCCCGGTGGCGGTCTGGCGAGCGGTCCGACTCATCGCCGAGTTGGGAGGGCGACGTCGCCAGGACGCGTTGGAGGGGCCCTTCATCGGGAGGCAGGAGGAGCTCCGCCTGCTCAAGGACCAACTGGCGGCCGTCGGTCGGGAGAAGCGCGGAAGGCTCATCTCGGTGGTGGGAGAGGCCGGCATCGGCAAGAGCCGCCTGTTGTGGGAGTTCGAGAAGTACCTGGACGGTCTTGCCGAGGACACTTACTGGCACACCGGACGGTCGCCTTCGTACGGCGACGGCCTGACCTTCTGGGCATTGGGCGAGATGATCCGCCGCCGGGCCGGGATCGCTGAGAACGACGATGACGCCAGCACCCGCTCCCGCCTGAAGGCGAC
>DATBMA010000056.1:0-3290 GCA_036555105.1 Acidimicrobiia bacterium
CGGTCGTACCGGGGTAGCAGCCTCCATTGCCCGTAGGAGCCGTCTGCACCCAGCTGTAGTCCCCGGTAGGCCCGCCACTCTCGCAGATCGAATACTTGCCGGCGTGGACCACGATCGACCAGCTTCCGTCACCTGCAGTCACGGCGCTTCCGCCGACGTGGGGGTTGCCGGCCGGCTGGGTGCCGGTGGCGGCAGCGGTGACCGTGAATCCGCCGATGCCGACTTCGCCGCCATCCTTGGCGCCGTTCGGGTCATATCCGGCGTCGTAGAACTTCGTTCCCGACAGGGTCACCAGCTTGAAGTTGCCGAAGTCCTTGCCGGTGACGTCGGCGGTGAGGTTGATCGAGTAGCAGCCGGTGCCGCCCGGCGCCGACCTGGTCCAACCGGACTGCTCAACCTCACAAACGTCGTACGTTCCGGCTGCAAGCTCGATGGTGTACGAGCCGTTGGCCGCGGTGGTCGCTGATCCCTTGACCGTGGCGCCCTGCTTGGCCTGGATGGTCCAGCCGGCTAGTCCCTGATCGACCGCATCCTTGGTCCCGGTCTCGCCCCAGTCGTAGAACTTGGTGCCGGAGATCTTGTACTTGATCGGCGTGTAGCAGAAGCGGATGGCGCTGAGGGCGTAGGGCTGCTTGGAGGAATTGGTGGGGGAGTGGAGTTTGGTGTCCGAGGAGGCACCGGTCTGTCCGGCGCCGTACACGTAGCGGTTCGACTCGGTGATGAAGCCGACCACGAAGACGTCTGTCTTAGCGAAGACCGTGTTCACCTTGGCACCGGTGGCCGAGAAGTTGAAATAGCGGCTGGCGTTACCCGGGCCGGGGGAAGGAGAGGTGGGCTTGGTGACCGTTATCGACCCACCGGCAGCGAGGTTTTGGGTGCCGGCCCCGGTCCCGGTCCAGTTGTGGGTCTCCTGTCCACTTGGACAGTTGGGGAAGCCGTTGACAACGGTCGGTGCCACGCCGTTGCCGGACGGGTTGCCCGGGTTGGTGAATGCAGCGATCGCCGGGGCGGCGATGCTCATCACTACTACTACGGCAGCCGCGATCGACGCGATTGACACAAGCTTTCGCCACGACCTTCTCACAATCAGCCTCCTCCGGCCATCCCTAAGCAAACGGGCGGAACGATACACGCTTTCACACCGCGTGTAAGGCACAAAGGGCATTGGCCCGCGGGCGGCTACGACCCCACCGCCGGGCCCGCCCGGAGGTGGCAGGCCGCAAGGTGATCGGGTCGGTCCGGGCCCGGGAGGAGGGCGGGCACGCTGACGTCGCAGAGGCCGGTGCGGGCGATCGGGCAGCGGGGATGGAAGTGGCACCCTTCTGGCGGATCGAGGGGCGAGGGGATCTCTCCCTGCAGGATCTGCCGGGCCCGCGGCCGGTCGGGATCTGGGACCGGGATGGCCGAAAGCAAAGCCTCGGTGTACGGGTGGAGTGGCCGCCGGTAAAGCGATTCCCGGTCCGCATCCTCGACAACTCTTCCCAGGTACATCACCGCCACCCGGTCTGAGATGTGCTCCACGACCGCCAGGTTGTGGGCGACGAAGAGCAGCGTGAGGCCAAGCTCGTCCTGCAACTCCCGCAAGAGGTTGAGGACCTGCGCCTGGACGGACACATCGAGGGCGGACACCGGTTCGTCGCACACCACGAAGTCGGGCTCCATGATGAGGGCCCGGGCGATTCCGATGCGCTGGCGCTGGCCACCGGAGAACTCATGCGGATAGCGGCTGGCGTGGGCGGCCTTGAGCCCCACCACCTCGAGCATCTTCTGCACCCTGGCGTGGCGCTCATCCTTGGCGAAGATCCCGTGGATGCGCAGACCCTCGGCGATCGAGTCGCCCACCGGGTTGCGAGGATCCAGCGACGAGTATGGGTCCTGGAAGATTATCTGCATCCGCCGCCGGAATTTGAAGAGGTCGTCGCTTTCCAACTTGGTGATATCGATGCCGTCGAACTCGATGGTCCCCTCGGTCGGCTCGAGCAGCCGGATGATCATCCGGCCCAAGGTCGTCTTGCCACACCCGGACTCACCGACCAGACCGAGGGTCTCACCCCGCCCGATGTCGAGGTCGACAGCCGAGACCGCCCGCACCCATCCCTTGGTGCGCTGAAAGATCCCGGCCTTGATGGGGAAGTCCTTGGTCAGGCCGCGGGCCCGGACGAGTGGGTCGGCCTTTTTGGTGACCGATGCCTGTGGGAAAGCCGCTTGATCGACGTCAGCCATCGGGCGGCTCACTGGTCGGGGCATGGCTTTCCGGCTCATCCTTGAAGACCGCCTGGGGCCCGTGATACAGCCAGCAGCGGACATTGTGCTGATCGGCCACCGGCAGCAACTCGGGCTTGGTCTCGGTGCAGATCGAGAGGCTGTGCTCGACCCTGGCCTTGCAGCGGGAGGCGAACCGGCAGCCGGGAGGCAGGTCGACCAGGTTCGGCACCACCCCCGGGATGACCTCCAACTCCTCTTTCAGCAGGCCCAACACCGGGATCGAGCCGATCAGGCCCTGGGTGTATGGATGGCGAGGATCGCGGAAGAGGGTGCGGACGTCGGCCTCCTCGACGATCTCCCCCGCGTACATGACCGCCACCCGGTCTGCCATCTCGGCCACCACCCCCAAGTCGTGGGTGATCAGCACGACCGCGGTGCGGGACTGCTTCTGCAAGTGCCGGATCAGGTCGAGGATCTGGGCCTGGATGGTCACGTCGAGGGCAGTTGTCGGCTCGTCGGCGATCAGAAGCTCCGGCTCGCAGGCGAGGGCCATGGCGATCATCACCCTTTGTGCCATGCCGCCAGACATCTCGTGCGGATATGACTGTGCCCGTCGCTTGGGGTCGGGGATACCGACCTTGGCCAGCATCTCGACGGCCTTCTCCTCGGCTGCATCCTGCTTCATGTCGCGATGGAGTTCGTAGACCTCGGCGATCTGGGCACCGACCTTGTAGACCGGGTTCAGAGCGGAGGTCGGCTGCTGGAAGATCATCGATATGTGCTCGCCCCTCAGGTCCTTCCACTCTTCCTTTTTGAGCGAGGTGATGTCGCGGCCTCCGAACTTGACCGACCCGGCAACGACCCTGCCGGGATGAGGGACGAGCCCCAGGATGGAGAGCGAAGTCACGGACTTCCCGCACCCGGACTCTCCGACCAGCCCAAGGACCTCCCCCCGATCCACATGGAACGAGATCTCGTCCACCGCCTGCACCACCCCATCGCGAGTGAAGAAGTGCGTCTTGAGGCCATCGACCTCGAGTAGGGCGTCAGTCATTCAGGCGGGGATCCAGGGCGTCGCGCAGGCC
>DATBMA010000063.1:0-2003 GCA_036555105.1 Acidimicrobiia bacterium
ATGGCCCCGACTAGAGCTCCAGTACCACCGGGAATATCACCGGGCGGCGGGAGGTCTCAGCTCTGATTACCCGGGAGGCGGCTTCGCGGACTGCCTGCTGCATGGCCTGGGCGCCGCCCTCTCGGTTGCGTGTCTCCTCGACGGCCCCTCTGACGGCTTCGGCCGCCTTGCCCAACACGGCTTCGGGGTCGTCCATCAACCCGTGGCTGTCGAGGTCGGGGCCATAGACCAGTTCCCCTGACTGCCGGCTCACCGCCACTGTCACCACCACCACCCCTTCGTCGGCCAGGTGGCTCCGGTCCCTCAATACCGCCTTCACATCGCCCCAGCTGGTCCCATCCAGGTACACATACCCAGCCGGTACCGTCCTTCGGTCTACCGAGGTCTTGCGGCCGTTCAGAACGACTGCGTCACCGTCCTCACACACCTCGACCCAGGGAACCCCCACCTGACGCGCCAGCGCCGCATGCGCATGCAGGTGCCGGTACTCGCCGTGGACGGGAACGAAGGCACGCGGCTTGACCACGTTGAGCATCGTCATCAACTCATCCGCGGCGCCGTGTCCTGACACGTGGATCGGGGCGTTGCGCCCGTGATAGACCGTCGCCCCACGCCTGAGCAGTTGGGAGATGACTCTGGACACTGCGGTCTCGTTGCCGGGTATGGGTTGGGCCGAGATCAGGATGGTGTCGCCCTTCTGTACCTCGACGAACTTTTGGCGGCCCGCCGCCATCAGTGACAAGGCTGCGAAGGGCTCGCCCTGGCTCCCGGTGGTGAGCACCAGTTGGCGCTGGGGTGGGAGCTTCAACAAGTCTGTGATATCGAGCACCCGCTCGCTCGGGATGCGAATCGCTTTGAGCTCTTGAGCGACGGTGGTGTTCCGCTGCATCGAGCGGCCGAAGATGGCCAGGCTGCGGCCCGAGGCCAGACCGGCGTCGACGATCTGCTGGATCCGATGGATGTGTGAGGCGAAGCACGCGGCGATGACCCGGCCGGGGGCGTCACGCATGATGTCGCCGATTGGATCCGACAAAGACGCCTCGGAAGGCACGAACCCTGACCGCTCGGCGTTGGTCGAGTCGGCCAGCATCAGCCTGACCCCGCGCCGTCCCAGGGCCGCCATCTCCGAGAGATCGGTCTCGACGCCGTCGATGGGCGTGGGATCGAGCTTGAAGTCTCCGGTGTGGAGCACGATCCCGGCCTTGGTATCGAAGGCGACGGCCATGGCGTCGGGCACCGAGTGGGCCACCGGGATCAGCTCGAACTTGAAGGGCCCGATCTGGTGCCATTGCTTCGGCTTGAGCGGCCGGAGCTCGGCTTCCACCCCGAGCTCGTCGATCCGGCCCCGAGCCAGCGCCAGGCTCAGCTCCGATCCGAACACCGGGACGTTCACTTCGGCCAGGAAGTAGGCGAGGGCTCCAACGTGGTCTTCATGGCCGTGGGTTATCACGACCCCTTCGACATCAGCGGCTCGCTCGGCCACCCACGACCAGTCGGGGAAGACCAGGTCGACTCCGAGCATGTCCTCCTCGGGGAACATGAGGCCGCAATCGATGAGCATCAGACGGCCGTCGATCTCGAGGGCCGCGCAGTTGCGGCCGATTTCCCCCAACCCGCCCAGGAACAGAACCCGGAGGCTCACAAGCCCTGCAGCGACCCGAGCGCCTCCTTGACGGCACCGATCGTCGCTTCCGAGGCAGGAACCAGTGGCAGCCGTGGAGCACCCACCGGCTCCCAGAGAGCGTTGAGGGCGCCCTTGACCGGCTGTGGGTTCGGCTCCAGGAAGCAGGCATCGCAGAGGGGCAGCAGCGAGTGATGCAACGACCTGGCCTCGTCCATCCTCCCGCCGGCAGCTGCGTCGACCAGAGCCCGCACCGACTCGCCCGCCAAATGCGACACCACCGATACCACCCCGACGGCCCCTACCGCCATCATCGGCCACGTCTCCGAGTCTTGACCGGAATAGACCGCCAGCTCAGGCACCTGATTGACGGTGGCAGAGG
>DATBMA010000077.1:0-19043 GCA_036555105.1 Acidimicrobiia bacterium
GGGTCGTCGGGAGGAACCCACTCGAAGACCACCTCGGCATCGAGGGAGCGCAGCCAGTCGATTACCTCGGCGAGGGGCACGTTGCCTGCCACGACCAGGTGATGCACCACCGCCAGCATCAGGACCAGGTCCGGATTGGCCCTGGCCTCCAGCGGCCGCCGTTCCTGACCCCGCCAACCGAGCCCGGGGGAGGGGTCGGACAGGTCGAACACCATCGGCAACACGTTCCTAGGCCCGTTGACGATCAGGTCTTGGAAGAGGCGGTCGACAACCAGCTCGTCCGAGTCGAGGGAAACCACGGAGTCAGCGTGGCCCGCGGCGAGCCTGGAGAAGAAGCCGTCGTTGGCGCCGAGGTCCCAAACGACATGGTGCCGGCGCTGCCCGGCAACGGATGTGACGAAGCTCTTCTTGATCGTCCGCTGGGTGGCGACATGTCCGCACTCCGAGTAATCGGACCAGGTGGAGTGGGTCGGCTGCCATTTGGTCT
Organism: Acidimicrobiia bacterium; assembly: GCA_036555105.1. Lineage (GTDB taxonomy): Bacteria > Actinomycetota > Acidimicrobiia > Spongiisociales > ZC4RG35 > DATBMA01. The sequence goes on from DATBMA010000077.1 coordinate 488, forward strand.
TGGCTAGCACCTTGCGAAGGCGGGTGGTGTTGGCCTTGATCATGTCGGCAGTGAATCCGGCCGAGCCGAGCTCCTTGCGGACGTCGCGGCGGCTGTCGGCCATCGCCCGGTCGGCCCGTGCCTGCATGACGACGTCCATCATCACGCCCGGCCGCCAGACCCGGCGACCGCGCATAACCGCTCTGGCTTCGGCTGGAGATATCCCGTCGAGCGAGCCTCGCAACATTGGTTGGAAGTCGATGCCGGCGTGAGCGCGCAGCATCAAGGGATACAGGAACTGTCGACAGAACTGCCCGTATCCGAGCCAGGGCTCTCCCTGCTCGTAACGGCGAAACGACCCGACATCCACGAAGACGGGATCGGCCCCGACGAACTGGACGTTGTATGGGGTGGCGTCCTTGATCGTCATCCCCTCGTCGAGGGCGGCGTCGAGCAGGTCGAGGTGGAGGAGGGCGGCCGCCTTCAGCATCGAGAAGCTCCATTCGTACGGATAGGTCCAGACCGGGATGCGGTCGTGCGCCAGCAGCAGCCGGCCGTCCTCATGCACTGGCCGGGTCCCGACGATCCTCCCCGCCTCGGTCCACTCCTTGAAGAAGCGGGTGCCTGCAAGCGCCTCCCAGTCCTCGGCAGCGGGGTCGGAGAGCATCCGATAGACGTCGTCGCCGCGGTAGAAGACCCGGCTCGCCGGGTCGCGGAAGGACCCTGGGTCGAAGGAGCCGTCGGGCGGCGCCGCTGCCGGCACGATCAGGTGTCGGTCGGCTTGGGCGGTTCGACCTGCCGGCGCCGGAAAAGGCGGCGGCCGGCGGTGCGGAAGAAGACCGCCAGCCCGGCCAATCCGCCCAGGAGGGCCTGTAGAAGGAGGCTTCCGGTGCCGGGATCGATGTAGGCAAAGATCATGATGGTTCCTGAAGGATTCTCGACTGAGACGTGAACGCGACATTACCCAGCCACGTGAGTTGCGGATCGACCGGGCGGGATCGAGTGTGAGCATGTGACCTTTTTGAGAGGCAACCTGCACACCCACACCAGCGCCACGGACGGGGACAGCCCGGTCGAGGAGGTAGTCGACTGGTATGCCGAGCACGGATACGACTTCCTCTCCATCACCGATCACAACGTGCGGGTGCCGACTCGGTCGCTGCAGCGAAGACTCAGGCGGCGGGGAAGCCGGATGATCCTCATTCCCGGCGAGGAGCTGACCACATGGTGGAAGCCGGGCGACAAGACCTATGCCCTCCATGTCAACGGCTGGGGCACGAGCCGCAGCTTGGGAGGCGCTGACGGGGAGTCGGCGGTGGCTGTGTTGCAAGGGTCGATCGACCGGGTAGTCGCCGACGGCGGCATCGCCAGCCTCAACCACCCCAACTTCTGGGAGTCGGTCACCTACGAGGACATGGCCGCCCTGCCACGACTCACCCATTTCGAGCTGTACAACGGCCATCCGCTGACCTTCAGCCTGGGCACCGATCGGCTTCCCTCCATGGAGTCGATCTGGGATCGGCTGCTCTCGGCCGGGCGCCGCGTGTACGGAGTGGCCGTCGACGACACCCACTACTTGCGACGATGGGGGCCCGAGGTGTCCAACCCCGGGAGGGGTTGGGTGGGAGTGGAGGTGGAGAGCGACCGGGTTCGGCCGGCAGAGCTGCTCGCCTCGCTTCGAGCCGGCCGCTTCTACGCCTCTAGCGGCCCCGAGGTTCGTGCGGTCTCCACGTCCGCGGGGCGGCTGGAGGTGGAGGCGGCCGAGGAGGGGGAATTCGTGGTGGTCGTCAACGGAGACGAGGCGGCTCAATACGAGGGCAGCCGGCTTTCCTACCCGCTCCCTGCAGATGGATACGCCAGGGTCAGGTTCAGATCTGAGCGAGGCATCGCCTGGACCCAGCCGGCCTTCACCTGACTGGAGGCTGGCTAGCCGACCGGGGCTCGTTCCGGGATGGGACTAATCGGCGTCTTCGACTTCTGGCGGCCGGCGAACCTGGCCGCGATCGGGCCCGCGGTGGCCATGACGATGACGTAGCCGGCCGCCACCGCTGGCAGCCGGTCGTCCCCTGCCGCCGAAGCTCCAAGCCCGGCGATGATGATCGAGAACTCGCCGCGGGCGATCAGCGCCGAGCCCGCCCTGGCCTGGCCGCGTTCGCCGATCCCCACCCGTTTCGCTGCCCATTTCCCCGTGTAGTACTTGCTCAACCCGGTCACCACCGCCAGCACGGCGATGGGAAGGGCCGCCCCGATGAGCACCGCCGGGTCGGTGGTGAGGCCGAAGAACACGAAGAACATGGCGGCAAAGAGGTCGCGGAGAGGCTCCAGGAACCGCTTCGCTCGATGGGCGGCCTCGCCAGACACTCCGATGCCCACCAGGAAGGCGCCGACCCCGGCGGAGACGCTCAGTTGCTCGGCGAAGCCGGCGACCACCAACGTCACTCCGAGCAGCGTGAGCAGATTGAACTCATCGCTGGCCGAGAAGACCCAGCGGCTGAAGCGGGCGCTCTGGCGGGTCGCCCCCAGCAGGATCAGCCCAACCGCAGCCAGCGCCGCCAGCACCGAGGCCACGGTGCCGAGCAGGGTGCCACCGAGTGCGAGGGCCCCGAGGATGGGGAGGATGACCGCCATGGCCAGGTCCTCGAATACGAGCAGCGACAAGACCGCCGGCGTCTCCCTGTTGCCGGTCCAGCCGAGGTCCTCCAGCAGCTTGGCCACCACCCCCGACGATGAGATGTAGGTCACCCCGCCAAGGAACAGCGAAGGCAGGAAGCCGAGGCCGAAGGCGAGGCCGAGCAGGAAGCCGGGGACGAAGTTGGCCACCAGGTCGACGATCCCGGCCCTGGTGGTGGTGCGGAGACTGGCGACCAGCTCGGCGCCCGTGTACTCGAGGCCCAGCATCAAGAGGAGGAGGACAACCCCCAGGGTTGCGCCGGTCTCGATGAAGGTCTCGGAGGTGACGACCGGGATCAGCCCGCCATGGCCGAAGGCGAGGCCGCCCAATAGATAGAGAGGAATGGGGGAGAGGCCGAAGCGAGCCGAGAGCCGGCCCAGCAGGCCCAGCAGAAGGATGACACCGCCCAGTTCGAGGAAGAAAAGGGCTGACCCGTGCATCAGCCCGAGCGCATGATCTCGGCTGTCTCCGTTATCCCTTCCGAGGTTCCCACCACGACCATGGTGTCGCCCGCTTCGAGTTGAAAGTCCGGCCCGGGGGCGGGGAAGGGGGTCTCATCTCGGACCACGGCTACCACCGACACCCCGGTGCGGGTGCGGATGTGGGCATCTCCCAACGGATGCCCGGCGAATGGCGAGGAGTTGGGGATCTCCAGCCAATCGATGGCCAGGCCCTCGATCTGCTGCTTCAGGTGGGTGAGGTTCGACACCACCTGGGAACCTCCCAGGGCATCGACCAGCGCCCGGGAGTCGTCGTCGCTCAGGTTGATGGCGGCGGTGGCGCCATCGGGGTCTTCTGGCCCGCAGAAGAACACTTCCTTGCGCCCGGTGAGGTGGTGGACGACGCCGACCCGCTGGCCCTGACCGGTGTGGAAGTCGTAGCGAACGCCAACGCCTGGGAGTTGAGTCTCCTCGAGACGGGACAAATCGAGCCTCCTGAATCGGTGACGCCCTCGCAATGAGGGTGGGTGGCGGGCAGGCCAGGCCTGTTGCCGGGCCTGAGGTTACCGGATTCAGCCTTCGAACGGGTCGGCCTCACACTCGTCGTCGAAGCTGGCGAAGTCCCCCGAACGGTTGTAGGTGTAGTGACATGAGGGGTCACCGACACTGACATCAAGGTCGAAGACGTCGTTCTCGGGGTCGTAGCTGCCGGTGCCGTCGATGACGAGGCCATCGGTCAGCCCGCACTGCTGGAAGTCGAAGAGGTATGAAGTGTCGTCCGAGCTGAAGCCGATGGCGCCGCCGCCGCTGCATCCGGCACCGTCCTCCGAAACGCCGTCCCACCAGAGGTATTCGGGCAGGTAGTTCAACTCGGTCTCGACCGCGTCGAACATCTCGCCTGGGGTGTCGAAGGCATTGACCGATAGGGGCATGAGCGGCACGTAGTCGGTGATCAGCACCCCTTCGCACATGAGGCCCTCCTCGGGGACGGTGCCATCGACGATGAAGGCGGTGACCGGATCGTCCGGACAGGAGTTGCCGCGGCCGAAGATGACATGCGGCCCGCCCTCCGCGACTATCAGGTGGCCGTCCGCGAGGCGCTCGGCCACCGCTCTGGCCCCGGAGGCGGGGGTGGCGGGATCGGCCTCGGCCACCAGCACGAGGGTCGGCACGGCGGCGTCGTAGCCGGGGTCGGCCCTGGCGGGGTCCAATCCCGGCCAATATGCACAGGGGAGGTCGCCGACAGCGATCGACCCGAGGCGGACGTGATCCAGGGGGTCGGCGGCCCGGAAGAAGCCTTCCGCCCGCGCCGCCGGATCTTCCCCGGGAAATCGGTAGTCCTGGCACTCCACCGCGTAGTAGATCCCGTCCGACCATGAAGGGTCGTCGATCACCGACTCGTTTGCCGGGTCGATCCCGGCATTGGGGTAAAGGAGCCTGGCAAGCGGGACGAGGTCGCCGGAGCGCCCGTAAGCGGCCAAAGCGCGGTTGAGCTGCATGCGGTCGTCTTCGACGTACATCTGGGCCGAGGCGACGATCTCGAGGTCCGCGTGGCTGAACTCACGCGCCACCGACTCGCCGGTGCGCAGCGGGAAGTCGACCGTCTCCGGCCCCTCCGCCAGCAATGCCGCCAGCCGGTCGTACACCTCCCCAGGTGGCCCGCCCATGTCGTCCAGGCACTCCTCGACCTGCTCGCAGGCGTCGAACGACGCATCGAGGATGTCGGCGAAGCTGCTCGCCTGCAGATTGAGAAAGTCGAGCCCCGGCATGCTCGTGTCGACTGTCCCATCGAGAACTATGCGGGCGACGCTATCGGGATGAGCGGCGGCGAATGCCTGGGTGAATTGAGTGCCGTACGACTCACCGTCGATCACCAGTCGGTCGTAGCCCATTTCCCGCCTGAATACCTCGAGATCCTCGAGCGCCTGCACCGTCCCCAGGTAGGGGAGCTCCTCCGGGTTGCCCATCTCCGCCACGCAGTCATCCGCAAATGCTTGGGCAGCGGCGGCGTACGCCTCCTCCTGCTGGGCCGTGGCCATCAGCGCGTCGGTTCGATAGAAGACGGCCGCAGCCTGCGGGCAGGTCAGGCCACCGGACAGTGCCAGCCCCCGCTGGTCGAAGAAGACGACGTCCATGCTGTCGGTGATGGAGGACGCAAAGAGCGAGTAGTAGTAGTCGGCCACCGATATGCCGGACGATCCGGGCCCGCCGGTAGCCGTGACGAAGACACCCTCAGTCTCCTCGGCCGCAGGGAGGACTGCGAATACGACGTCGATCGTCCGCCCGTCGTCCGGGTGAAAGTGGTCGAGGGGCATCGCGATCGTCACACACGTGAAGTCGGAGTCTGGGCAAGGCTCGCCTCCCAGCGCCTCCAGCTTCTCTGCCGTCGTTCCCTCGACGATGGCCGATGTGGTGGTGACGGCCGCGGGTGAGGTAGTGGGACCGGCGGTAGTGGAAGGGTCGGGGGCGGTCGAGGTGGAGGCGGTGGTGCAGGCGGTGACGAAGGCCAGGGCAAGGACCTTCGCCGATCTCCGCATGAGCGGAGGGTAACCAGCGGGCTCGCTCCTAGTTCTTGGGTTGCAGACCAACCACGGGAATGCGACGCTCGGTGCGAGTGGCGTAGACCGCGTATGCGTCGTCGATCGCCACGAACCGCTCCCAGATCCGGTGTCGGAGGTCGCCATCAACCTCCTTGGCGAGGATGGTGGTGGTCTGACCACGGATCATGACCTCCGCTTCAGGCTTGGCCTGGAGGTTGAGCCACCATGCCGGGTGGTTGGGCTCGCCGGCGTTGGAGGCGACCACGAAGTAGCAGCCGCCTTCCTCGACATAGGTGAGGAGGTGGGTGCGAGCCTCGCCCGACATGCGGCCAACCGTGGTCAGGGCAAGGAAACGCTGTTTGCCCAGCTTCGCCCCCAGGCGCCCGCGCGAGGTGAGGAAGATCCAACGGTGCCAGGCCCAGAAGAGGCGGAGGGGGGTGCCCATCCGTGCAGCGACCACGGGGGGAAGCTATCCACTCCGGCCCCGGCCCGCGGTTTGGGGCCCCAGCCATCGGGGTACCCACCCGGGGCGAACCGAGGAGGAAGGATGGCCGACTACCAGATCACTTGCGTCTCCCGCCAGCCCGTGCCTATCCCGATCGAGCACTCCCATGTGGTCGTGGCGAGCACCGGCAATGGGCGGGGCAAGAACAAGAAATGGGCGGTGGCCGAAGTGAGCAGGGCATTGGGCTCGGCTCACCGGTTCTACACCGAGGGCGACGCGACCGGGCGAGCCGACGTCGAGGTGGTGCCCTGCCCCATCTGCCACGAGGCGTACACCTTGACCACCGGGGCCGGGACCTCCCCGGAGAACAGCATCGAGGCTCTCCCCGACTGCGAAGCCTGACCACCACAACGTACTCTTGATCGATCAAGGAGGTCTGATGGCGACAGGCACGGGGACCAAGGCCGATCCATGGCAGCTGACTACCCCCAGTGGGCAATCCAGCTACCAGATGTACAAGGACGAGGGCTCGGACCCGCCGGCACTGGTGTGCATGGTCGGCTCCACCGAGCTGCGTTACCAGTGGCGCTGCATCGAGGACTTGCACGCGATGCTCAAACAGCACGGCGATTGGATGCCTCTGGGCAATGCCGATGAGCAAAAGCCGGCGGCGGATGGCACTGTTGAAGCATGGGCTCGCTCAGCCGACAACCCGGTCGGCGGCTGGTACGGGATGAAGAAGGGGCTACGAGGAAGGTTCGGCAACTACGTCCCGCCATTGATGGAAGCGCTCGGTCTGGCGGAGGTCGAACACAACCCCCGCAACAACCGGATGCGGGCGATCTAGCCGGACGCAATCGGGCGATCTGAGCTATTTGGTTAGATGCCTCCAGAGGTCCGGGTCGCGATTCAGCGACTCGAAGAGAGTGGCGGCTGGGTGCCCGCTGAGCCTGGCGACGTCGTCCGAAACCGTCTCCATCTCACCTGCGGCGATGGCGGTGTAGGTGCTGATCCATCCCTCCACCTCCCAGGCGGGGGCGTCGTAGACGGCCCGGGATTCCCAGGCCTCTTCGATCGTTTCTTCCAGGTAGACGACCCCGACTCCGCATACCGTCGAGAGGATGGAGGCCGTCTCCTCGAGGGTTATCGCATCGGGTCCGGTGAGGTCGTATGTGATCCCCGTGTGGCCACCTTCGGTCAGGACCTCGAGTGCGACGTCGGCAATGTCATCGCGGGAGACCCAAGACACCCGCCCTGCCCCGGCCGGGCCCTTGATGGTGCCCCCCACCACAAGGTGGGGCGCGACATCGGCATACAAGCTGTCCCTCAGGAATGTGTGCTCCATCCCGCTGGCCCTGATGAGCTCCTCCGTGTGGAAGTGGTCACGGGCGAAAGTGAAAGTCGCTTGCGGGCCTGCGTTGAGGAACGAGAGATAGACCACCCGATCCACTCCCGCCTCCACCGCTGCTCTCACCGCGCTGCGATGGTGCTCGATCCGGTTGGCGTGCTCGCGTCCGGAGACCAGCATGAGGGTCTCCACCCCGGCCAGGGAGGCAGCCATCGCCTTCTCGTCCTCATAGGAGGCCAGCCTGACGGGCGCGTTGGGCAGGTTCGGGGCCTGTGAGGGATGGCGGACGATCAGGACAGGGTCGATGCCTGACGCCGACAGCCGACGGGCCACCCGGCCGCCGATCCCACCTCCTGCGCCGGTCACGGCGATCGGGCCCGGCATGCCGCGACCGTAGCGGGTCAGCCGCGGGAGAGGACCTTGCGCTGCAGGATCGTGAAGGCCCGATCGACCTGCTCGAGCTCACGGGCGGTGAGTTTGGCGAGGGTGCCGGCCATCGCCTCGACGCGCCGCGCCCTGCCTTCTTCGAGGAGGCGCTTGCCATGGTCGGTGGCCTGGACCATCACCACCCGGCGGTCCTTGTTGGATCGGCGGCGCTTGGCCAAGCCCTCCTTGGCCAGTGCGTCGACCAGCTTGGTGATGGCGGGGACGGAGACCTGCTCGATCTCGGCCAACCGCGAGATCGAGAGCGGGCCGGCGAAGACGAGCACGGAGAGGAGCGAGGCCCGTGGCCCTGACAGGCCGGTCTCCACGTCCACCGTCCGGATGATTCTGAGCAGCCTGAGGGCGACCGAGTGCACCCGGTTGGCGGCTTCATGCAGGGCGTCGGCGGGCAGGCGATCGGGGACGTCGGGAATTGACACCTTCACTTAACAAGGTTAGTGTTTAACCCAATCAAATACAATGAAATGGAAGGAGAGCCATGGGCCAGATATCGGGCATCGGTCAAATCCATATCAGCGTTGACGACCTAGACCAGGCAGTGGCGTGGTACCGAGACGTGCTTGGCCTCGACTTCCTCTTCCAGGTGCCCGGCCAGCCGATGGCCTTCTTCGACTGTGGAGGGGTGAGGCTCTATCTGGGCAGGCCCGAGAACGAGAGCTTTCGCTCGCGACCGATTCTCTACTACCAGGTGGACTCGATCGACGATGCCCACCGCGAGATCGGGGCCCGTGGGGCGGTGTTCGGTGGCGAGCCGCACGTCGTGCACAACGACGGGCACTCGGAGTTGTGGATGTGCTTCACCAACGACCCCGAGGGCAACGCAGTGGCGCTGATGGAAGAACGGCATCTGCCGGGTCAGGAGCACTGAGCCGGGTCAGCCGACGGAGAGCTCGGCCTCCGAGCCCGGGCTTCGACTCGATCTCGGCCGCTTCGCCCAACTCCGAGAGCTTGGAGCGGATGCGGCGAATGTAGGCACGGACGTATTCGCGCTGGTCCTGTTACTAGAACTCCCGCATTCGGGGAGGTTTCGGTAGCTCCACTCCCCGGTTGCCGGGCTTGACCTTGCGGAAGAGGGTCAGCAACCACTCCAGCCCCCGGTAGACCCATGAGGAGAAGAACACTGTTGTGGTGGCGGGCCCGAGCACCAGCAGCCCGTAGCCGGCCGCGATCGCCGCCACCCACTGCGATCCCCACAACCAGGCGAAGAGCACCGGGCCCAGAGCGGCGAGGATCGAGATCTCCCACGCCCGGGTCCACAGGCCGTATACGAAGGCCACGGTCCCGGCCGCCGCCAGCAGCAGCCACAGGACGACGGTGGCCACCCCCCATGCCGACGCCCTGAATCTGGTCCACATGGTGACGGCCGCCCACATCAGGGTGCCCCGGAGCCATGGCACGCCAAGGTCCTCCATCGCCACCCGGAAGGTGCGATCCGCATCGGGCCGGGAGATCGGGGGAGTGAGCTTGCCGCCCTGTTCGATCAGGTAGTCGTGGAGCAGGGCGGCGGGGGTATGCCGGCCATAGCGGCTGGCGAACCACTGCAGTGCCGCCGGGATGGAGGCGAGGTCGGTGTTGGTCAGCGCCTGCACCGGCACCACCCATTCGCTTCCGTTCTGCGGGTGCACGTATCTGAAGGGTTGCTGCAGGGCAAAGGTCGTATCCGAGACCTGCTCCAGCACGAAGCGGGGCGGGCCCGGTCCGTCGGCCGAGTAGAACGGCATGTGCCACCGTTTAGTCTTCCACGATGGACATGCACGAGGACGAATCGGGCGAGGCCATCGATCCGGTGTGCGGTATGAGGGTCGATCCGGCCACAGCCAAATACCAGACGGAGTACCAAGGGACGACCTACTACTTCTGCGGGCCGGGGTGCCTGCGGGCGTTTGAGTCGAGTCCCGAGCCATACGTCGCTTGACTTCAACTCAGGTTGAACTTCTAGGGTGACATGAGTGGCTCACCCCATTCGGATCGCAGCTCAGATCCACCCACAACAAGGTGAATACGCAGGGCTGAGGCGCGCTGCCACCCAGGCAGAGGAGCTCGGCTACGACCTCCTCTACAACTGGGACCACTTCTTTCCGTTGTACGGCAACCGGCATGGGCCCCACTTCGAATGCTGGACGATGCTGGCGGCCTGGGCCGAGCAGACCAGCCGCATCGAGCTTGGAGCCCTGGTCTCATGCAACTCCTACCGCAACCCCAACCTGCTGGCCGACATGGCTCGCACCGTCGACCACATCTCCAATGGGCGTCTGGTGTTAGGGATCGGAAGCGGATGGTTCCGGCACGATTACCAGGAGTACGGGTACGAGTTCGGTGACGCTCCCGGCCGCCTGCGCAACCTGAGGCGCGATCTGCCGATCATCGAGAACCGGCTTGCAAGCCTCAACCCGCCGCCAACCCGCCGTATCCCGATACTCATCGCCGGGGGCGGGGAGAAGGTGACCACCCGGCTGGTGGCCCGCCATGCCGACAGCTGGCATGCCGGCTTCCCCGATGAGCCGTCCGAAATGGAGCCGAAGGTGGCCGCCCTCAAGAAGTGGTGCGAGGAGATCGGTAGGGACCCAACAGAAGTCGAGTGGGGACTTGGGGTGGAGCCCGAGGACTTCGACCGGTTCCTGAAGAAGGATGCCGAGGCCTACGCCGAGATGGGCTTCACCCAGTTCACGCTGGGCTTCAACGGGCCCGAGTGGGAGGTCGGCCGCGGCCGCCCGTGGCTCGCCTGGCGCGACGCGATGAACTCCTAGATACCGAGCCCGGCCCGAATCGCCCCCGCCCAGGCGGCCGCCTCCGGCACCGACCCCAATTGCTCGGCGATGGCGGCAACGGCCGGGTGGCCACCCGATATCAACGCCAGTTGATCGCGGGTGTGCTCGCCGCCGTGCAGGCCCTTGACCGGGAACCCGTCGGTGGCGCCGAACCAGCGTCCTGGCTCCGACCAGGCCAGGTACTGGCCCTCTCCCACCGTGGTCCAGCCGGCCAGGCCATCACAACCCGACATCCAGTCCGGTGAAGCGGTCCCGACCAGGGCTGCGTCGCCCTCATCGACCACGATGGCCTGTGCCCCCGCCGACTCGGCCCTGGCTCGCAGATCGACCGGGGGCCGGTCCAGGGCAGTCACCTGGTCGTGGTCGCTGGCCACCATGAGGATGGTGCGATCCCAATCCGGAGCCAGCGCCTCGTTCACCTGCCGAAGGCGGCCGTCGAGCGATCGGTAGGCCTCCGCCGCCTCGGGGCTGTCGGGACCAAAGATGTGGCTGTGTGTGTCGATCGAACCGAAGTAGCCAACCACCAGATCGGCCGATCCGGCCAGCGCTGACTCCAGCCGGGGAAGAACTTCGTCGTCGTGGGGGTAGCCGAGAGGGTCGAGCTGCATCTGGGAATCGAGCTCTCCGTCCGGCGGCCAATGTCGGTTGGCAGCTCTCGCTCCCATCACCCCGACCAAATGGTGGTCGCCCAGGATGGCCTCGGTCTCCATACCCGCCGCTTGGCACGAGTCGAAGATCGTCGGCGCCATCGGGCCGACCTGGAAGGCGGGCAGCACGGTGCCGTCTCTGATCACGTGGTTAGTGAAGATCCCGTGCCCGGCGGGCCCGACCCCGGTCGCGAAGGTGGCGTGGTTGGGATAGGTGGAGCTGGCCAGAACCGACCGTCCCACCCTTGCCCCGGCCCCGCGATCCGACCAGTCCCAGATCGCGGTGCTGTTCTTGCGGTCGGCCCGCTTCAGAGCGAAGGCGTCCAGGATCAGGAAGACGACCCGGGTCCGGGCCGCCGGTCTCACAGGGTGATCACATGATCCGGGGGATTGCCGGCCAGGGCGCCATACAGGTCGGGGAAACAACCCACCGTCACTCCGACGACGGTGTCCTTGACGTTGCACTCAGCCGGGCTGGAGCGGCCCCAGCCGGTCACCGGGTCGCACCAACGGGGCTCGCCCTCGGCCAGGTTGCGCTCCAACGCGCACATGTCGCACATCATCAGGAGCATGCCGTTGGCAGATGCCACCTTGGCCAGGCGCTCACCAACCGGGTCGCCCTGGCGCAGCACGTAGTTGTTGTCGTCGAAGAAGAACATCCCCACCACTTCCACCCCATGGACCCCCGCCTCGAGTTGGGGGAGGATCATCTGGGCCAGCTTGTAGCTGGCGGCGCGAGGGCTGGCGAAAACGTATGCGACCTTCAACGCGACCTCACTCGCTCGGGGAGGGCGAGACTAGGCCGGGAAATACCAACGGCTCTCAAGTCGTTGGGGAAGCGAGCACTTCAAGGAGCCCCATTGCCAATCGCCAGCCTCAATCATGCCGTCCTCTTCGTACGAGACTCGGAGAAGAGCGCCGCTTTCTACGAAGAGGTGCTCGGCTTCCGCCGAGTGGGGGCCTTCCCCGGGGCGGTGTTCATGCAGGCGGCCGGCTCCAGCAACGACCACGACCTCGGCCTGTTCTCGGTAGGTGAGGCGGCAGGAGCATCGACCGCAGGCCGTCAGTCGGTCGGTCTCTATCACCTTGCGTGGGAAGTCGACACCCTGGCCGAGCTGGAGTCATTGGCGGTCGCCCTATCGGAGCGTGGCGCCATGGTGGGGGCCACCGATCACGGCACCACCAAGGGCGTGTACGGGCGCGACCCCGACGGCATCGAATTCGAGCTCACCTGGCTGGTGCCGGCCGACCGGCTGCCCGAAGCTTCGGCCTGGACTTCTCGAGCCCTCGACTTCGAGAAGGAGAAGGAGCGCTACGGAGCCGACACCCGAGGCGGGGTCGGCGTCAGCCATCCTGCCCCTGTGGCGTAACACGCCGCCGCTCGACAGGGCATACTGCCTCCATGGGTCTCATTGCATGGGCGGTGGTTGGGCTGGTGGCGGGAATCCTGGCTCGCTTCTTCTATCCAGGGGCGGTTGACCTCAACTTCTGGCTGACGCTGGCGATCGGGATGATCGGGTCGCTGATCGGAGGCCTGATAAGCAATCTCATCTCGGGCAAGGGCCTCCGCATCCAGCGGGCCGGCCTGCTGTGGTCGATCGGCGGGGCGCTGGTCGCCCTCTGGATCTACCTGACCTACATCGCGTAGGTCATCCGGGCGATCGCCTCGGTCAGGGTTGCCTCGTCCTTGCAGAAGGCGAACCTCACAAGCCCATCGCCCGGACCGGGCTGGTGATAGAAGGCCGACGCCGGGATGGCCGCCACCCGCGCTTCCTCGACCAGGCGCAGGCAGAAAGAGCGGCCGTCCACGCCCTCCACGCCGGCCATGACGAAGTAGGTCCCCTCCGGTAGGAAGGCGTCCAGCCCGACTTGGCGGAGGCCGCCGACCAGCAGGTCGCGCTTGGCCCGGTAGCCGTCGCGTAGATCCGCGTAGAACTCGGGCGGTGCCCCGAGGGCGGCCGCAGTCCCGGCCTGAACCGGGGTGGGGGTGGTGAAGGTGAGGAACTGATGGGCTGCCCTCACCCCGGCAGTCAGCGCGGCCGGCGCTACCGCCCATCCCACCTTCCATCCCGTCAGCGAGAAGGTCTTGCCGACCGAAGACATCGTGACCGTGCGCTCCCACATCCCCTCCAGCTTGGCCATCCGCAGGTGCTCTGACTCGAATACCAACTCCTCGTACACCTCATCGCACAGGGCGATGGCGTCATACCGACGGCACAGGTTTGCGATGCCCTCGAGCTCGCCTTGGTCGAACACCCGCCCGGTCGGGTTGTGTGGGGTGTTGACCATGACCGCCCGGGTCTGGGGGGAGAAGACTGATGCCAGCTCGTCGAGGTCGAGCCTGAAGTCGGGAGGGCGGAGCGTGACGTAGCGGGGGATGGCTCCGGCCATCACGAGATCGGCCGGGTAGGAGTCGTAGTACGGCTCGATCAGGATCACTTCGTCGCCGGGATCGACCAGTCCCAGGAAGGAAGCGGCCAGGGCCTCGGTGCAGCCGGAGGTGATCGTCACCTCCGTGCCCGGGTCGAGGGTGCGGCCAAGCAGGGGCCCGTATCGACGGGCAACGGCCTCGCGCAGCGCCGGCAGCCCCGGGCTGGGTGGGTACTGGTCGAGCCCCCCGGCCATGGCAGCGGTCGCGGCTTCCTTGACGAAGTCCGGGCCATCCCAGCTCGGGAATCCCTGGCCGAGGTTGATCGCACCGAAACGGTTGGCCAGTTCCGTCATCTCGGTGAAGATCGTGACCCCGAACGGCTGCAGGCGCTTGGAGACGGCCACGCGCCGAGCTTACGGGTGGAGGTCGATGGCCACCGCCAGCGACTCGGCCCGCCACGAGACGAGGCTGCCGCGGTAGCGAGGCTGGTACTTGCCGAAGACCGCGTCGCGGGCTGCCTCGTCTTCAGTCCCCGCCGCCAGGACCCTGGCCGACCCTTGGTGCTCCTCGTCACCTATCCGGAGCCGGACCGAGGGATTGCGCATCAGGTTCAGAACCCAGTCCGACCGGTCGCCACCGCCCGAGAGCAGATAGACGGTCTTACCTTCCATGGCGTACCAGATTTCAATCGTATGAGGACGGCCGGAGACCCGCCCGGTGGTGGTGAGGTAGGCGTACTCGTCGCTCGCCACCCGGTCACCTTATGACCCGCCTCCTAGAGTCGGCAGTCGTGCAGATCCTGATCGCCGACGCGCTCGACGCTTCCGCGGCGGAGGCCCTGGCCGGACGGGGACACCAGTGCAGGGTCGATTCGTCGATCACCGATCTGACCACCGAGTTGGGCGGGGTCGACTGCCTCATCGTCCGTTCCACCCGGGTCGGGGAAGCGGCGCTGCGCAAGTCCGACGGGCTCAAGCTGGTGATCAGGGCGGGATCAGGTACCAATACGATCGACGTGGCCACTGCCACCGAGCTCGGCATCAGAGTCAGCAACGTGCCAGGCGGCAACGCCATGGCGGTGGCGGAGCTGACGATGGGCTTGCTGCTGGCGGTCGATCGACGGATCCCGGATCAGGTGATCGACCTGCGGGCAGGCAAGTGGGACAAACGGGGCTACGCCGGGGGCGGGGGCCTGTGGGGGAGGACGATGTCGATTCTCGGGCTGGGCGACATCGGCCTGCAGGTTGCCGAGCGGGCGAAGTCGTTCGGCATGAGACTGGCCTCCTTGGATCGCCCGCCATGGACCGACCGCCAGGAGGAGGCCATCGAGCGGCTGGGCATCGAGATGGCGGCAACCGTCATCGACCTCGCTCAGTCGTCCGACGTCCTCAGCCTTCACTTGCCGCTGACCGACGAGACCCGGGGCATTGTCGATCGCCGTGTCATCGAATCGTTGCCGGCTCAGGCGATCCTCATCAACACCTCCCGTGGCGAGCTGGTCGACCAAGCAGCGTTGTTAGAAGCTCTCGATCGAGGCCTCAGGGCGGGGCTTGACGTGTTCCCCGACGAGCCGGCGGCCGGCCATGCGGAGTGGCACTCACCGTTGGCTTCCCATCCCAACGTGGTGGGGACCCATCACATTGGCGCATCCACCGCCCAGGCGCAACGGGAGGTGGCCGCACGAGTGGTTGATGTGGTCGATTCGTTCGTCAACGGCCGGCTGCTGAACTGTGTCAACTGCCCTGAAGGTGATCGGTGACGAAACGGGTCTACAACTTCTGCTCCGGCCCCTGCACCCTCCCTGAGTCGGTGTTGAAGGAGGTGCAGTCGGAGTTCCTCGACTTCCAAGGCCATGGGATGTCTCTGATCGAGATGAGTCACCGCAGCCCGGAGTACGAGGCCGTGCACGACGCTGCCCTCGGCTCGTTCCGCTCGTTGTACGGGGTGCCGGATGACTTCGAGATCCTCTTCCTCCAGGGTGGGGCGACGTTGCAGTTCGCCATGGTGCCGATGAACCTGCTTCATGACGGCGATCGAGCGGGATACGTCCGCTCCGGGACCTGGGGGCTGGGAGCGGAAAGCGACGCAGCTTTCTACGGGCGGGTCTACACGGCCTGGGACGGCAAGCCCATCTCCTACTCGCGGATGCCGGCGGATGAGGAGCTGATCATCGAGCCTGGGTCCAAATACCTGCATGTCACCTCCAACGAGACCATCGAGGGGATCCGTTACGCCGACTTCCCTGAGGTGGGTGTGCCGCTGGTGGCGGACATGTCATCCGACTACATGAGCCGCCCCATCCCCTGGGATCGCTTCGACCTCGTCTATGGGGGCGCCCAGAAGAACCTGGGTCCGGCCGGACTGGTCGTGGTGGTGATCCGCAAGGAGTTGCTGTCGAAGACCAACCGCAACCACGCGACCTACCTCCGCTTCGACCTGCAGGCGGAAAAGAGGAGCCTTCTCAACACTCCTCCGATGTTCCCGATCTATGTGATGGGCAAGACGCTGAAGTGGATCGAGTCGCAAGGCGGAGTCGAGGCGATGCAGACCAGGGCGATGCGGCGGTCGGGGGAGATCTACTCGGCCATCGACGGCTCGGAAGGCTTCTACCGATCGCCGGTCGAGCCGGCGTCGCGCTCACATATGAACGTTGTCTTCAAGCTCCCCGACCAGGAGCTGGAGTCGGCCTTCTTGGCTGCGGCCGAGGAGGAGAGCATGGTCAACCTGAAGGGCCATCGCTCGGTCGGCGGGATCAGGGCAAGCATCTACAACGCCATGAGTGACGAGGGCGTAGCGGCCCTGAGCGGCCTGATGAGCCGGTTCGCGGCCGACCGCGGCTGAGGTGATCAGCCCCTTCCCCGCCTATGTGGTCAAGCCGGATTGGGCCGGCCGGGTGGTGTCACCCATGCACGACGTCCTCAGCCAGGAGGAGCGGGCGGCGCGCATGGCGACCAATCCCTACTCGTACCTCCATGTGGCCCGCCAGACCGGCGATGACGGCCCCGGCGTCGATCCGGGCCGCCAGGCAGCTGCCGCGCTGGCCCGCCTGCTCTCAGCGGGTGCCTTCGCCCATCACCCGGAACCCGCCCTCTACACCTACGAACTGGCCACCAGTGACCACCGTCAAGTTGGGCTGGTGGCAGAGGTTCCGATCGAGGCATTCGTCGAAGGGGAGGTGCGCGGCCACGAGGACGTCCAACCGGATCGGGTCGAGGCGCTGGTCCGGCATCACGCCTCCGTATCCGGGCGCTCGGCCCTGGTGGCACTGATGTTCGCCTCTGATCCCCGGTTCGAGCAGCTCACCGCCGAGGGCGAAGTCCTGCTCGACTTCGACGACGGGCTCAAGCAGACGGTGCGGAAGCTCACAGACGCTCGCGATCTCGCCGCCTACTTCTCATCGCGGCGGCTCTACATAACCGACGGCCACCACCGGGTGGCGGCCGCCAAGGAGGAGTGGTGGCGCGACGGCCGGCCGAAGGAGTTCAAGGTCCTTTGTGTCATCTTTCCCGACAACCAACTGAAGGCGCTGGCTTTTCATCGACGCATGGCCGGGCCGATGCCGGATGATTGGCTCTCACAGCTGACACCATCCTTCGAGATCGAGGACGGGGATGCAACCGCCGCCCGCGGGTCGATCGGCCTCTACTGGCAGGGGGAGTGGCACCGCCTCATCTCGCGCCATGCCGAGGCCCCGGACGTCGAAGTCCTGCATCGCGAGGTGGTCGGCGATGCCCCGGTCGAGTACATCTCAGAGGTGACCCCGCTCGACGAAACGATCGCCCGTTGCGATGCAGACGGTGGGGCGTTGTTCTTGCTGGCTCCGCCCAGTTGTGCCCAGATCATGGACGTGGCCGACCGGGGCGAGGTGATGGAGTCCAAGTCGACCTACTTCGACCCGAAGCCGCGGTCCGGGGTATTCGTCCGGTTTCCGGGGGAGTGAGCTAGCGCTCGAGCCGGTGGTAGCTGCCTTTGAAGAAGACCAGCGGGCCTGGGGTCTCGTCCGGCCCCAGCCCCAGCGCCTCCACCGATGCCGTGACCACGTCGTGGTCGCCGCCTTGGTGGACCTCCGACACCAGGCACTGGATCCAGGCGATGGCCCCTTGGAGGATCGGCAGCCCGGCCGGCGAAGGCTCCCATGGGATCTGGCTGAAGCGGTCGGTGCCACGCTCGCTGAACCGGCGGCAGAGCTCGCCCTGGTCCTCCCCGAGGAAGTTGACCGAGAATCGCTCGGTGGCCCGGACCGACTGCCAGGTGTACGACGAGCGGGATGGGCAGAACAGGATCATCGGCGGGTCGAGTGATACCGAAGCGAAGGCGTTGACGGTCAGTCCGACCGGATGACCATCGACCATCCCGCACACCACGGTCACCCCGGTGGCGAAATGACCAAGAACTCGACGGTAGGAGAGAGGGTCTTCCGGTCTCATGACCGGAAGATGTCCGGTGGGATCGCCTCCTGCTCTCGCCGTCGCGCCCCCCGCGCTGACAGGTACTGCACTGGCCACGGATGATCAACGTAGCCGAGATCGATGGCGGCGTTAAGGGTCCAATAAGGGTCAATCAGGTGGGGTCTAGCTATCACACAGAGGTCGGCCCGCCCCGCCACCAGGATGTTGTGGACGTCATCGATCGAAGACACGCCACCCACGGTCATCGTGGGGATCCCAACCTCGTGCCGGATCCGGTCAGAGTACGGGGTCTGGTAGAGCCGGCCGTACTCCGGCTTCGAATCGACGCTGGTCTGGCCGGTGGAGACGTCGATCACATCGCAGCCGTGTTCCTTCAGCGCCTGGGCGAACTGCACCGCTTCATCACCCTCGAAACCGCCGTCCACCCAGTCGGTGGCAGAGATACGAACCGAGATTGGTCCCCGCCACACTTTCCGGACGGCGTCGAACACCTC
>DATBMA010000071.1:0-7046 GCA_036555105.1 Acidimicrobiia bacterium
CAGGGACCAGCCGGTGGTCATGTTCCGCATCTGGGCGGTGCTGGAATGGAAGATCGTCCCCTTCGCCATCATCTTTGCGGTGTGACCGTCGGCGTAGCTCGACAGGTCCGAACGGGTCCGCAACGCCGGTAGGCCGGCACCCGCCCGGCTGGAATTGATCATCTCGACGAACTTGCCTTCGGTGGCGGACGCGAACGCCGGCGGGGCGGCCACCGCCAGCGGGGACAACCCGATGGCGACCGTGAGAACTGCCGCGCCCAGGCGCCTGAACCCTGTCATGGGGGTTTATCGGCCGGTGGGCAGCCAAGTCTTAGGGCCGAGACCGTCGCACGGTCGGACGGTCTCACGGTCTCACGGTCTCACGGTCGCACGGTCGCACGGTCCCACGGTCCCACGGTCCCACGGTCGCACAGTCGCACGGTCGCACGTCGCACAGTCGCACGGTCGCACGGTCTCACGGTCGCATTGGAAGTGAGGCGGCTCACACAGGGCGGTAGCGGAGGTGCACGACGCCGTTGCTGAATCGGCGCTGGTCGAGCAACTCCAGCTCGACCCGCCCTTCGGTCACAAGGGCCGGATTGCGCCCACCGAGAACCACGGGCCAGACGAACAGCTGGCACTCGTCGACCAAGCCGGCCTTGAGAGCCTGCGTCGCCAGGTTCGGACCTCCCACCAAGAGATCGTCGGTGGCCGCGGCCTTCAGATCCCGTACGGCGTCGACATCGAAGTGGCGTTCGATCCGTGTCTTGGCGGTTGACACCGCTGCCAGGGTCGTGGAGTAGACGACTTTTTCCGCCGCCTGCCAGACCTTGGCGAAGTTGGCCGTCAGGTCCGAGTGCGCGGCCAGGGCTGGGTCGGTCTCCCAAACCGCCATCGTCTCATAGAGGCGCCGTCCATAGAGGTACGTGCCTGCGGACCCCATGAAGTCGGTGATGAACGCGAACACGTCGTCATCCGGCGGAGCCCAGTCGAAGGCGCCACGTTCGTCCTCGATGTAGCCGTCGAGCGACATGTTCATCCCGTAGATCAGCTTGGCCAATTCCTCTCCCATCGCCGTTGACACCAGCTCGGCGAACCTCACCTCCAACCGTAGTGGGCGGGGCTACGCAAGATCGATGGCGAGACGAAGCCGTCGCGACCCCCTTCGAGCACAGTGCCGACCGGACTGCACGTCGAGCAAGGGCCTCCTGGACCCTTGAGTTCGGTCAGAGCGCTGAGGAATGCGAGGAATAGTTTCGATCCTCGGCCGAGAGTGCCCGGAATCGTTCGGCGGCACAGAGCTTCGCCAACACAGGATCGATCGTCGGGGTCGCGAGCCCCTCAATCTCTTCGAAAGACTGGACTCTCCTCGAGCGGGTGAAGGGAATCGAACCCTCACCACCAGCTTGGAAGGCTGGAGCTCTGCCATTGAGCTACACCCGCGGGGTGACTCCATTCTACCGGAGCCCTCCGCGGTGCTCCCGGGCCTGGCGGCCGTGGCGTCGGTATCGTCGCCACCTCACGAGAGGAGATGATCCGAGCATGGGACCGATGCCCCCCTTCCGGGCCGACCACGTCGGCAGCTTCCTGAGGCCGGCCCGGCTGATGGCCGCCCGTCAGGAACGTGACGAAGGCACTCTCTCGAACGAGCAGCTGCGTGAGATCGAGGACGAGAGCATCCTGAAGGTGATCGAACAGCAGGAGAAGGTTGGCCTGCACGGCATCACCGACGGCGAGTTCCGCCGGCTCTTCTTCCACATCGACTTCCTGGAGCAGTTGGACGGGGTCAACGTCACCTACGGCGACTTCTTCGCCACCTTCAAGAGAGATGATGGGACCGAGGTGGGATTTCGGCCTCCGACGATGCACGTAATGGATCGGGTGGGCCATTCACATCCGATCCAAGGCGCAGACTTCGACTTCCTCGCCGCCCACGTCTCCGAGACCCCCAAGGTCAGCATCCCCGCCCCCTCCATGCTCCACTTCCGGGGAGGGCGTGATGCCATCAGCAGCGATGTCTATCCGGACCTGGAGCCCTTCTTCGCCGACCTCACCGCCGCCTACCGGGAAGAGATCGCCGATCTCGCCGGGCGGGGGTGTCGATACCTGCAGATGGACGACACCAACCTCGCCTACCTCTGTGATCCCGAGATCCGGGAGCGCACCCGCAACCGCGGTGAGGACCCCGACGATCTCGTGCGCCTCTACTGCAGCCTGGTCAACGACTCCATCCGCGATCGGCCTGACGACATGGTGGTGGGGGTGCACCTGTGCCGTGGCAACTTCCGCAGCGCCTGGGTGGCCCAGGGCGGTTACGAGCCCGTGGCCGACATCCTGTTCAACGAGATGGATGTCGACGCCCTTTTCCTCGAGTACGACGACGAGCGGTCGGGGGACTTCGCACCATTGCGGCTCGTGCCCAAGGACAAGCGGGTGGTGCTGGGGCTGATGAGCTCCAAGCGGCCGCTGGTGGAGGACGCCGCCGACGTGAAGCGGCGCATCGAAGAGGCAGGCCAGTACATCGACCTCGCCCAGTGCGCGCTGAGCCATCAGTGCGGGTTCTCGTCCACCGCCCACGGCAACGAGCTCTCCGAGGACGACCAGTGGCGCAAGCTGGCAAGGACCGTCGAGGTTGCCGCCGACGTCTGGGGCTCGAAATGAGTCTCTGGTTGGCCCTTTAGGGGAAGGTGCGCGGGACCCGCTGCACGTTGATCCAGCGGAGCTCTGTGAACTCGTCCAGCGCCGCCTGGCCCCTGAAGCGCCTTCGATCGGGATGTCGCCGCTATTGGTGGACGACGCCTTCCGGGCGATCGACGCCCTCAGAGAGGAAGGGTGACCGTCCTTCTGATCGAGCAGAACGTCCCCAGGAGCCTGGAGATCGCCGACCGTGGCTATGTCCTGGGGAACGGGCGGGTGGTGCTGGAAGGCGGGAAGCGACAGCTGCTCGGCGAAGACCTGATCCGCCGCGCCTACCTGGGAATCTGACGGTCACACCGGCTTCGAGACTGTGTGACCGTGAGACTGTGAGACCTCAAGACCGTGCGACCGTGATCCGTCGGGCTGGTCGGATTCGAACCGACGGCCTCTTGCTCCCAAAGCAAGCGCGCTGCCAAACTGCGCTACAGCCCGGTCAGCCAATTCTGGCAGCCGGCGCCTCCAGAGTCTTTTCGAACAGGGCTCGGTCGAGGTTCTTGCTCTCCACCCTTCGGAACCCGGCGTCGGTGTAGTAACGGCAAAGCCGCAGGTTGGAGGAGGCGCAATCGAGCCTGATCCAATGGCGGCCGGTTCGCCCGATATAGCTCTCCGCCCATCCCAGGAGCTCCAGCCCGAGCCCGGATCCCCGCTCGGCCGGGCCGATCATCAGATCCTTTACATAGCCGGCTGCGTCGGGCCGCCGCCCCCATGCGTCCGGGTCCGACCACCCGACCCTGACCGAGCCCACCAGGCCCGAGTCCGACTCCGCCGCAAACAGGCTGGATGACTGAATCCACCCGTCGAGGTCGTCGGCCGTGACCTCACCCGGGTTCCACTGCAGGATCCCCCGCCCCAGCAGGTCGACCGCCACCGCGTCCCGGAGAGCCAGCAGCGTGTCGATGTCGTCGCGACCGGCCATGCGAACCCTCAAACGAGCCACCCTCCGATCGTAGGGGCCTAGCCGGTCTGCTCTCGTACCATGCCCGGCCGTGGCGGTCGCACCCGTGACGCGCGAGCCAGATCAGCCGGAGTCAGGGGGTATGTGGGCCTACCTGCTCCGGCGGCTTGGTGCGTCGATCCTGACCCTGGCCATCTTCGTGACCGCGGTCTTCTTCCTCGTCCACGCCCTGATGCCGCGCGACTACGCCGAGCTCAATTGCCCGTTCTGCGGGCCAGACGAGGTCGCCCAGATGCGGCACGAGCTCGGCCTGGACCGGCCGCTGCACGAGCAGTACCTCACCTACATGGGCGGGTTGCTGCAGGGAGACCTCGGAGACTCCTTCGGAGGGGGCTCGGTCACCTCGCTGATGGCCTCGTCTCTCCCATCGACCCTGCTGATCTTCGCCGTGGGCGGCATCCTCGCCTACCTGCTCGGCAGTTGGCTGGGCAGGATGGCGGAGTGGCACTTCGACCGGTTCGGCAGAGCCATGACCACCGGGGTGGGGATGACCTTCTACACCTTGTTCCCGCCGTTGCTGGTGTTCCTCCTCGTGTACTTCGGGCGTGACCCGTTGGTGTCCGCCCGGTCGGCTCTGGGGCTACCCATCGACAGCATGCAGCTTTTCCGGGACACGCCATACACAGAGGCCGACCTCGTCAGCCTGGGAGGAAGGGCACTCCTCATCGCACTTCTCATCGCCCTTCTCTTGAGGGGCTTTGCCAAGCGGAGGGGCTGGCGCACCCTCCCCTTCCTGGTCCTGCCCGTGGTGCTGGCGGCGGTGGTTGTGGCGGTGATCCGACTGGGTGTTGGGCCACAGATGGCCGACGTCTTCTTCTTCCGCTCCACCCAACAGGTATCGATCGGCGCCGGCAGCCCGATCCTGGCCATCGCCGCGTTCCTGTTACTCGCCTTCGGCGAGGCGATGTTCGTGTGGAGAGCGGGCATCGCCGACGAACGGGTCGAGGACTACGTCCTCACCGCCCGCGGTAAGGGAGTCCCGGAGCACGAGATCCGTGATCGCCACGTCGGCCGCAACGTGGCCCTGCCTGTGATCTCGCGGTCGTTCTCCGCCCTGCCGTTCCTGCTGACCGGCCTGATCATCATCGAGTGGGAGGTACAGATCGGGCCGTGTGCCGAGTCCGACCCGCTCAGCGGATCCTGCGTCTACTACCAGGGCGGCCTCTCGACCGCGTTCTTCGACGCGGTCCGCAACGTCGACACGCCGGTCATCCTCGGAGTGCTGGTGACGATGGGCGTGCTGTTGATGCTGCTGCGCCTCGTGGCCGAGATCGTCCACGTCACCCTCGATCCCCGCATCCGGCTGCAGGGGGCGAAATGACGTTGACTCAGGCCACTGCCCGCCACATCGGTCTGGCCGGAGGGACCACCGTCCACGTGCTGCGCAACCGCAAGGTTCAGCTGGGGCTGCTCATCCTGTTCATCCTCTTCGTGGGAGCGCTCGCCCACCCATTCCTCCAGTCGACGCTGTGGGAGGGGGCAGGAGGGATCTACCACCCCGAGACCGGCAACGACCGCACGTTGGAGAACCCGACCGGGGTATCGGACGACCACTGGCTCGGCACCGACTCGCTGGGACGGGACGTGTTCAGCGCCCTCACATACTCGCTGGCCGACGCCCTGGCGCTGGCGGTGGTGGTGGCTCTGGTGGTGGCAGTCCTCAGCCTGTCGGCGGGTTCGCTGGCTGCATACTTTCGGGGCTGGATGGACACGGTCTTCACCAACGTAGGTGACGCCCTGGCCTTGCTCCCGCCCGCAATCGCGCTTCTAGTGGTGGGGCTGAATCGGAGCGACTTCGGCCCGGTCGAGGCCGGGCTCCTTTTCGGCTTCCTCTACGGATTGGGCCCGGCCGCCCTGGTCATTCGGTCCCGGGCGCTGGCAGTCATCGAGAAGCCCTTCATCGACGCGGCCAAGGTGGCGGGAGCGGGGCCGAGGCGGGTCCTCGGTACCCATCTGCTTCCCCATCTCCTCCCATACGCGGGTGTGCAGATGATGGCCGCGGTCATCGGAGCCCTGGTGACCCAGGCCTTCATCCAATACCAGGGCGCCTCAGCCAACCGGGTGGGCCTCGGTTCGATGATCTACTCGGGGCTGGACTTCCAACCGGTACTCCCGTCCGGTTACGGCACCTACAACCTGGGGGACTACACGGCCCGGATCGGCTGGACTTCGATCCTCTCAGCCGCCCTGGCGATGACGCTGATCGCGGTCGCCTTCTACCTGATCGCGGTCGGAAGCAGGGACGCCATCGTCCCCAAACGGCACCAATAGCCTCAGGGAGTCGCCGACGGCAGGCTCGAGCCCATCCACATCACGATGAGGTAGACGGCGGCCCCCCCGAGGAGCAGCAGGACCACCTGTGCGACCAGCCGTCCTGTCGACGAGCGGGGGCTGAGCCAGCGGGACATGGCGGGCGATGGTAGAGACAGGGTGGTTCCTACTGTCAGTGCGCGTGTCCCACGTGACTTGTACGTTCCATCCATGGAACCAGCCTTCGACCTCGAGCGACTCATCGCCGAGTGGTCATCGCTCTCCCGTTGGGAGCGAGCCGAGGTCGGTCGTTCATTGCGCCGTGCAGGGTGGACCTATGGCGAGATCATGGAGCGGATGCCCGTCGGCAAGGGAACGCTGGCTGGGTGGTGCAAGGACATCAGGCTGACCGAGGAGCAGATCGCGGCGATCAAGGAGCGGAGACCTGCGGGCGTGAGAAGCGGCATACCCGTTGACACCCAGCGCAAGCGTCGAGAGCAGATCGAGCGAATCCGCGCAGATGCGAAGGCGGAGGTTGCAGACCTCCTCTTGAGCCCACTTTGGCTCGCCGGCGTCGTCCTCTATTGGTCCGAGGGAAGCAAGACGAGACCTCGGCTGGAGTTGACCAACAGCGATGACCGCGCTCTCCGACTATTCATCGAATGGGCCCGGTCCTTTCATGATCCCTTCGCCGAGTTCACTCTTGCCCTCCATCTTCATGAGGGCAACGATGAACCGGCTGCGCGTGATTGGTGGGCACAGACTCTCCGGTTCCCCAACCCGCACTTCTATCCCACCTTCATCAAGCCCGCTGGCACGGGTCATCGCAAGAATCGGCTGCCACAGGGCGTATGTCGGGTTGCCATGCGAAAGAGTGCCAACGCCTTTCATCGCACGATGGCCTGGATCGATCGGTGTGCCGAGAAGCTGTTGGAGCCTCGTTAGCTATCCTTGCTTGCGGGTCGCTGGCGCAATTGGCAGCGCAACGGACTCTTAATCCGTGGGTTGCGGGTTCGAATCCCGCGCGACCCACCAGCCGAGGCTCGCGCGGGCGTAGCCGAATTGGCACAGGCGCCAGACTTAGGATCTGGTGGGTTCGCCCAATGTGGGTTCGAGTCCCACCGCCCGCACTCACTCGGACAGCTTCGCTGCCAATGCCCGCACG
>DATBMA010000005.1:0-15458 GCA_036555105.1 Acidimicrobiia bacterium
CCCACCGGCTCCAGGACGTCGCGGATGGGATCCGGGTCGACCCCCTTGAACTCGGGTGTGCGGAGCTTGCCCTCGCGCCGCCGCTGGATGCGAAGGAAGATCATCATCACGGTCACCGTCGAGACAAAGATGATCGTGCCCCAGACATTCACCTGTGGGGGGATGCCGCGCCGGGCCGCCCCCCAGACGTAGAGGGGGAAGGTCTGCACCGAGCCCGACGTGAAGTTGGTCACGACGAAGTCGTCGATGGAAAGCGCAAAGCTGAGAAGGAAGGCGGCGAAGACCCCTGGCATGATCATTGGCAGGGTTATGCGCCGGAAGGTCTGCCACTCGTCGGCGTAGAGGTCCATGGCGGCTTCCTCGAGGTGACGGTCGAACCCGGCGATGCGGGCCCGTACGGTCGCCACCGCATAGCTCACCTCGAAGAGGATGTGGGCGATGAGGATCGTGACGAAGCCGGTTCCAATGCTCACCGCGATGAAAAGAGCAAGCAACGACGATCCCAGAACCACCTCAGGCGTGGCCATCGGCATGAAGAGCGAGACGTTGGTGCCGCTGCGGCCCCGGAACCGGTAGCGGACCGTGGCCAGTGCTATCAACGTTCCCAGGACGGTTGCGAACAGAGCGGAGAGGAAGGCGATGACGAGGCTGGTGCCGAGAGCCTCCGGGATGGCAGGGACCTTGAACGGTTCCATCCAGTGCTCGAGGGTGAAGCCCTGCCAGCGGACGTTGAACCTGCCTTGCACGTCGTTGAAGGAGAAGAGGATCACCAGCACCACGGGGACGAACAGGTAGATCAGCCCCACTGCGAGCCAGGTCGGCAGCACCCAACGCCAGCGCGACTTCTTCATGCCACCAGGTCCTCTGTACCGGACGCCCTCACATAGAGGACGACCAGCAGCACGACCACCGCCATGAGCCCGACCGAGAGCGCGGCCGCCTCCGGGTAGTCGATGATGTTGAGGAACTTGTTCTGGATCACGTTCCCCACCATCGCCGACTGTGGGTTGCCGAGCAGTTCGACCTCGACGTAGTCACCGGCGGCCGGTATGAAGGTCAGCAGCGTCCCTGAGATGACCCCGGGCAGGGACAGCGGCCATGTGACCTTCCAGAAGGAGACGAAAGGACTGCCGTATAAGTCGGCCGACGCTTCCAACAGCGACCGGTCCATCCTCTCCAGCGCGACGTAGAGCGGGAGCACCATGAAGGGCAGCAGGTTGTAGGTGAGCCCGGCGATGACGGCCCACGGCGTCGCCAGCAAGCGCCCATTGGGACCCAGCAGTCCGATGTTCTGAAGCGTGCTCACCACCAGGCCCTGGTCGGCGAGGATGATCCGCCAGGCCAGAGTGCGCAGCAGGAACGGGATAAGGAACGGCACCAAAAGGAGGACCAGGAACAAGTTCTTGTAGCGGCCCGCCCGGAAGGCGATCGCGTACGCCATCGGGTAGCCGATCAGCAGGCAGAGGAGCGTGGCCGCCCCGGCGAACGCCATCGAGCGGATGAAGTGGTCCCGATAGGTCGTGAAGAGAGCCGCATAGTTCGACCACTCCCAGGTGAGCTGGTAGCCAGTCTCCAGAGATCCGCTCTGAAGGGAGGTGACCACGAGCTGGACGAGAGGGATGAAGTAGAAGAGGACCAGCCAGACCGCTCCGGGCAGCAGCAAGAGATAGGGAATCCGACGACGGCGCCTGGCGGCGGCAGCGGCGGCCGCCGAGACAAATGGTTCGGCCGTCGAGGCGGTCATCCCACCACGAAGCAGTGGTTCGGCTTCCAGCCCACCACAGTGTCCTCGCCGGGATGGAACCGATGGTCGTCGACGTTCTGCACGACCACCGCCACCTCGCCGAGGGCCGGCGTGTCGACCAGGTAGTGGGTGCTCACCCCAATGAACGACGCGTCACTGACCTTGCCCCGCAATTGGTTGGGGGGCAGGTCGGCCGAGCCCGGCTCGAACAACCTCAGCTTCTCGGGGCGAACCCCGACCTGCAGCTGATTGGATTCAGCCGGGACGCGGGCGGGATCGACCCACAGCTTGGTCCCGTCCGCCAGCCGCAGCGCCCCCGCCCCATTGGAGGAGTCGACCTGTGCGCTCATCAGGTTGGAGGCGCCGAGGAATCCCGCCACGAAGGCGGTGCGCGGGTCCTCATAGATGTCGGTAGGGGCACCCATCCTCTCGACCATGCCCTTGTTCATCACCGCGATCGTGTCGGCCATGGTCATGGCCTCCTCCTGATCGTGGGTGACGTGGATGAAGGTGATACCCACCTCTTGCTGGATCCGCTTCAACTCGATCTGCATCTCCTTACGGAGCTTGAGGTCGAGAGCCCCCAGTGGCTCGTCGAGCAGCAGGACCCGTGGATGATTGACCAGGGCCCGGGCGAGTGCCACCCGCTGCTGCTGACCTCCAGACAGCTGCCGGGGCTTCTGATCACCCCTCTGCCCCAACTGCACCAGGTCCAACATCTCCCCCACCCGTCGCCGCACGTCAACCTCCTCGACCTCCTTACGGCGCAGGCCGAAGGCGACGTTCTCGAAGATCGTCAGATGGGGGAACAGGGCATAGCTTTGGAACACGGTGTTGACCGGGCGCTTGAACGGCTTCAGTCCGGTGACGTCCTCCCCGTGCAACCGAATGTGCCCTTCGGTGGGCTCTTCGAAGCCGCCGATCATCCTCAGGGTGGTCGTCTTACCGCAGCCCGATGGTCCCAGGAGGGCGAAGAACTGATTCTCGGCGACGGTGAGGTTGAGGTTGGTGACCGCGGTGAACTCGGTGAAGCGCTTGGAAACGTCGACCAACTCGACCGCGGGCGGCTCCCCGGAAGTGGTGGTGGCCCGGTCCGCCATCACACGCCCGTGGCGGCGGAAAAGGCCTCGTTCACGACCTCTTCCTCCTCCTCGGTGAACGCCCTCACTATGTAGGCGTTCTCGAGGACCTCAGGGGTGGCGAACACCAGCGGGTTTGCCGCCACCTCCGGGTTGGTCTGCTGTGCGACCTCGAGGGCGCCGTCAACCGGGGTCAGGTAGTTGATGCTTCCCGACAGCTCTGCCGCGATCTCAGGGTCGTAGTACCAATTGATCCAAGCCTCGGCATTGGCCTTATTGGCCGCGCCTTTCGGGATCATCATGTTGTCCGTGAAGATCATGTAGCCCTCCTCCGGGAAGGAGAACTTCAGGTCGGGGAAGTCGGCCTGGTTGGAGACGATGTCGCCCGACCAACCGAACGAGACTGCCAGGTCCCCGGTCTGCAGGGCGTCCAGGTAGTCGTTTCCGTAGACGGACCTGATCTGCCCGCTGTCGATCGCCTCTTTGATCTTGAACGTGGTGTCGACATAGTCCTGCACCGAGGCGATGGCGGGGTCGATCCCATCCATCAGCAGGAACAGAGGCACGGTGTCGGCGTACCCGTCGAGTATGCCGACCTTGCCGGCGAAGGCGGGATCGAGGATGTCGCTCAGCGACGTGAGCTCGCGCCCGGTCTGGGCGATGTCGTATGCGAGCCCGGTGAAACCACCTTGCCAGGGCATCGTGTACTCACGGTCGATGTCGAATCCGGGACTGCCCAGGGCGTCGGTCAGGTTGCCGGCATTGGGGATGTTGGCCCTGTCCAGCGGCTCGACATATCCGAGCCTGATCATCCTGGCGGCCATGTAGTCCGTGAGGACGACGATGTCGATACCAAGCGGCTCGCCTGCAGAGAGTTGGGCCTGGTACTTCCCGAACCAGTCCTCGTTGGTGTTGACACCCTCCTGGTAGTCGACGGTGATGCCGGTCTCCTCGGTGAAGGCATCGATGGTGGGATGGATACCGCAATCCTGGCTTCCTTCTGCGTCGGAGGCGCAGTCGATGTACTCGATCCAGTTGTCGACCACCAGCGAGCCCCCCTCACCACTGGCTCCAGTGGTCCCGCTGGACGATCCACAGGCGGCCAGCACCAGACCAGCGACAAAGAGCAGGGCTATCACCGCTGCGCCGAAGGCTGGACGGCGGCCTTTACCCCGGGGTGTGTTCAGACCCGACAAGATCTACCTCCTCCGTTGCGGCCCCGCCGCCCGGCGATTGTAAGCGAGGCTCCCCACGCAGCGTCGACCGCCATCAGCTCCGCATAGCGGGGTTGTCCCAGACGATCAGGGCCGACCAGCCGTCGGTGGAGTCGTCCTTGAGGTAGTTCTCCAAGAGCCCGGCCACCCTGAAGCCGTTCTCGAGCTGGAAGGACAAAGTGGCGTCGTACATCTCGCCCGCCACCACCTTGGCGGCGTAGTCGGCAGCCGACATTTGGTCCTTCAGCTCGGCGAAGCCTGGCATATGTCCCCCGGCGATGATTCCCCGCTTCCCCTGCCTCACCACCAGGTCCTTGCGCAACTCGTAGAGGTGCTTGCCGATGCCACGCCGGCGAAAGTCGGGATGCACGGCGATGTCGGTGCCGTAGTACCAGGCGCCGGCCGGGTCATGGTTGCCGCATTGATGCTTTCCGGTGATGCCCACGATCGTGTGCTGAGGGTGGGAGAAGTCGAAGTCGAGGAAGATGCCGGCTCCCTGCCCCACCACCCGATCTCCCGCCTTGGCGAGGAAGAAGCCTTCCGGGAAGGTCTCCGCGTATGCACGGATGTCATCGACCGAGAGCAGCTCCTCTGGGTCTGCGTGCGGGAATGCAGCAAGCTCGAGGGCGGCACACTGCTCGGCCATGTCCGTCGTCAGGTTCACATAGTTCAGCTCGGACACATCATTCATAATGTCAGGTGCTCGAACTCGTTGTCGGCCGGGACCCCCCAACAGGCCCATAACTCGGATGTGGCGGGCCGCATGATGACCGCGCCGGATGACTCGTTGTTGTAGGGCGGCTCCGACCTCCGACAGATCGCGTCCGGTTCGCGGGTCAGGGCGATGAGGAGGTCGAGCGTGATCGGGCGCTCTTGCAGGATCTCTTCGGCTTTGGCGAGACGCTGCTCCGACGAGTCCATCAGGTCCGCCGGGCGATGGGCCTCGACCGCGCGAGTTGACGCGTCGAGCACATGGTTTGTGTGGACCAGGGGCACTCCGTCGAGCTGTTCGATGGACCTGCGGGTCGGCATGGCCTCGACGTTGTATCCGTGGCCGGCACCATCGAAGAGCAGATAGTTGTGGCCCCCAGCCAGTGGCGCGGTCATCACCGCCTCCAAGGCAGCGTCGATATTCCGCTGCTGCAGCACCTTGCGGACGAGGAAAGGCCAGGTCACCGCCACCCCTCCGTCTGCGGCCGCCAGGTTGTTGATCCCAATGGCGATCCCGGCAGAGTTCATGCCGATCTGGCCTAGGCAGCCCACCGTGCTGAACACGAGGGCCTCCGGCCCGTCGTCGGGTTGGATTCGCAACATGACCACATGCTCGGTGGCGGTGTCGTGCATGTCCCAGGTCTGGGCCAGGAAGCCGGCCCCCTCGGCATCGGCGTCGGGGACGATGACCGCCGTGCAATCGTCTTCCTCCGGCACGTCTGTGGCCCCCCGCGCCCTTACTGCGTCCACGAAGTCGGTGAATCCGCCGACGACGACCGCCTCGGCCGGGCTGATGGAAGCCGACTCCGCCATTGCCATCATCTCTTCGTACAAATCGGGGGCATAGCGACGGTGATGCGGGAGCATCTCCTCGGCGAGGGCGAGGACATCGTCAGACGTCACCGGCCGGCCAGACCAGCTCCCGTTGGCGGCGAGGCCCAGCCGCTCATCGGCATACCGGCCGATCTCGGCGGCGAATGCGCTGCCATGGATGGTCCCGCGACTGGCCGGATCCCCGGCCAGTTCGAGCACCCGGATCGGGCCCCGCTTCACTCGATGCCTCCGAAGAAGCGGGCCTTGGCTTCAACGTACTCGTGGACGCCCTCGTATCCGGACTCCCGGCCTATCCCAGATTGGCGCATCCCGCCAAAAGGCGCCTCGGCGCTGACCGGGTACCAGTCGTTGATCCCCACCAGTCCGTACTCCAGCTGTTCCGAGACCCGGAGCGCGGTGCGGAGGTTGCCGGTGCAGACGAATGCAGCCAACCCGTACTCGCTGGCATTGGCCATGGCCAGGGCCTCTTCGGTCGTGTCGAATGGGACGATCGGCATGACCGGCCCGAACACCTCCTCGGTCAGGATGGGGGCGTCAGGGGGCACCTGGTCGAGCACCGTCGGCTGATAGAAGTAGCCGGGCCCGGAAACGCTGTCTCCCCCGGTTCGCACCCTGGCGCCGGCGTGTGCGCTCTTTTCGACCAGGCCCGCCACCCAGCCTCGTTGCTTCGCGTTGATGAGGGGGCCGACCGTCACGTCGGGGTCGAGCCCGTTGCCCACCTTTTGCTGCTCGAAGTGCTTCGCCACCTTGGATGTGAACTCCTCGATGATCGACGAGTGCACGTAGTAGCGCTGGGGGGCGATGCAAGCCTGGCCGCAGTTTCGGAGCTTGGCGGTGGCTCCCGATGAGGCCACTTTGTCCAGGTCCTCAACGTCCGGGAAAACGATCACCGGGGCGTTGCCTCCAAGCTCCAGGGCCAGCCTGGTCACATGCTGCCCGGAAGCTTCGATCAGCGACCTGCCAACGGCGGATGAGCCGGTGAATGCCACCTTCCTGACTCTCACCTCGGAAAGCAGCCGCCGGCCCATGGCGTCGGCATCACCGTTGACGACGTTGACGACGCCCGGAGGGGCGCCCGCATCGTGGAGTGCGGCCGCGTACAGCATTGCCGAGCGGGGGGTATAGGCAGAGGGGCGCACCACCACCGTGCACCCGGCCGCCAGCGCCGACGACACCGCCCGGTTGGGGTTGTAGACGGGGAAATTCCAAGCGGTGATGACGCCGACGACCCCGATGGGCCGGTAGGTGACGTCGATCCTTCGCTTCTTGAGCCTGGCCGGGATCCAGCGCCCACCGAGCCGCTTGGCCTCTTCTGACGCAGTCAGCAGGTAGTTGGGGGCCGACAGCCACTCCGCCTTTGACTGCTCGAGGGGCTTGCCCGACTCCTCCGTGGTAGGGACCGAGTACTCCTCGGCTCGCTCGATGAGAAGAGCTGCCGCCTTCTCGAGGATGGCACCGCGCTCGTACGCCGTTGCCTCCGACCATGCTGCCAGGGCCTCCGACGCGGCGTCGACCGCCTTGGTCACATCGTCGGCCCCTCCGAAGGGCATGTCCTCGATCACTTCTTCGGTGGCGGGATTGACCAAGGGGCGCATACCTCCGCCGGCGGCTCCGATCCACTCACCCCCGATCAACTGGAGGTGCGACCTCATCTGGGGAGGCTCCCGGCCGCGACCGCGGCGGCGACCGAAGCCACCGACTCGGCCACGACCTCCAACGCCTCCTGCAGCTGCTCATCCGAGATGTCGAGCGGTGGCAGGAAGCGGACGCAGTTCGAATAAAGGCCGGCCCGAATCGTGATCACCCCCCGCTTCACGGTCTCTGCGGTCACCGCGGCGGTGGCTTCCATCCACGGCTCCTTGGTGACCGGGTCTTTGACGAACTCCATCACCAGCATCGAGCCGAGCCCGCGGACGTCTCCGATCAGCTCCGGATGGTCGGCCTGGATCCCCTCGAGGCGGGAGCGCAGCAAGACCCCGACGTCCGCCGAGCGGGCGAGGAACTCCGGCTGGGAGATGGCATCGATGGCAGCGACTGCCGCAACGCATGAGAGCGGGTTGGCCGAGTAGGTCCCGCCGAGCCCGCCAGGGTGGGGCGCCTCCATGACCTCTGACCTCCCCACCACCGCCGAAAGCGGCATTCCGGCGGCCAGTGACTTGGCGGTGGTGATCATGTCAGGGACCACTCCGGAGTGCTCGATCGACCAGAGCTTTCCGGTCCGGCCCATGCCTGATTGGATCTCGTCGGCCACTAGCAGGATGCCGTTGCGGTCACACAGCTCCCGCAGCCTGACCAGCCATGGGAAGGGAGCGGGGACGAACCCTCCCTCGCCCTGCACAGGCTCGACGAAGAGCGCGGCGACATGGGACGGGTCGACGATCGCGGTGAAGCAATGGTCGAGGTTGGCGATATGCCACGCCACGAAGTCGTCTTCGTTCATTCCCGCCGGCCGCCGGTAGACGTTTGGGAAGGGGAACCGATAGACCTCCGGTGCGAACGGCCCGAATCCCTTCTTGAAGAGGTTGAACTTGGAAGTCATCGCCATTGTGAGGTTGGTCCTTCCATGGAAGGCCCCCTCGAATGCCACGATCCCCTGGCGTTTGGTGAACGAGCGTGCCAGGTGCACCGCGGTCTCCACTGCTTCTGCCCCACTGTTCATGAGGACGGTGCGCTTTGGGAAGTCACCGGGTGCCAGACGGTTGAGCCGCTCCGCCACCTCCACGAACGGCTCGTAGGTCGAGACGATGGCACACATGTGGATCAGGTTCTCCGCCTGAGTCTTGATCGCATCCACGACGGAGCCGGGCGTGTGCCCGAGGGCGAGGACGCCGATACCCCCTGCCAGGTCGATCAGGTGGTTGCCGTCGACGTCGATCACGACGGCGCCATGCGCGCGGTCGATCGCTATCGGGGTGAGCTTGGTGGCGCCTGGAGCCACCGCCGCCTCACGGCGGCGGACGATCTCGGCGCTCTTGGGGCCCGGTATGTCGGTCACCAGGCGGATTGCACG
The DNA here is from genome assembly GCA_036555105.1 of Acidimicrobiia bacterium. Taxonomy (GTDB): domain Bacteria; phylum Actinomycetota; class Acidimicrobiia; order Spongiisociales; family ZC4RG35; genus DATBMA01. The sequence continues at coordinate 8,593 of DATBMA010000005.1, forward strand.
CGTCTCGGTCGTGGTCATGGGCTCCCCTGATCGGTGGTCGAAGTATCGCAGGCGAGGCCCGCCGCCGTTCTGGCCACGGGCCCGAGGCCCGCCATTGAGCTTGCGGAGGCCGCGGTCAGCGCATGGAGCGGGCGATGGCCATGGCCTGTTCCAGCTCGATGGCCGACTCGAGTCGGGTGGTGACCCCGTCCGCGCTCCAAATCAGCGTGTTGCCTGCAAGACGGGGCTCATCAGCCTGGATGTCCCCACTCCGGTCCTCGAACAGGACCGTGTGGGGATCTCCTTCGATCCAGAAGCCCCCTTCGGCAATCGCGACCGGAACGATGGTGGTTCCTGGCCCGAGCTCTTTGGTGACGAGCTGGCTGTCGGTGACACCGGCGAACTCGGTGATCAGCAGTCCGGGACCGGTGCCTTCCTCTGCCGGGTACAAGAGGCTGATCATCCCTCCCGGCACCGCCTCCGACAAGAAGACTTGGGGGGTGCCTAGCCGAGCGATCGATGGGACAGAGACTTGGAAGGGAACTGCTGCCTCCGCTTCCTCCAGGGAAACCGGGGTTCCAAGCGCGGCCGATAGCGGAGCGGTGCCCCCCACCACCGGGGTCTCGACCAGCACGATTCGGATCCCGCCGAGGCCAAGCCATGAAGCCACCGCCCGGCGAGCCCCGGGAGACACGATCAGGACGAGCACGGCGACCGCCAGCACCGTCACCGCCGGTCGCAGCCAACCCAGTCGGAGTGGACGGCGGCTGGAGGCGAGGCGGGGGGCCACGGCTTCCGCCAGCCGGGGAGCCGACGGATACGCCAGAAGCGGCGCCAAGGAGCGCAATTGCCGCTCGAGGGCCTGCACGGGCTCAGACATCGGTCGCCTCGCCGAGGATCGATTGAAGCCTGGACATGGCCCGGGCGGTGCGAGACTTGACGGTGCCGCGGGCCACCCCCGCCGTCCGGGCAGTCTCCTCTTCCGATAGGCCCAGCCAGAATCGGCAGGCCACGATCAGCCTCTCCCGCTCGGGGAGCTGTTCAACCGCGGCGATGAGCACCTGCCGGCGGTCGGCCGCAATCGCCGCGGCTTCCGGTTGTGGTTGCTCATCCGTCGGACGAGAGGCGGCTTGGAGCTCGTAGAGCTCCCGACGGGCAACGGACCGCCGGCGGTTGCGCGCCTCGTTGGCCACGATCGCCAGCAGCCACGGTCGGAAGTCGGCCCCGGGTCGGAAACGGCCCATCGATCGGTACGCCTTGACGAACGCATCCTGGGCGGCCTCTTCCGCATCAGGGGTCGATCGACAGACGGTCCACGCCACTCGGAACGCCAGGTCCTGATGGACTCGCACCAACTCGGTGAACGCGTCGACATCGCCGGCCGCGGCGCGGCCGACGAGATCGACATCGGACCGAGTCGAATCGCGCACCTCCCGCCGATCACCCCGCCTCTCGAGGCCGGCGGCGCAGCCCGGCCGCTCCCATGACGAGGAGGGCGATAACGACGGTGGTCAAGACCCACGGCGTGGGAGAGGCAATCGGCGCCGGCGCCGCGACGGGTATGGCGGTTGTCGGGGGAGAAACGGCGATGGTGGTCGCGGTTGGCGGCTCGGTGGGCACGCCTAGCGCCGCCAAGGTCGGGGCCAGCTCGGTAGACGCCCGCATCCATCCCCCCGGGGTCTTGATGTCATAGAAGGCCTGGCCCGGCTCGATGTAAGCAAGCGGCCCTCCTTCTGCCCACAAGTAGACCTTCTCGGTGATGACGATGCCTTCGGTACCTCCCATGTCCCAGGTGATCGTGTAGGCCTCCCCGGTCTCGGAGGTCGGGGGGTCGGCTGCACCGCTGGTTTGGAAGGCGAGCTCGAAGAAGCGGGCGGCGCTCATCAAGGACATCAGCTCCCGTCCCCCTGGCCCGTCTCCACCCGTGAACGGATCGATCGGGCCGGCGAGACCACCACCATCGATGGTCGCCCCGACAGGCTCCTTGGCGGCCGCCGGCAGCGGGATGAGAGTGAGAGCGGCCGCCAGCAGGCCGACCAGCCGCATCTGGAAGCGGGTCATTCGTCCTCCTTGTCACCCCCTGTACACCGCCCGGCCGGCCGAGGTTCCCGGTCTTCCCGCCGGCGGCATCGTTATCGCCGGTGAACCACCTGTCCCCCCACCATCGTCAGATCGACTTCGACCTCTGCCAGGTCTTCGAGCTCGAAGGGGTCGGCGGAGAGGATGGCGATGTCGGCCAGCATCCCTGGTCGAATGCTCCCGACCTCGTTATCGATGTGGTTGACGTACGCCGACCCGGCGGTGAAAGCAGCAAGCACCTGATCCAGGGTGAGGCACTCATCCGGAAGGAACGGCTCGGGCCCGTCCGCCTCCCTGCGATGGACCGCGATCTGGGCCTGGGCCATCACGTCGGGGGTCGAGACCGACCAGTCGGAGCCCATTGCCAGCCCGGCCCCGGCCCGCACCAGTGAGGCGAATGGGTACTGGCGCCCGCCGCGCTCCGGCCCCAGGAACGGCAGCGTCAGCTCATCCATCTGCGGCTCGTGCTGCGCCCAGAGCGGCTGGGCATTGGCGGTCACCCCGAGGCCCGCAAACCGGGGGTGATCGCCTCGATCCACGACCTGCAGATGGGCAATGTGGTGCCGAAGGTCGTTGACGCCATTGACGGCCCGAGCGGCCTCGACCGCGTCCAGGGCCGAGCGCACCGCACGATCCCCTATGGCATGGAAGTGGCACTGGAAGCCGCGGGAGTCGAGCTCGGTGACGATCCCGGGGAGATCATTGGGGTCGATGAAGTCGATGCCGCGGTTGGCGGTGCCGGCCCCATCGGCATCCATGTAGGGATCGAGCATCGAGGCCGTGTAGTTCTCGGCAATCCCGTCGAGCATGAGCTTGACGCTCGTCTGGCGGAAGTTGCCGACGGTTGTCCGGCGGTTGTGCTCGAACTCATCGATCTGCTCACGCCCGCGGTCGCGCTCCCACCACTGCGCTCCTACCACCCTTGCCGTGAGGAGCCCGGCCGCAACCGCATCCATATAGGCCCGGCGATCATGAGACCGGACATCGGCGTCCTGCCAGCCGGTGATGCCGAAGGAGTGAAGGAACCGCTGGCCGGTCAGCAGGGCCTGTAGCCATGTCATTGCATCAGGCGGCGGGTAGAGGCGCTCGGCCAGGTCGACCGCTCCTTCGTGCAACGTCCCTTGGGCGGATCCGTCAGGCAAGCGCTCGATGCGGCCGTCAGGAGGGTCGGGAGTGGAGCGATCAATCCCGGCGAGCTCCAATGCCTTGGTGTTCACCCAGGCGCCGTGGCCGTCCTTGTTATGGAGAAGGACCGGCCGATCCGAGACGACCCGATCGAGCAACTCCGCCGGTGGAGTCCCATTCGGGAACCAGTTGAGGGCCCAACCCCCGCCCCAGATCCATGGCTCGTCTAGATGTGAAGCCGCATATGCCGCCACCGCAGTCAAAGCGGCCTCCACCCCCTCCAGGTCGAACAGCGAGCACTTGTTGAGCTTGAGACCGCCGGTAACCGGATGGACGTGTGCGTCGATGAACCCTGGAGTGAGCAGGCGCCCCCCGAGATCGACCACCTCGGTGGCCGGTCCGATCTCGGTGAGAGCGCCTCTCTCTGCCACCGTCACGATTCGATCTCCGGTCACGCCCACGTCCCGGCGCGACCGCTCTGTTGACCCGGTGAAGACGAGGCCGTTGACGAAAGCGAAGTCGAGCATCAGGGGGAGCGAGGCCATCCGGTGGGGATCACCAGGGCATCGACGGCGATGGCCGCTTCGGGGCCGGCGAGGAGGGGGTTCACATCCATCTCGGCGATCAGGTCGCCGAGATCACACGCCAAGTTGGACAAACCGACCATCGCCCGTCCGATGGCTCCAGGGTCGGCCCCGGCCCGGCCCCGCGTCCCCTCGACCAGTCGTCCAACGCGCAGCCGACTGATGAGACGCACCGCCCTCGCCTCGTCGATCGGGGGCAAGGCCGCCGCCCGATCCTCCAACACCTCGACCAGGGTGCCCCCGGCCGCCACAAGCAGCACCGACCCCACCAATGGGTCTTGCACCAACCCGAGCCCGAGCTCGACTCCGGCAGCGGTGGCCGCCACGATCACTCCGGGACCCAAGCGATCGGCCAGGTCTCGATAGGCCCGGGCCGCGTCTTTGCGGTCGCCGATATTCAGCCGCACCCCTCCCACCTCGCTCTTGTGGAGTATCTCGGCAGCCGACTTCATCACCACGGGGAAGCCGATCGCCTCGGCTGCCGCGACCGCTTCCGTCTCCGACTCCACGACCGCGTGCCGCACGACCTGGACGCCGTAGTCGGCCAGGAGATCGAGGGCCTCGACCTCGTGGAGCACTCCGCCCGCCTGGAGCCGATCCCGCCACTTGTTCACCGTGGCTGCGGGAGCAGAGGCTGCCGACGGCTTGGCCAGGTTTCGGCGATCGCGCCACTCGAAGAGGGCGGCAACCGCCCTGAGCCCGGAGTCGGTCCCCTCCAGCAGCGGGACTCCCCCCGTCCTGACCTCTTGCGCGCTGGCGGGATCGATGGCAGATGCGAGGTTGCTGAGCACGGCAAAAGGCTTGGAGGTTCTCGTGGCGGCCTGGACGGCAACTCCCGGGTAACCCTCATCGGGGCGGTCTTCGGTGGTGAGGTCGACGGCGAAGACCACTGCTGCCACCTCTTCGTCCTTTGCCAGCGCGTCGAGGCACTCGAGGAAGATCTGATCGGGCCCGTGTCCGGTTCCCCAGGCGTCGAGTGGATTGGCCGGAGCCAGCCCCGGCTCCAGCACCGCCTGCATCCGCTCGAGGGTGGCCGCTCCCACCTCCGCGAATTCGACCCCGGTCCTGGCCGCCACGTCGGCGAAATGGGCCCGCTCTCCGCCGGAGTCATGAACGCTGGCCAAGCCACCCGGGCCGGCGGCGCGGTTGGCCCCGAACAGCTCGACGGTGTCCACGAACTCGGCGATGGTGTCGACCATGAGGGCGCCGTGGGCTTCGAAGTATGCGCGCAGCGGCAGCTCGGAGCCGGCGATCGCCCCTGAGTGGGCGGCGACGAGCTCGCGGGCATGTTCGGTCCGGCCGGCATCCAAGACCACCACCGGGACACCCAGGTCTGCGGCCTCGTCGAGGGCCGCGGCCATTGCTTCCACCCGCCTGAAGCCCTCCACGAACAGGCCGACGGTGCGGGCCCCGGCTGCGAGCGCGTAGGAGAGGTACTGATCGATGGTGGTGACCCACTCTTGTCCAGAAGAGACCGCCAGGCCTATCCGCAGCCGCCTGGCATGGAGAACCGCCGAGAAGAGCGAGCCCGAGTGCGTGACGAAGGCAATGTCGCCCGCGGGCAGATCGAGCGGCTCGAAATAGCCGCACGCCCGCAACCTATGCCGGAAGTTGATGAATCCCATGCCATTGCCGCCACACAGCTCCATGGCGGAATCGGCGGCGATCGCCGCCAGTCGTTCCGATAGCCGTGCCCCATCGCCGGCCGTACCGACCCCGGAGCCGAAGACGACCGCCGATCGGGCGCCGTTGGCGGCCGCGGCCAGCATCTGCTCCTCCAAACGCTCGTTGGCAACTCCCAACAGCACCAGGTCGACGGGCTCCGCCAAGTCGGCGATCCCGGTGAAGCACTCGATACCTCGAACCGACTCGTACCTGGGATTGATCGGATACACCTTCCCGTCGTATCCCCCATCGATCAGCTGGGCCATCAGAATCGAGCCGAAGCTCGCCGGGCGGTCGGAAGCTCCGATCACTGCCACCGATTGCGCCTCGAGCATCGGCGCCAGTGATCCGGCAGGAGAGGCAGCCACCCTCCGACGGTAACCAACGAGACATGCGGGGTCGGCGATGAGATCGGTGCCAAGCTCTGCTGATGCCAGGTCGGCTAGACCCTGAATCCCGGCGCCAGGAGATCCTCACTGCGGCCGCCAGGTCGATCATCGAGCATGGGCTGCACGCAACCAGAGTGGCCGACATCGCTCGCAGAGCAGGAGTCTCCTCCGGGCTGGTGGCTCACTACTTCCCGACCAAGGACTCCCTTCTGGCCGAGGCCCTGATCAATCAGGACACGCTGTTCTACGAGCAGCTGGAGGAGCGGCTCCAAGGAGGAGGATCCGCCCGCCAGCGCCTTGTCATGATGATCGAGACCGCCTGCCCTCCCTCGGCAGGAGCCAGGGTGAATTGGGCACTGTGGCTGGAGCTGTGGTCCGCTGCCCGGCTCGACCCGGCCCTGGCCGCCACCAGGAACCGACTCGACGGCAACTGGAGGAAGGCGATCGCGGCGACCATCCGCCGCGGGCAGCGGGAGGGGGAGTTCGAAGGGGGCGATCCCGCAGAGGTCGCACTCAGGCTGGCTGCCCTGATCGACGGGCTGGCGCTGCAAGTGGCGTTGGGCGACCGGGCGGTGACCCCGGCCAAAATGCGGGCAACCTGCCTGAAGGCGGCCGCCGCCGAGCTTGGTTTCGAGCTCTAGGCCGGACGCCTCCAATCCGAGGCCTTGGGTAATGTGCCCGCAAGGCGAAAACGAGGGAATGTGACCTACCACCCGCGTGAGAACTGGGTCCCCGGCCGGCGAGGCCATTACATGACCCGCCGGGAATTCGTCCGATCGATGGCGGTGGCCGGCCTGGCCTTCCCGTCACTCTCGGCTCTGCTGGCGGCATGCGGAAGCGGCTCCGGCTCCGGCGGTGACGCCCAGGTGGTGATCGGAACGCCCGCCAATCCGGCGACTCAGCCGATGGTCGACTCCAACCCGATGATCGCCGATGGGCTCCCCTCCGAGGAGGGGCCTCTCAAGCTCTACAACTGGGACGAATACATCAACCTCGACATGCTCGACCGCGCCAAGCAGGAGCTGGGTGCCGACATCGAGGTCAC
>DATBMA010000026.1:0-5406 GCA_036555105.1 Acidimicrobiia bacterium
GACGTTTTGGGCGTGACCGAGTCGCGTGTGTGCCAGATCCATGCCAAGTCGGTACTGAGCCTCCGCCACCGGATGGCGGAACCGCCGGCGCGCTGAGCTTGTCGCCCGCCGCGCTGGCGACAAGCAGTACCAAGTACCCAGTACCAAGTACCAAGACTGGAACCCCCGCATTGTGTTTGAGGGCACGAAACGGTTGATGCCCTGAGCCTCCAAACACGCTGGCTCCGTAGGGCTGAGGCTCCGGTCTGAGTACTGGATTCGGAGCACTGAGCACTGGCTCGGGCCGCATTCCCCTCCGGGTGAGCACATCCCGCGGGAGGGTTATCATCCCTTCTCAACTACTCACGCCGGTGCTTCCTCCTGGTCCGCAAGGAAAGAGGAGGCCCCCATCGGGGCTGGTCCTGGACCCGCCGGCGGCGGCAAGAACCAGGAAAGAAAGGAGCCACCGTGTCCACGGTGAGCATGAAGCAGCTTCTCGAAGCGGGTGTCCACTTCGGGCATCAGACCAGGAGATGGAACCCCAAGATGAAGCCGTATATCTACGGCGAGCGCAACGGGATCCACATCATCGACCTCCGTCAGACCCTCGAGCAGATCGAGTCAGCGGCGGCCTACGTCAAGGACCTCGTGGCCGGGGGAGGGACGGTGCTGTTCATCGGCACCAAGAAGCAGGCCCAAGGAGTGGTGGCAGAGGCTGCCGTCACCGCCGGCATGCCATACGTCAACTTCCGCTGGCTGGGCGGGATGCTGACCAACTTCAGCACCATTCAGAAGCGGATCTCGTACATGAAAGAGCTCGAGCGGATGCACGAGTCCGCCGAGATCACCGGGCTCACCAAGAAGGAGCGGCTCCAGCTGCGGCGTGAGCTGGAGAAGCTCCAGCAATCACTGGGCGGGGTGCGCGAGCTGAATGCGGTTCCGCAGGCGGTGTTCATCGTCGACGTCAACAATGAGCACACCGCGGTCAAGGAGGCGGATCGCCTCGACCTCACCGCCATCGCCCTGGTCGACACCAATTGTGATCCCGACCCGATCGATTTCGTGATCGCCGGCAACGACGATGCCATCCGCTCGGCCGCAGTTGTGGCCAACGCCATAGCCGAGGCCTGCCGTGAGGGCAGGGAGCTGGCCGAGAAGGGCCGCCGGCGACAGGAGCAGGAGGAGCTGGAAGCTGCTGCGGCCGCCGAGAAGGGGGAGTGACATGGCGGAGGTGAGTGCCGCCGACGTCCAGCGGCTGCGACAGGCGAGTGGGGCCGGGATGATGGACGCCAAGCGGGCGTTGGTCGAGACCGGCGGCGACTTCGAGCAGGCTCTGGAGCTTCTCAAGGTGAAGGGCCTGGCCAAAGCGGCCAAGCGAGCCGAGCGGGAGGCCTCAGAGGGTGCCATCGGCAGCTACGTCCACTATCAGTCGGACCGGCCGGTCACCGGGGTCCTGGTCCAGCTGACATGTGAGACCGACTTCGTCGCCAAGAACGCCGACTTCCGGCTCACGGCAGATGACATCGCCATGCACATCGCCTGGGCCGATCCTCGCTGGACCAGGCGGGAAGATGCCGACCCCACCGTCGTGGAGGAGCAAAGAGACCTCTTCGCCCGACAGGCCAAGGAGGAAGGCAAGCCGGACGAGGTCATCCCCCGCATCGTCGAAGGCCGCATGCAATCCTTCTACGAGGACAACGTGCTCTACGACCAGACGTTCGTGAACAACCAGAAGTTCGAGGGGACCATCGAGCAGATGGTCCAGCAGCTCGGCATGCGCATGGGGGAGAACATCGGTGTTAAAGGCTTCGCCAGACTGGCCATCGGAGAACAGGGCGTGAAGTGAAGAGGCGAAGAGTCCTCCTCAAGTTGTCGGGGGAGGCATTCGCAGATCCTGCACTCGACTATGGCATCGACCCCGACACGGTTTCGAGGGTCGCCGGAGAGGTCGCCGAAGCCCATGCCGCCGGCAGCGAGATCGCCATCGTGGTCGGAGGGGGCAACATCTTCCGGGGTGTCTCACAGGCGGCCCGGGGGCTGGACCCAGCCACCGCCGACTACATGGGAATGCTTGCGACGGTGATCAACGCCCTGGCACTGCGCGACTCGTTGGAGAACGCCGGTGTCCCCACCAGGGTCCAATCCGCCATCACGATGCAGCAGCTGGCCGAGCCATACATACGGCTGCGTGCGATACGGCACATGGAGAAGGGGCGAGTGGTTGTCTTCGCTGCAGGCACCGGCAACCCCTTCTTCACGACTGACACCACGGCCGCCCTGCGAGCGGTGGAAATGGAGGCCGATGTCCTGTTGAAGGCCTCCAAGGTCGATGGCATCTACAGCGCCGACCCCACGGTCGACCATGAGGCTCAGCGCCACGAAGAGCTGACATACATGGATTTCATCTCCCAGGGGCTCCGGGTGATGGATGCCACCGCCGTTACGATGTGCAAGGAGCACGGGGTACCGATCGTCGTCTTCGATATGACGGTTCCTGGCAACATCGTGCGTGCGGTTGCGGGCGAGCAGATCGGCACAATCGTCCACTGAGGGAGGCGGAATGATCGATGACCTGCTCCTGGAGGCTGAACGGCGAATGGAGCACTCGCTCGATCATTTGACCAGTGAGTTCACGACCGTCCGGACCGGGCGGGCCAACCCCCAGATCCTCCATCGGATCGAGGTCTCCTACTACGGGACCAACACCCCCCTCCAGCAGCTTGCTTCCTTCTCGGTCCCCGAAGCCAGGCTGCTGATCGTCAGCCCCTACGACAAGGGCTCGATGGGGGCCATCGAAAAGGCGATCCGCTCCTCCGACCTTGGGCTCAACCCCGCCAACGACGGGACCGTCCTCCGCATCGCCTTCCCGCCTTTGACCGAGGAACGCCGCCGCGAGCTGACCAAGCTGGTCAAGCACATGGCGGAAGAGGGCCGGGTGGCAGTCCGCAACGTCCGCCGCCACACCAAGACCGACGTGGAGGCCCTGCACGGGGACATCTCCGATGACGAGATCCGCCGCGCCGAGAAGCATCTGCAAGAGCTGACCGACCGCTATGTCGCCAAGATCGACGACATGCTGGCCCACAAAGAGACCGAACTGATGGAGGTGTGAGCATGGCCGACGACACCTCCAATCCCTCGCTCCCCGGGCTCGACGACGAGGAGACCGAAGCCGAGTTGGAGACGCCCCGGAAGGTCCGTCCCTGGGAGCGGCCCGACGACGAAGCCGGATCCGACGAGCTCGATTTGACCGATGACGAAGCCGCTGATACCCCGGACGATGAGGAGGCGGCGGCCGCAGGTCTCGAGGATGAGCTGGAGGACGACGAGCTTGACGAGGAAGACGATGAGCTGGACGGAGAGGACGAGGAGGAAGAGGACGAGGAGGACGTGGACGACGACGAGCTCGATGACGAAGACGATGAGCTCGGGGATGACGAGGACGACGAGCTCGACGAGGAAGACGGTGAGCATGGGGATGACGATGAAGAGGGCGACGACGAAGAGGGCGACGAGATGGTGGCCCAGGAGACCGGGGTTGGAGGGTCGGTTGACGACATGGATGAGGCCCTAGCCCTCTTCGGAGCGGGGCCGGCCGGTGGCGAGCCCGAGCGGATCGATCTCGAGTCCCTCGGGGACGACGACGAGGATGCCGGGTCGATCTCCTCGGACACTTATCTCTCCGCCACCACCGCCGAGTACCGCGAGCTGGCCGACGAGGTGTCCCGAGCCTCCGAGGTGGAGGTCGAGCGGCAAGCGGTGGCGGCATCGATGGCCGGAGTGGGGTCGGGGTTGCTCGGGTTCGATGACGTGACCGGTCGCAAGGGTGTGACCGAGGAGGAGATGGAGCACCTGGACCAGGCGGCCGCCTCCGACCTGACCGTCCGCGTGGCGACCGCCTTGACATTGATCGCCGCTTTCGTTGGCACTCTCTTCCTGGGCGGCTGGTGGTTCACCGCCTTCGTGACCTTGATCGCCCTGGTCGGTCTGGCCGAGTTCTACGGGACGCTTCGCAAGCACGGCTACTCGCCCTTCGCCATCGCCGGCCTGGCCGGCGTGCTGGGAGGGGCAATCGGGGCTCATGCCCGCGGCAGCGCTCCGATCCTTGGCGCGTTGGTCGCAACCCTCCTGCTCACCAGTCTCTTCTACTCGTTGGTCAGTCGCAGGAAACCGCTCGACAACGCGGCAGTGACGGTGTTCGGAGCGGCCTGGGCCGGCTTGCTGCTGTTCGCGGTGGTGGTGGGTCGTGCCCCCGACGCCATCCCTCTGATCCTTTTCCTGGTGCTGTTGGTGGCGCTGTTCGACACCGCCGGATACTTCGTCGGGCGGGCCTTCGGCCGCCGCCCGCTGGCTCGCCAGCTGTCACCCCGCAAGACCTGGGAGGGATATCTGGGCGGGGCCATCTTCACGGTGCTGGTGGCCCTGATCCTTTCGACCATCGACTTCTTCCCGTTCGATCTCGCCCAGGCGGGGATCACTGCCGGGCTGGTCGTGCTGCTCGCCCCCCTCGGTGATCTGGCGGAGTCGATGGTGAAGAGGACCCTCGGGGTCAAGGACATGGGCTCGATCCTTCCGGGGCACGGAGGGATGCTGGACCGGATCGACAGCTTCCTGTTCGTTGCCCCTGTCGTCTATCTGTACTTCCGGGTGGCCGGCATCCTGTGACCAGGCCCCTGGTGGTGCTGGGCGCCACCGGATCGATCGGGACCCAGACCCTGGAAGTGGCAGACCATCTTGGGATGGAGGTAACGGGTCTGGCCGCCCGCTACCCCGGTCCCCAGATCGGAGCCCTGGCCGAGCGATACCCGCAGGCGTCCGTGGCGGTTGCGGGCGGGAGCGCAGAGGAACGCGATGCCATGTCTGCCCGGATCGGTGCCGGCCGGGTCTCGTTCGGCGCCGACGCCGTCGCCGCCCTGGCTGCCTCCCCCAACACGATCGTCATCAACGGCATCGTCGGGCTGGCCGGCCTGGGCTCGACCCTGGCCGCGCTGGAAGCCGGCAACCGTGTGGGGCTGGCGAACAAGGAGTCGATGGTGGCGGCGGGGGAGCTGGTCCAGGAGGCCGCAGCCGCCGGTGGAGGAGAGCTGATCCCGGTCGACTCCGAGCACTCTGCGGTGTTCCAGTGCTTGTTGGGCGAGCCCCGCCCAGCCGCCAGCCGCCTCATCCTCACCGCCAGCGGCGGGCCCTTCCGGGGGATGGACCGCTCAGAGCTGGAGGCGGTCACTCCCGAACAGGCCCTCGCCCATCCCACTTGGGACATGGGGAGGCGTATATCGGTCGATTCGGCCACATTGATGAACAAGGGCTTGGAGGTGATCGAGGCCCACCACCTGTTCGGCTTCGGCTTCGACGAGATCGAAGTGGTTTTGCACCCGCAAAGCATCGTGCACTCAATGGTCGAGTACCGCGACGGTTCATTCAAGGCTC